>JADLBV010000086.1 GCA_020847545.1 Phycisphaerales bacterium
GGGTCCATTTCGGCAAATTTGAGGGAAAACCCCCACCCTTACCCTCCCCCGGCGTACCGGGGGAGGGGATAAAGAGGCTCAGCCTGTGTCATGGATGCCGTAAAAAAATACAAATGCGTTTGCCCTGACTCCAAGGGCAACTATTGGCGGATTTTCTGGAATTCTCCGGTCTGACTTGATATGGATTCTAAGCTTTGCGTTTGAGGTGATATCTTCCCCGTTCGCAGCCGGTGACGAAGCGTTCGACGCAGGATTTGAGGTCTTCCCATTTTTGGCGGATGTCATCCGCTTCTTTTAAGTCGATGCTCTTGTCATCCTCGACCGAGGAGGTGACGGTTTCGAGGAGTTTGCTGAAATCGCGGACCATGGCGCGGGTTTCGTCGAAGATGGTTTGGTCGAGGTTGTCGCGCAGTTTGGGGTCGGGGTTGGCGACGAAGAAGCCGCCGGCCTCGTTGCACAGCCAGCGGATGAGGCGAATGTCCTTGGTGAGGGTGTACATTTCGCGGACGCGGTCGAGGGGGTTTTTGGTGCCGCTTTGTTCGGGTTCGTGGCCGTCGGCGGGGGGTTCGCACCATTTGTAGACCAAGGCGGCTGACACGCGTAAAGCGGCGGCGACGGCCTTGACCCCCGGCTCATCGACGGCTTGTCGGATCACTTCATGGGATTTCATGCCGGATGATTGTACCTGCCTTGGTGGATGAAGGAATGGGATAAGGAGGTGTGTTGAATGGGGAAATGCTGGATATATGGGGAAACTCAATCGTATTTTGGGTTTGATTTGGCAGGTGGGTCGGGTATGTGGGTGTCGGAGGTCAAAATGAGGGAAGGCCGGTCGATTTCCCGTTGGATTGGGGAAACAAGTGGGATATACTAACGTTCATCATCTGTGGGTTACAGCTTGGATGGACGATCACGTTCCGGTCTGGTTGTAGAAATATAAGTGCGGTACTGGAGCCGATGGCTAGCCTCAGGGCCATTGGGAACTGCGCTCGCGAACCGTTGCCAACAGGAGAACGGGCGAGGAGAAAATGCGGGCTTCTCAAGTGATTTGCGAAGCTCATCTGGAAGAGGGAAATGCGCCATGGCGGCGAACAGAAAAACGACGGATCGAAGCGGGATCGTGCCTGTGGAAAGCCTGGAGGTTCGGGTGTTGCTCAGTGTCAGCGACCCGGCCGGCTGGTGGCGGTTTGATGACACGGGTGCGGTGGCGGTGGATTCATCATCCAATGCCAACAACGCCTCGGTATTGAGCGGGGCGACATGGGGGGGCGGAGTGGTTGGTGGGGCGGTCAACCTCAATGGTTCAAGCCAATGGGCGGTGGCGGCGGACAGCAATTCGCTGGATGCCACCAATCAAATCACACTGTCGGCGTGGATCAAGCCGTCGAAACAGGATACGCAATACATCATCAAGAAGGCGCGCTACGATGTGACCGATGGGTATGAACTGAGTCTGAGTTCATCGGGGAAGGTCTTTGTCCGGTTCAATCAGAAGACATCGGACAATGCGCTGCGGGTCAATTCCACGACATCCTATCCGAGCAATGGCAATACGTGGATGCACGTTGCGGCCACCTATGATGGATCGACCATCAAGCTCTACATCAACGGCGAGTTGAATGCATCGTCGAATCAGACGTTCACCATCGCCACCAACAGCGTGGGGTTGGGATTGGGGGCGGAGGATTCGGGGACGGCGCCGTTTAAGGGACAACTGGATGATGCGCGGGTGTATGACCACGCATTGACGGCGGCGGAGATCAAGACGCTCAGCGACAAGCCGCCGGTGGTGGCGGCCGGGGTGGATCAGACGATTGTGCTGCCCAATGATGCTCAATTGAATGGCTCAATCAGCGATGATGGATTGCCCAATCCACCCGCGGCGGTCGGCAGCGCCTGGTCGATGGTGAGCGGGCCGGGGAGTGTCGTATTCGGCAATGCCAACGCGCTGCAAACGAGCGCAACCTTTTCACAGGCGGGGATTTACGTTCTTCGGTTGACGGGGGATGATGGATTTTGGTCGGCCTCGGATGATGTGATGGTGGTTGTGCAGTCGCAGCCGGCCAACAATTCGGCCCCGCAGGTGGATGCGGGGGTGGATCAGACGATTACGCTCCCTGGTTCGGCACAATTGGTCGGGGTGATCAACGATGATGGGAATCCCAACCCGCCGGGCGCGGTGACGAGCAACTGGTCCAAGGTGAGCGGGCCTGGGGATGTGGTTTTCGGGGATGATGATGCGGCACAGACCAGCGCGAGTTTTTCGGCTTCGGGAACGTATGTGTTGCGATTGTCGGCCAGCGATGGGGCGTTGAGCGGCAGCGATGATGTTTCGATTCTGGTCAATCCGCAGGCGGTGAGCGGCCCGGCCGGCTGGTGGAAGCTGGACGATGGGAACGGCAACTCGGCGGTGGACAGTTCCGGCACGGGAAATACCGGCACACTGGTGAACAATCCCGCATGGGTCAGCGGCGTGCTGGGTGGTGGGATGAATTTTAACGGGACCAATCAACGGGTGACCGTCGCCGACAACAACAGCCTTGATTTCACCAACCAGATCACACTCGCGGCGTGGATTCGTCCCGGCAAGCTGGACACGCAATATCCGATCAACAAGGCGGCCTACGACAGTGTGGATGGGTATGAATTGTCGCTCAGCAGCAGTGGCAAGGTGTTTGTGCGGTTCAACCAGGCATCCGCGGACAACACCTATCGGCTGAATTCCAACACCAGCTATCCCACCGATGGCAATACCTGGATGCACGTGGTGGCGACGTACGATGGGACGACCATCAAGCTGTACATCAATGGCGTGCTGGATGCTTCGGTGGACAAGACACTGACGATCGCAACCAACACGCTGCCGTTGACGTTTGGATCGGATACGCAGAATGCCGCGCCGTTCCAGGGTGGGATGGATGATGTGCGCGTTTATGGGCGCGCGTTGTCGGCGGCGGAGGTCGCGGCGCTCGATGATGACATCAATCTCGCCCCGGTCGTCAACGCGGGGGGAGACCAGACCGCCGATGTGGCGACGCCGATACAGCTCAATGGCTCGGTCAGTGATGATGGTCTGCCCAACCCGCCGGGATCGGTGACAATCAACTGGTCGAAGATCAGCGGGCCGGGAAGCGTGGTTTTTGCCAATGCCAATTCACCGCAGACCAGCGCGACATTCTCGACTGCTGGAACGTATGTTGTTCGATTGACGGCCAATGATGGGGAATTGGTTGGCAGCAGTGACGCGACGATCACCGTGGGATCGCAGGGATTGACCATCCAGTCGTTGCAATCGGTGAATGTGTCGGCCGACACGGGTGAAAAACCGCAGTCGAAGGTGTGGCAATACAACCAGACCTGGTGGAGCGTGATGCCCAACGACAGTGGCACCTGGGTCTGGCGGTTGGATGGGACCAAGTGGAAGGCGGTTTTGAAGCTGTCGAGCCTGACCAACACCCACTCGGACACCAAGGTGGTGGGCAATGTCACACACATCATGATGTATCACGGCAGCGCCCGGGATTCGGTCAGTGAGGGTGATCAGTCGGGATATGGGGCGCAACTGGTTTCGGTGCAGTATGTCGCCGGCGCGCCGGGTAAATACAAGCTCTGGACGGTTCGCCCTGGAGTGGTGAATGTGCCGTTGACGCAGGGTGTGGAGACCGTCAGTTTCGACATCGATTCCACCGGACGGATGTGGATGGTGTCGGATACCAACAACAGCATCGAGGTGCGCTACGCCGACTTCCCATATGGAACGTGGAGTTCGCCAATCACGCTGGCGACCGGCGTGACAACCGATGACATCGGTTCGATCATCGCGATGCCCAACGGGAAAATCGGGGTGTTGTGGTCGAATCAAAATACGCAGCGGTTCGGGTTCCGCACGCATGTGGATGGGACCGATCCCAACACCTGGACGGCCGATGAAAATCCGGCGAGTGGTTCGGCATTGAACGTCGGCGATGGGTTTTCGGATGACCATCTGCACATGGCGGCGGCATCGGATGGCACGGTTTACGCGGCGGTCAAGACCAGCTACGACACCGATGGGTATCCGAAGCTGGGCCTGCTGGTGCGCCGGCCGGATGGGAGCTGGGATCCGTTTTACGCGGTGGACAATGATGGGACGCGGGCGGTGGTGACGATCAGTGAATCCACCAATACGCTGCTTTATATGTATACCGAGACGGAAATTTCGGGGAAAATTTATTATCGGACCTCGCCGTTGGGGACCATTTCGTTTTCGCCCAAACAGGTGTTGATCGGCAATGGGCATAACAACGTGACAACCGCCAAGGCCAATTTCAGCGATGAGATCGTGGTTTTGGCGGGGACGGATGATTCAACCCGGATGGACAGTGTTAAAATAACATTCCCAGCGCCGGTTGGATCGGGGTTGCTGGCCAATTCCCAGACCACATCCGACCCGTTTTCCTCGTCGTTGATCGGGTCGGGTGGAATCAATAATTTATTGGACGGTGCAACTTCACCAGATGCGCTGGATATACTGATTAACGGGAAGGACAAGAAAGACATATTCGCCTGATTGCCCGGCAACGACCCGCTTCGGTTGGCCGGGGCGTCAAAATGGATGTATAGTTTTCTGTCGCTTCAGTGGGTGAGGCGCCAGAAGGGAAAAATGCACAAGTCTGAAGGTGTGATCAGGAGAAGTTGTATCACCTCAGCCGTGTCCGAGCGCGATAATAGGCTCGGAATTTAACTGAAATCGGCCTTGTGCCGACCAAACGGCCACCGTGCCTCTTTTCATTTGAGGATGAAAGGGATACGGGTTGGGCCGGTGTGCCATGTCAATCGCGGGAGGCGATTGCGGCCCGAATCCGCTGGATGCGCGTTATCGGTCCTTATGGCCGCTGTGCATCGGGTGAAGCGGAAAGTTGATGTGACAGGAGAACCATGGTGGACGGGAAGCAGTCAATGATGCGAGTTGAGCGAGGCCCGGTCGGTCGGCTGGAGATTCCCAGCGTGCCGCCGATGGGCATGGACGCCGAAGGTGGCGTCAATGCCTGGGCGCGCGTCTGGTCACGTCGATGGACGGTTTTGTGCGTGATGGTCCTCTGCTTTGTGGGGGCGATGTTGTATGCCGTGACCGCAACGCCGGTCTATCGCAGCAGTTCGCGGCTTTACATTGAGCCGGCCGAACAATCGTTCAACGCCGACAGCCCGGAGACGATGCAATCCAAAAATTATCTCGACACCCAGTGCGAGGTGTTGAGATCCACTCCCATTCTCATGACGGCGCTGGAAACGCCCACCGTCAAGGACTCGGTCACATTGGCCGCGTCAACCGACCGGTTGCACACACTGAAATCCGCCCTGACGGCCGAAGTCGGCAAGAAGGACGACCTGATCGAGGTTGCGTTTGAGTCGGCCCATCCGGAGGAGGCCACCGCCATTGTGGACGCGGTCGTGCAATCCTACATGGATTATCAATCCAAGCAGAAGCACACCAACGCGACCGAGGTGTTGAAGGTGTTGGAGCATGAAAAACAGCAGCGCGAAACCGAATTGCAGGAAAAGCTCAAGGCGATGATCGCTTTTAAGCTGGCCAACGGAACGCTGTCGTTCCAGGATGACCGGGGGAACATCATCGTGCAGAGGCTGGTGCGGCTTTCGGAGGCGTTGACGGCCGCCGAATTGCAGACCATGGACGCCAAGGCCGCCTATGAATCGGCGGTGCAGATGACCAGCGATCCGGCCAAGTTGCAGCTTCTGGTCGATGCGGATCGTCGCCGCGGCAAGTTTGGCGATGATCGTGAATATGAGCAGCTACGCACGGACCTGAACAACGCCGAAATCCGCATGGCCGCCATGCAGCGGCAATTCGCCCCCAACCACCCGCAGGTTCAGACCTTGAAGGTGCTGGTGGAGAAACTCAAGGCGCGTCTGCTCGACCACAACCAGCGGTTTGCGCAGGGTTATCTTGAGGCCGCGCGGCAGGATTTGGCGGTTGCACAACAAAAGGAAGCATCGATCCGCGCCACCTTTGATGCCCAGCGCAAAGAGGCGTCGGAACTGAATTCAAAAGCCGGTGAATACGCCGTGCTTGAGGCCGATTATCAACGTGCCCAGCGCATGAATGAGGCGTTGGAAGGGCGCATCAAGGATGCGCGTATGATGCGCACCGCGCCTTCGCTCAATGTGACGGTGCTGGAGCCGGCGCGGGCCGAAACATCGCCGGTGCGGCCGCGAAAGGGGATGTTGTTGGGGATGTCGCTGGTGCTGGGGTTGATGTTGGGGATCGCGGCCGCCTTTTTGCAGAGTTGGGCGGATGGACGCATTCAGAGCGGCGAGGAATTGCGGATGGTGGCCGGCGTGCCGGTGTTGTGCGCGGTGCCGCATATTCTGGGCCGGCTCACCAGTTCCGAACGGGGTCAAAAGACGCATCTGGATCCGATGTCGGATGCGGCCGAGGCGTATCGCAATGTTCGCACGGCCGTCTATTTCGGGCTTCGACAGGCGCGGGCCAGAACCCTGGTGGTGACATCACCCACGCAGGGTGAGGGCAAAAGCACATTGGCGGCCAATCTGGCCATCACCATGGCGCAGGCGGGTGATCGTGTGCTGCTGATCGATGCGGATCTTCGCAAGCCTTCGCTGACCCGAATTTTCGGCCTCGACGAGGAGCATGGGTTGACGCATCTGCTTTCCGGCGATGAAACGCAGGATCGGGCGATTCAGTCCACCCGCGTGGAACGGCTGGATGTGCTGGCGTGCGGGCCGGTGCCGGGCAACCCGGCCGAGGTGCTCAACAGCCAACGGTTTGCCGCGTTGCTTAATGAATTGTCTGGCCAATACGACCGAATTTTGCTTGATTCGCCACCGGTGCTGCCGTTCGCCGATGCCCGCATCCTGGGGTCGGTCTGCGACGCCACGCTGATGGTGTTGCGGGTGCAGAAATCCACCCGGAGGATGTTTGAGGATGCGCACAACAGCCTGTTGAGCGTGGGGGCGTCGGTTTTGGGCGTGGTGGTCAATGATCTGCCCCGCTCGCGCGACCGCAGTGCGTATTACGGGTCGAGTTATTCATACGAAACACCTCAGGATGAGCCGATGCCGGCCGAACATGGCCTGGTGGTTGGGGGAAAAGCGTGAATCAGGGTGAGAGAACGCGACGAGGAACATTGGAAGTGATGTGGGATTGCGACCGGGGGAAGGTAAGGGAAGATATGCGAGTCGGGAGTCAAGAGAAACATGCCGTGCCGCGGCGCACGTTGCGCGGCATTTTGCCGTCGGCGTATGTCGGCCAGATGCTTCAGCGCGAGCGTGCACGATCGGAACGAAACGGCCATGAATTTTCGGTGGTGCTGTTTCGGGTTCATCATCGCCATCGCAGCGCGCTGCGGCTGGCCCATGCGGTGTTGAAGCGAATTCGATTCACCGATGAGGTGGGGTGGCTCAACCGTCGATATTTGTGCGTCTTTTTGCCGGACACCAACCAGGCCGGCGCGTGGTGTTTCGCGGCCGATGTGGCCAACCGGCTTGAAGGGCGCATCGGAAAATGCCGATTCAGCGTTCATGGTTATCCCCATGCCTGGCATGGCAAAAAGGCGACCACCACCGGCGATATCGGTCCGGACCTGCAACATGTGAGTCAGCAGATGGGCGGTACATCGGGCGCTGCGCCGGCCGCTGTGCCGGCCGTCGTTGAGACCCCCACCATGCGGCGGAGTGACTTGATTCCATTTGTGCTGGATGGTGTGAAAGAGGGGATGTCATCGCCGGCCGCCAAGCCGCGTTCGCTGGAGCGCATTTTCGTCAAGCCGCTTCCCTGGTGGAAACGGATGATGGACATGCTGTGCGCCGGGATGGGTTTGCTGTTGCTGTCGCCACTGTTGATTGTGATCGCGCTGATCATCAAGCTGACCAGCAAAGGTCCGGTCATCTTCAAACAGGCCCGCGCCGGGCTGGGTGGGCGGCCGTTCATGATATTCAAATTCCGCACCATGGTTGTTGATGCCGAGGCGCGCAAAAAGGCGCTTCGGCAATTCAGCGAACAGGATGGTCCGGCCTTCAAGCTCACCAACGACCCGCGCATCACCCGCATCGGGCGAATTTTGCGCACCACCAGCCTGGATGAACTGCCGCAGTTGTGGAATGTCTTTGTCGGCGACATGTCGCTGGTGGGTCCGCGGCCGCTCCCCTGCGATGAATCGGATGGTTGTGACATCTGGCAGCGCCGCCGGCTCGATGTCACGCCTGGCCTGACCTGCATCTGGCAGGTGGAAGGTCGGTCGCGCGTCACCTTCACCGAGTGGATGCGCATGGATATTCGATACCTTAAACGCCGCAACCTGCTGCACGATCTGAACCTGCTGCTGCGGACCGTCCCGGCCATATTGCTCCGCAAAGGCGCCCGCTGAAGTCCATTGAACGAACCAAAAAGGAACCACTTGCTCCATGTTCGCCGTCATCAGCCAGCAACAGACCAAACCCCTCGCCGCGGTTGCACGAAAGCTCCGTCGGGGCGTCTGGGCGTTGGCCGATCAGATGCTGCTGAGCGGCAGCAACTTCATCACCATGGTGCTGGTGGCGCGCGGCCTGACGCGATTTGAATTCGGCGAGTTTACGCTCATTTATTCGGTGCTGCTTTTCACCAATCTCGGACAGGCGACGCTGATTACCCAGCCGCACAACGTGCTGGCGTCAACGCGGGGTGGGGATGATTACCGCCGATTCACTTCCGCCTCAGGCGCGGGGCAAATGGTGTTTGTACTCCTCGTGGCGCTGCTGACGCTGGTCGCCGCGGGGGTGGGATGGTCGCTGGGGTGGTCGGCCGCCGGGTTGCTGGCGGCATTGGCCCCCTGCATCATCGCGTGGCAGTCGCAGGAATTTGTCCGCCGGGTGCTTTATACCGAAGGTCGCACCGCCGCCGCGTTTTGCAATGACCTGCTCAGTTATGGCGCTCAGGCGTTGATCATCGGCCTGCTCTGGCATGCGGAGGAACTGACCCCACTGCGGGCGTTGTATGTTCTGGCCGCCACTTCGGCCTTTGCAGCGTTGGTGGGGTTGTGGCAGATTCGCAAAAGTCTGGCCCGCGATTGGAAATGGTCATCCCTGTGGGAAAATTGGAACTTCGGCAAATGGTTGCTGGGGGCCGAGATGCTCCAGTGGCTCTCCTCGGTTCAATGGTATTTGTTCATCGCCGCCGCCATGTTGGGTGTGACCGCCACCGCCATGCTCAAGGCCGCCGCGGTGATCTTCGGCCCAACCCGCGTGCTGATTTCATTCCTGGACACTATCCTGCCGATACGGTTTTCCAAATCACTCGCCCACGGCGGGCCGGAGGCGATGAATCGCCAGTATCGATTAACGTTTCTACTGGTGACACCGATGCTGGCGGCCTATTGCGGGCTGGTGGCCTTGTTTGCCGGGCCGTTGTTGCGGATCACCTATGGCAGGCAATATGCCGATGACGCCGCGATTTTGGCGTTGTACGCGATGGCGGTCTTTCCCGCCTATGTGTCGCGAGTCACCTATGCCGCGCTGGCGGCCCGGCGGCAGACCAAATACATCTTCATGGCCTATGTCTATACCGCCATGTTCACGGTGGGGCTGGGGTGGGCGCTGCTGCACTGGATGGGCGTCAATGGTACATTTGTTGGTCTGACATTGACGGCGTTGATGGTCAACTGCCATTTCTGGATGACCTATCGACGCCGCCGCCATGAAAACAACCCGTCGGCACAATTGGCCGGCGAATCAATCAAAACCAAGTCCGAAGGAGAAGTCATGGAACACACCAACAACGGCTCAGCGCCCGCCGATTTTGGCGAACGCCCGGCCGCGCCCACCGCCGCGGTCGCGGTGCTGCGGTTTTTTGAACTGCTCGAACGCCACGGCGTGCCGTATTGCATCCTCGACAGCTATGAAGGGATCGGCAAACAGGCGCCATCGGGCGACATCGACTGCGTGATCCCCGCATCCTATCTGCCGCGACGATTGGCGGCGCTGGTCGGCGCCAATCGCAATTTCATCGGGGCCGACCTGGTTCAATGGCACGATTCCAACTACATCGTGCTGGCCTCGCAGGATGAATCGGGCAAGCCCTGGTTTGTGCGCATCGATGTTCATGCCGACTACAACCGCGACGACCGTACGTTTTATTTCGGCGAGGAGGTTCTCTCCAGCCGTCAGCAGCACAACTCACTGTGGGTTCCCGCCGCCGGCCTTGAATTCGGGTGCTATCTGGTCAAAAAGGTCGCCAAAAATGCCCTGAACGAAGAGCAGGCCCGGCGGCTGAGCGATCTGTATCGAAGCAATCCGCAGGCCTGTCGTCAGCAGGTGGATCGATTCTGGAACGGCAGCGGCAAATTGATCACCGAGGCCGCCGACACCGGCGATTGGAGTCAGGTCATCAGCAATCTGCCCCGACTCCGCTCCGAAATGTTATTGCGGAGGCGTTCGCGGTTTTCCACGCGGTTGGGTGAATTTGGCCGAAAGATTCGCCGGTGGATTCGACCTCACAGCGGCCTGCATGTGGTGTTGCTCGGCCCCGATGGCGTCGGTAAATCCACCGTGCAGGATGCGGTTGAACAGGATTTGGCCCCCGCGTTTGGCGGGCGAATCTCCACCCGCACATTCGCCCCCGGTTTGCTGGGCATGCGCCACATCAAGCCGGGCCAGCCGCACGGCCTGCCGCCGCGATCGATGCCGGCGGCCTACGCCAAAGCCGTCTACTGGGGGATTTATTACAGCATCGGTTATTACTTTACCGTCTGGCCCGATCTGGCACGGTCGCGGATGGCGCTCAATCACCGTTATTTCGTCGATTCCATCGCCGATCCGAAGCGCTATCGTTACAAAGGCCCCATCTGGCTCCTGAAGCTGGTCTGGAAGGTGGCCGTCAAGCCGGATGTCATCATCCTGCTGGACGCCCCGGCCGAGGTGGTGCAGGCGCGGAAAAAGGAAGTCCCCTTCGAGGAGACCGCCCGCCAGCGCGGCGCGTATCGCTCGCTGGTTGAACCGATGCGCAACGGCCATGTCGTCGATGCCACCCAACCGGCCGACAAGGTCGTCTCGGATGTGGAAAAGATCATCCTCGATCACCTGGCAGTCCGCACGGCCCGTCGATTTGGCCTGAAAGGCGCCACATGACGCTCCCGCCCGCACTGACCTGGGCCTACCTGTTCGCGCCTGGCGCGGCCTTTGATTGCAAACAAGGTCCCGCATGGCTCGTTCAGGCCATTGCCAATCAGCCCAGGAATGCGGGCGATCCGATTCCGGTCATCTGTGGCGGGGAATCGAATCAAATGCCCGATTTGTCGGCCGCCCCCGCTCTGGTGGCGATCAATTGTCCAAAACTTTCCGAATCCACCCTTGGCCGGCAGGGTTTTGAATATGTTCGTCGATTCGCGGTGATTCCAAACCTGCAACATGCCCGCTGGTTTATCCCGCTGGACAATGCGGCCGTCGCCTCCGATGGATTTGCGCTCTACAAGCCTTCCAAACCCCTGTCGCGCTTCAAACATATGGCGGCCCGCCTCGCCGCCCGCGTGAATCTGCCCGGCTGGTATCAGGATCAGATTTGCATCGCACAGCGCAAGGCTCCGAAACTATATACGGTATTAAGCAATCTATTTGACGGTCGGCCGGTTCGCATGGCGATCTCGGCCGGCGCACCCGAACCTTCGCGCAACCGCAAGCCTTCGATCATGATCTTCGACCCACAGGGTCAGGTGCTGGGATTTGCCAAACTTGGCCGCGAACCATCGGTGCGGCATCTGTTGCAGCACGAGGCAAAATTGCTTCGGGCATTGGCCGAGGTCAATGCGGATACGCCGCGACTTTTATTTGCCGACGAGGTTCAGGGTTCGTTGCTGATGGTTCAAAGCCCGCTGAGTGGTCGATCCAGCAAGGCTAAATTGTCGGACGCCCATCTGAATTTTCTGACCACGCTCCAGCGGCAGGAGCGCAAACCGGCCACGCAGGCCGACATGGTCCGCGAATTACCATCGCGATTGAGTGCGCTGAAAGTCCCGCATGACGATTTGGACGGGGCATTGGATGATATTTTGCCGGTGTTGGAGCGGATGACCATCCCCGCAACAATTGTTCATGGCGATTTTGGGCCGTGGAATTTGCGCGCCAATGGCGGGCGGATTTTCGCGTATGACTGGGAGTATGGCCAGGTCGATGGCCTGCCGATGATCGACCAGTTTCACCACGTTCTATTTTGTGGATATCTGTTTTATCGATGGGACAGCCGACAGGGGTTTCGACATCTGCTGGAATTGTCCGCCTCGCGGCCACAGGGGTACACCCCGCGTCAGGCCCGCGCCTTGGCCACCATCTATCTGCTGGACATGCTCGCGAGATTGCTGGGTGAAGATTATGACCCGGCCGACCCGATGGTTGTCTGGTTCAGGGATATTCTGACTCAACTGACCCCCATGGGGCGTTGGCCGGAGGGGGACCGGGAGTCGGTCTCGTGTGAACTGGAAAAGACGGGGGCGGGAACATGACCAGCCAGGCGATATTATTGATGCCCATGCCGACGAGCGCATTGCCCAAAAAAGCATCCGTGGTGGTCTTGACCATGATGCGGCCGGCCGGCAATACGGGCGTGCAAACCCACACTCGGGTGTTGTTGGATGGGCTTGCCGAACGAGGGATTGACGCACCCCTGATTACCCCCTTTTCCGGTAGGAAATGGTGGAAAGGCGTCTTTGCCATTCGTCGGCTGGTGCTGGATTTTGTGAATCGCAACTGGGCGCTGCGCTGGTATCGGCCCTGGCATTTTGTCGCGGTGAAACAGGGTTTTTTAAGCCATGCCAGATCTCAGCCGGTGACGCATGTGGTGGCGACCTGTCCATTGAGCGCGCGGGCGGCATTGGAAGTTCGCCGGCAGTTGGGGCGTGATTTTGAAGTTTCGATGGTTTGCCATTTTGCCTACAGCCACGCCCGCGAGGCGCTGGACAATGGGCAGTTGAACGACCCCAATACCGCCGGCCGGATCGAACAACAGGAGGCGGATGTTTTTCAGGCCGTGGACCGGGTCATTTATGTCTCCAATTCCGCACGCAAGTCGTTGGAAGAGGCGCGGAACATCAGGCCAAAGCGGTCGGTGGTGATCTGGAACGGCCTTGCCGATGACAACCGGCCGGCGGCGGTTGATCGACGGTCTTTGGGATTGACGGATCAGGATTTGGTTTTATTGATGGTCGGTTCGCTGGAGCGTCGAAAAAACCAGATGGCGCTGGTCGATCTGTTCGCGCGGATCGCCAAGGAATTTGATCATGCCAAACTGGTGCTGGTGGGAGAGGGGCCGGATCGGGCCGCGCTGCGTCGGCGGGCGCATCAACTGGGGATCGAACATCGCGTGAAACTGCTCGGCCAGCGCGGCGATGTGCCGGCGCTGCTGGCGATGTGTGATTTGTATATTCATTATTCACTGGTGGAATCCTTCGGGTTGGCCTTGCTGGAATCGGCGCGGGCGGGGGTGGCATCGGCGGCGTTGCCATCGGGGGGTGTGCCGGAGGTTCAGGCGATTTTACAGGGTGGTGTGCTGCTGCATCCGAGCGATGAAAATGCTTCGATGCAGATTCTTCGGCCGGTTTTGGGCGATGCGGCATTGCGGGCGGACCTGGGTCGGCGTGGGCGGGAACATTTTCAACGGTTTTTCACCCGCGAGTCGATGGTGGAATCGTATCTGCGTGAATTGGGACTTGTCGCGGCGGAATAATGCGAGGAATTGAACTGCAAAAATTCTGGTTGCGCGCCTTGGTGGTGTTGCTGGGGGGATATCTGGCGCTGGACAAAGGGTTTGCGTACCTTGGGGCCGGGCCGGTGTATGTGGGCGAGATTGTGCTGGGATTGGGTGTGATGGCGGTGCTGGTTGGCGGCGGGATCAAGCTGATCAAGGATCAGGCGGTTGTTTGGATCTGGGGATTGCTGGCGGTCGATGGGCTGATTTGCACGCTTCCATATCTGAAACAATACGGCATTTTGTCGTTGCGCGATGCGACGTTGTGGGGTTATGGGTTGTACGCGTTGATGACGGCGATCTGTCTGCTGCATTGCGGGTGGGTGGTGAAGGCGGTGAAGTTGTATGGGCGGTTGCTGCCGGCCGTGCTGATGTGGCTGCCGGCGGGGTATTTGCTGCAACGGGTGTTGGGGGAGGCGATTCCCAATATTCCGGGGACGAATGAACGGCTGATACAGTTGAAACCGGGCGACACGGCCGTTCATCTGGCCGGGGCGGCGGCGTTCATGGCATTGGGGCTGCATCAGGTATTGCGGCCGAAAATGGGCGGTTTTCAACGACTGATGCGCGACTGGTGGTGGTGGATCATCTGGTCGGTGGGTGTGGTGATGGCCGCCTCCGCCAATCGGGGGGGGATGCTGTCGATCTTCGCCGCGGCGGGCGTGGTGATGGCATTGCGGCCGCGCAGCGCCGGGCATTGGGGCAAGGCGGCGGCGCTGGTGCTGATGGGGATCTGCGTCGCGATTTTCATTGATTTGAAAATCGAGATGAATCGCCGTGAAGTGTCGGCCCAGCAATTGATCTCCAACGTGACGAGTATTTTTGAGAAGTCCAACCGGGGGGACCTGGATGATACGAAGCAATGGCGGTTGAACTGGTGGAATGAGATCATCGACTACACCTTCGGCGGAAAATATTTCTGGACCGGCAAGGGGTATGGCGTGAATCTGGCGCTGGATGATGGGTTTCTGGGGGGCGAGAAGGGGGCGCCGCTGCGCAGTCCGCACAGCGCGCACATGACGATTCTGGCAAGGTCGGGTGTGCCGGGGTTGGTGCTGTGGGCGCTGTTGCAGTTGACGTTCGCGGCCGGGATGCTGCATGGAAATTGGCGGGCGCGCAAGGCCGGGCAGGAATGGTGGGCCAGGGTCGATGCGTGGGTGCTGGCGTATTGGATCGCCTTTAACGTCAACGCGAGTTTCGATGTATATCTGGAAGGCCCGCAGGCGGGAATCTGGTTCTGGTCCTGGATCGGCTTCGGCATGGCCGTCCTGGCGGCGCAGAAATGGGATTTGAAGCATCAAAAGATCGAACGGCGAAAAGAGGTTGAAGTTGCGCGTCGCGAGATGGAGATGGTTGGATCGTAGGATGTCATGCGGATTTTGATGGTGCATAATTTCTATCGCGAGGCGGGGGGGGAGGATGTGGTCTTCGCCGCCGAGGGGGCGTTGTTGGAATCGCACGGCCAGGAAGTGGAACGGCTGACGTTTGACAATGATGAAATTCCCGATCGGCGCGGGATTTGGGGTTCGGCGAAGTTGGCCGGCCGGACGATCTGGTCGACATCGGCGGCAAAAAGGGTTCGGCAGGCGGTACAGCAATTTCGCCCGCGGGTGGTTCATTTTCACAACACCTTTCCGCTGATTTCCCCCTCGGCCTATTCGGCGTGCCGGGCGGAGGGGGCGGCGGTGGTGCAGACGTTGCACAATTACCGGCTGATGTGCATCAACGCGCTGTTGTTTCGCGATGGGGGTGTGTGCGAGGATTGTGTGGGGCATGGGCCTTGGGCGGGGGTGAAGCATGGGTGTTATCGCTCATCGCGGGCGCAATCGGCGGTGGTGGCGGCGATGCTGTCGGCCCATCGCATCCGCCGGACGTGGAACAACGATGTGGATTTGTATTTCGCGCCCACCGAGTTTGCCCGCGACAAGTTCATTCAGGGGGGTTTGCCGGCCGACAAGATCATCGTCAAACCGAATTTTCTGGAGCCGAACCCCGGACCAAAGTCCCATGCGGGGGATTATTTTCTATTTGTCGGCCGGCTGACGCGCGACAAGGGGGTGGAGTTTCTGCTGCGGACATGGATGGAACACAAATTACAGCAGCCGCTGCACATTGTGGGAGATGGTCCGCTGGCGGATGCGGTTCGCGAGGCGGCGGGAAAATGCCCCGCCATCCGCTATCTGGGGCCGATGGACCGCAAGGGTGTGATCGAACAGATGCACCGGGCGCGGGCGTGCATCTTCGCCTCGCAGCTTTACGAGACATTCGGGATGGTGGCGCTGGAATCCATGGCGTGCGCCCTCCCGGTGCTGGCGACCAAGGCCGGCGCCACCGCGACAATCATCAACGATGGCCGCACCGGATTGCTGTTCGACCCCTCCTCCCCCCAGGATCTCGCGGCCAAAGTCAACCATGCCTGGGACCACCCCGATGAGATGATGGAACACGGAAAAAGGGGTCAGGAAGATTATCTGCGGCGGTTTACAGGCTCGCGGAATTTTCAGATGATGATGGCCGGATATGAACGGGCGATCGTGGCCGGTTGCGATCCGGACCAAAACAGCTATCGTCCTACGGCGTTGATGGGAGGGATCACGGAGGCATGATGGGTGCGACGGGGTGCATGACGTTCAGTTGGGATGATGGGCATCCATCGGACATGCGTGTTGGGGAATTGCTGGATCGACATGGATTAAACGGCACATTTTATATTCCGATGCTGGCGCGCACCGGCACAATGTCGGTTGGCCGACTGCGCGATTTATCCCGCCGATTTGAAATGGGTGGCCACACGCTGCATCACCTGTCGCTGACAAAGTTGAGCAACCCATTGGCCGAATCGGAAATCCACGATGGCAAAACATGGATGGAACAGGTCACCGGCCAAACTTGTTCGATGTTCTGCCCGCCGGCCGGCCAATATGAGCGAAAACATCTTCGGATGATCGCCAAAGCGGGATTCATCGGCGTGCGCACGATCGAGCTGTTGTCGCTGGGATATCCCCGCCGGGCGTGCGGCCTGGCGATCATGCCAACCACGATCCAGGCCAAGGATCACGCCCCGACGACGATCATCAAACACCTGCTGAAGCGCATCTCGCTGCGCGGGTTGTGGTCCTATATCGTGCGGGGCGGTGTCGCGGGTCAATGGGAGCCGCTTGCCCGGCGGATGCTGGAGCGCACGGCACAAATCGGCGGCGTGTTTCATCTCTGGGGCCACTCGTGGGAATTGGAGAGCGAAGAACAGTGGTCCCGATTGGAGCGAATCCTGCAACTCATGGGCCAGATGAAAGGCCAACTCCCCTGCCTGAGCAACGGCGAAATCTGCCGACGTTGGGGCGCATCATCAGAGACATTGCGTAACAGCCAAAATCTCACACGGTTCGCCCCGCCCGCCTGAGTGTGAATCACAAACAGCAAAGTCAGTAAAACCAGAAGGCACGGAGAACCCAATGGATTCTCCGTGCCTTTGGAACTCTGTGATGATCCAATCGCCTTACTTTTTCACACCGACAATAAAGCCGGCGCTGTTGAGTTTGGCCTGCCACAGTTTCAGCTCGTTGGCCTCGGTGGCCAGGGTGATCGAGCCGCTCATGCCCTGGTTGTTGGAGACCGATCCATCCGGCGTCCAGGAGTCATTTCGGCCGCCGTTGCCGTTGGACCAGCCGATCAGGTTGTCGGTGGCCGAGTTGCGGGCGAAATTGCCATCGCCGCCTGCATTCCAGACATAAAGGCCCACGTTCTGGCTGTCGATCCGACGCCCATCGGGCAAGATGCCGGCCGACACGATCCGGTTGTTGTACACCTTGTTGTCGTGTCCGGCCGAGATGGCGATGCCATAGTTGCTGGTCGAGACCACGGTGTTGTTATAGGCCACGATGTAACCGCAGCCGCCGCCGTCGCCGACCATGATCCCGCCGCCGCTGAAGCCGTCATTGGCCGGGTCGGAGGGGTATGAACCTTGAATGTAGTTGTCATGGACCGAGATTGGCCGATTGGCCGTGCCGGACGATCCATAGATGCTGATGACATCCTCAGCGCGGCTCTTTCCCGGTTCGTTGATCACCTGGTTCCAGGCGATCTCCACCTGTTGTTCGTGGATGTCGTTCAACTGGACAAACTGCACCAGGTCGCTGTCGCTGTCATTGGTGGAGAACCCGCCATGGCCGTCGCTGGCACGCCCGTCAATGTTCTTGGCGGCGTTGTACAGGACGGTGATGTCGCCGCCCTTGTAGAAGTACATGCCGGCGGTTCCTTCCATGTAGCAGTTCTCAACGTCGATCTTGTTGAAAAATTCGGCGTTGACGAACCGCCCCGGCGAACGACCCGAGACGTTGGGGTTCAGGGCATAACCGGCGGTGTTGAGCACCGTCACGTTCGCGCCGCTGACCGATGATTGAATCAAATGGCCGCGGCCGCGAATGTTGGAGTTGATGATCGTGACCGCCTCGGTGGTGTCGATCTCGACGGCCGCCCGTTTGGCGTCGTTGCTTTCCCAGTTGCCGGTGTAAACACCACCCTTGGTGATGGTGATCGGGCCGCTGTAAGTGACCGGCCCGGTCGGCACCGGCGGATAGGTCGGCGGTGTCGGGTTCGGATTGGTCGGCGGCGTGGGGGTGACCGGCGGGGGTGTCGGGGTGGTTTTGGTTGTGGCATCAGCGGCGGCTGAAAAGGCGCTGTTGCCGCCGTCATTGGCGGCCAGGACGCGATACGAATACTTCGTACCCTCTGCCAGCGCCTTGTCGCTGTAGGTGGTTGTGTTGGCGGAGACCGAGGCCAATCGCAGATAGTTCTGGCCTTCGATGGCGCGCTCAATGACAAATCGGCTTTCGTTGGTGCTGCGGTCCACCCAGGTCAGATTGATCTGCGAGGTGGAGACGGCCGATGCGTTCAGGCCGCCGGGCGCGTTGGGCGCCACCGGCAATGGAGGTTCAACCGGCTTTGTCGGCGGAGGCGGCTCAACCGGTTTGGTCGGAGGAGGCTCGACCGGCTTGGTCGGGGGGGGCACGGGTTGGGTGGGTTCAACCGGTGGCAGTGGCGTGGTGGAATCCGACTTGGTGAAAAACGCCGCGGCCGGAACAAGCTGCCGCTGCTGCGAGGCGCTTTGCCAATACAACTCGGCCACGGCCACGCCGGTCTTTTCATAATGCTCCATGCGGAAGTCATATTTTTTGCCCGCTTCCAGCGTGATCTGTCCGGAATGTTCGCTGGGGGCGTGGTCGTTCCACTGGTCGATGACCAGTTGATTGTTGATCCACACCCGCACACCATCGTCGCTGCGCGTGGTGAAGGTGTAGGTTTCGCTGTACCGCGGCTGGATGTAGCCGGTCCAGCGCTCCGAGAAGGTGCTGGCACGGATCGATTTATCGGGCGATTCCCAACCCCAGTCAAAATTGATGGAAGCATCGGTGCGGACCAGGGCCAGGTTGGTCAGGTCCTTGTTGTTGTAATACTCGCCGCGCAGGCCGCTATTGTACGCCTGTGGCGCAACGGCCATCGTCAACGACGTGGCCCCGGCGGCCGCCGAAATTGGCGAACCAACGTCCCATACATCCGAATGCTGGGATGTGGACAGAAATAATCGCGATTCCATCGATTCCAACGCGACAATGGCGCTGGGGCTGTTACCAGAAAGGTAACGATGGATATTATTGGCATACTGATTGCATTGCTGTGCCATGCTGAAACTCCTTGGTGTAAACAACTCTTGCGGATCCGCCAACAAGGCGGATCGCGGCGATGGTCTATATTCAGGGGCGTGCAAAGCCTTGGGTAAGACGGCCTGCCCTCTTGGCGGTGGGTCTCGAACAACCTGCGGCGCGGGGTTCGTTTTGGTGTCCAGTCACATTCATACAATTCGGCGACCCTCGAGACCAACTTTAACTCTTGCCCCCATATATCCAGCCTTCTCCAATCATTACAAGCGCAATTTCTTACCAGACGAAGTTTTTTTTTCGCTCCTATTCTGATCAGCGCCCTCATCTGTTAGGTATGTCACGCCCACACTCGTTCGTGGCAGCGGCCTGAATTGGCGATTATGATGGCCAATCGGCCTCGGCCGGGCATTTATGGCTGATATTGTGGATATTTCCGGGGTTGATTTCGCCTACGCGGGGCAATTGGTGCTCAAGCGGATCGACCTGCGCATCGAAGCAGGCAGCACCGTCGGGATTATCGGACCCAACGGCGGCGGAAAAACAACACTCATTCGGCTGATGCTCGGATTGATTCAACCGACGCGGGGAACGATCCATGTGATGGGGTTGCCGCCCAAGTTGGCGGTGCGGCGGGGGGATGTGATCGGATACCTGCCGCAGAATCCGCGCGTGCCGGATGATTTCCCATTGAATGTTCGGCAGGTGGTCCGACTGGGGTTGGTGGGGAAGACCGGCATGTTGCGGCCGCACGCCAAGGCCGACCTGACTTTTGCGGAATCGATGATGGATCGGGTGGGGATCATGGAACTAGCCGATCTGCCGGTGGGGGAGTTGTCCGGCGGGCAGTTGCAGCGGGTGTTGATCGCGCGGGCGCTGTCGGCGCGGCCAAAAATATTGCTGCTTGATGAACCGACGACGGGGATCGATCGCAGTGGCCAGCAGCGGTTCATCGAATTTTTGTCGAATCTGAAACAGGAACTGGGATTGACGGTGGTGATGGTCAGCCATGACCTGCGGGCGGTGACGATGATGTCGGACCGGATCGTCTGTTTGAACGTGACACTCCATTATCATGATGTGCCCAAACATCTGCCGGCCGATCTGGTCCACCAGATGTTTTCCTGTGATTTGCAGGCGATGGGCATCGAAGAAGCGGCCGTCAACAAGGGGAACCATTGCGATTGCTGACCGATCCGGGATTGCGACTGGCGCTGGTGGCCGTGGTGGCGATGGGGCTGGCGTGCGCGCTCTTGAGCGTCTTCGTGGTGCTGCGCCGATGGGCGTTCATCGGTGAGGGAATCAGCCACGGCGGACTGGGCGGGGCGGGCACGGCCTGGTTGCTGGCGATTTTGATCCCCGGTTGGGACCAGCAATGGCTGGTGATGACGGCGGTGGTGGTGTTTTGTCTGCTGATGGCGGTGGGGATCGGATATTTCACGCGCGATGGAAAACTGAGCAGCGACGCCGTGATCGGGATTTTTCTGGTGGCATCGGTCGCGTGGGGATTCATGGCGCAGGGGATTTACCGCGCTGTGTTGCATCGCGAGCCGGCGGGGTTCGACACGTTGGTCTTCGGACAAATGCGGCCGGTGTCGGCGGCCTTCACCATCGCGGCGGTGATTGCGTGCGCCGGCGTCATCCTGACATTGTGGCTGTTCAGCAAGGAGATCATCGCCTACAGCTTTGATCCGTTGATGGCACAGGTGTCGGGGGTTCGTGCCGGAACGATGCATTATTTAATGATCGTGCTGCTGACGATCATGGTGCTTGTGGGGATTCGGATGTTGGGGAGCATCCTGGTGATGGCCATGCTGGTGCTCCCCGGCGCCACGGCCCTGGCGCTGAGCCGTCGGCTGGGAAAGGTGCTGTTGATCTCGACGGCGGTGGGGCTGGTCGGCGTTGTCGGCGGACTGTGGGCGCACGCCTGGAGGCGCTATCTGCCGGTCGGGCCTTGCATCGCTCTGGTGTTGTTCGCTCAATTTTTAGTCGCCTTTGGCGTGGGTCGGTTGCAAAAATCGGCTGGTGAAAATTCCCAATAAATTTAGTGAGGTTGCATTTTGATTTGTTTGGTATATAGTCTTTGACTAATCAAAGTATCCTGTTCGACATAGGAACATTATGGATTGGGAACCTTCAATGCGGCGTGGGGAGATCGTGGATCGGATGACGGATGGGCCGCACCCGTCGTTGGAGGGGTTGCATGATTCGGTGGCGGTGCCGAAGGCGGGGGCGAGTTTTTGGAGGCAGTACCTGGCGTTCGCCGGGCCGGCGTTGCTGGTGAGCGTGGGGTACATGGACCCGGGGAACTGGGCGACCGACTTGGAAGGTGGGGCGCGGTATCGATATGGGTTGCTGTGGGTGGTGGCGCTGTCGAGCATGATGGCGATCATTTTGCAGATCTGCTCGGCGAGGCTGGGGGTGGTGGCGGGGAAGGATTTGGCGCAGGCGTGCCGTGATTTTTCTCCGAAATGGACGCGCTGGCCGAACTGGCTCAGTTCCGAGGTGGCGATCGCGGCGTGCGATCTGGCCGAAGTGCTGGGTTCGGCGGTGGCGATCAACCTTTTGTTTGGGATACCGCTGATCTGGGCGGTGGTCATCACGGCGTTTGATGTGATCTTGCTCTTGTCGTTGCAGTCGTTTGGGATGCGGCTGATCGAGGCGTTCATCCTCGTGCTGGTGATGACCATCGCGGGGTGTTATTTCATCGAAATATTTGTCCTGCCGGCCACCAAGCCCAGTTTCATGGAGATGGGACAGGCGCTGATCACGCCCGGTTTTGCACAGGAGGGGATGATTTATGTCGCCATCGGGATCATCGGGGCGACCGTGATGCCGCACAATCTCTATCTGCACGGTGCGCTGGTGCAGACCAGGCGGTTTCAGAAGGATGAACCCTCCATTCGCCGGGCGATCTGGTTCAACAGCTTTGATTCGGTGATTTCATTGTCGATCGCGTTCATGGTCAACGCCTCGATCATGGTGCTGGCGGCGATCACCTTTTATGGCAAGAGCCACACAACGTTGCCCGGCGGCGAGGTGGTGACATTCGGCAACGACTGGATTCAGGAGGCCTATTTGACGCTTGCTCCCCTTTTGGGGACGGCCGCCGCCAGCGTGCTGTTCGCGGTGGCGCTGCTGGCCAGTGGTCAAAGCAGCACGGTGACGGGAACGCTGGCCGGCCAGGTGGTGATGGAAGGGTTCATGCACTGGCGGATCCGGCCGTGGGTTCGGCGGATGATCACCCGACTGGTGGCGATCGTGCCGGCCATTGTGGTGATCGCGATCAAGGGGGATCAGAGCGTGACGGCACTGTTGACGCTCAGCCAGGTGATTCTGGGGATACAATTGCCGCTGGCGATGTTTCCGCTGTTGCAATTCACCAGCTCGAAAAGACGGATGGGCAAATTCGCCAATGGCTGGTTTTTGCTCATCGCGGGTTGGGGTTCGTGTCTGCTGATTACGGCGTTGGATGTGTATGGGTTGGGGAGTATGCTGATTGATGCGATAACAGGTCATTGATCCGGGGCAAAGGACAAGGCAGGTTGGCATGTACGAGCGGATTCTCATCACACTGGACACAACCGGCGCGGACCAGACGATTTTGTCTCACATCCGCCCGCTGGCAAAGGCATTCAAGAGCCGACTGGTGCTGCTGCATGTGGCCGATGGCTGGGCCGCGCAGGTGCATGGGGCCGATGCCGTCAGCCCGGAAGTGACCGAGGATCGCGCCTATCTGGAAAAGATCAAAAAAGAGTTGCAGGAGGAGGGTTTTGAAGTGGAGGCCCACCTCGCCTTCGGCGACCCGGCCAAGGAGATCATCAAATGGGTGGAAAAAGACCATTGCGACCTGATCGCGATGAGCACGCATGGTCACCGGTTCATCGGCGACATCGTCTTCGGAGTGACCGCGCACACGGTGCAACACAGGGTCAACGTGCCGGTGCTGCTGGTGCGGGTGAAGGCGTAAAACCGTATGTGCCACAGAGGCACGGAGAGCACGGAGAAGAGAATATAGTTGTCCAAGCTTGAGGATTCAGATATTCCGTACCGCAGGAGGGTGAATGGGAAGATGTTGTGCGCGAATATCCTGAATATAGTATGCCAAATGGGAAATGGATGAATGTTCATGGCTTCATAGGTCCGAGTCGCGTCCTTGGTGTGTTATTTTTGTTGATCGCGATGGCAAATGCTGGGCTTGCGATCTGGTTCTATGTTTCCACTGCTAGTTTTGTGCGCCATGCAGTGTGTACAAAGGGCACAGTTGTAAGGATGATGAGAAATGGTGGTAAGGGTGGGTCTAATGCAGTCATCGAGTTCACTGATTCCACCGGAACAACCCACCAGATGACCAATAGTTGGTCGAGCGATCCGCCGGCATACGTTGTGGGGCAAACGGTCAACGTTTTCTATGACCCGGCCAATCCCAATAAGGTGAAGATTGACGGTTTTGTGGAGTTGTGGCTCACTGCACTGATTTTCACCATTTTGACGATACCTGCGGCGGTGGTGGCACTCCTGTTTTTGTTGCTGATTCCATTTACGATTCGTCGGGTCTGGCCC
This sequence comes from Phycisphaerales bacterium, assembly GCA_020847545.1. GTDB lineage: Bacteria > Planctomycetota > Phycisphaerae > Tepidisphaerales > Tepidisphaeraceae > JADYZN01. The sequence goes on from JADLBV010000086.1 coordinate 23,944, forward strand.
AATTCCAGGACCGTTCAACCGCCACCGATTCCACATCTGTGATTTTCACAGGGTGGATTCATTCACTTCTTATACGGAATGCGGTTTGGTTCCCCGGCAGGCCGGATATTTTTTACATCCCCAGAATTGATATCCAGCATTCGACCCTTTGCGAGCCGTTCTTAAAATCATTTCGGATCCGCACGAAGGACATTGGGGAGAGAGCGCGGGTGCTGAGTTGGGTAGTGCCGGTGGTTGTGGGCTTGTTCCTTGGGTTGTTCGTTGGACATCACGGATCAAAGCGACCAATTGTGGGCCATCGACAAGCTGAATCTTGTCACACGTTTGAGCAAAACTCCGCGCATCTTTCGTGAACTTTCCCGAAGTGACGACGATCCCGCAGGTTGCCTTTTCGGCGGTGACGACTCCAAGAAGCTCCCGCACAATTGTCACGCCAACCGTGTATGCGAGCCACTGCTTGCATTGAACCAGGACTTTCTGGTCCGATCTTGTCAGACGAATATCCATGCCCCCATCGGCCGAGTTGGCCCCCACGACTTCAGCGATATATCCCTTGCGTCGATACGCCTCGGCGACAAGTCGCTCAAACTCACGCCAGGGCAACTGGCGGATGCTCTGGATGCCGTCTTGTTTGTCGAGCAGCCGTCGATTCGAAAGTTTTGAAATTTCAGCGCCTACCCACAGGAGAAGCACCAAACCAGCCAACAGCCAGGCGAACAAGTGCAGCAATGGAGGCAGCATTGAGATGACACCAGAACCTGTATCGTTTTTGGGGATGAGAAGCGGGATAATGAACCAAAAGAAACAGAAAACGATGGCCGCCAGCAATGGGCCCACCCAGATCGGAGTATGCTTCAACAGGGCAGACAGTTCATTGGTTAATGTGTTTTCACTTTTTCGGGCCACGACCGATACTCCTCAAGAGGTGAAATCGACCTTTCCGTCTCCTTTGATGCGATCCTAAATTCTAAGCGGAGGAATGTGTTTCTGACAATGAGCGGTCGTCTCAGGTTCCTGTAAGATCAATGCCAATGAACACCTTTGGAGTTGGCATCATCGGTTTTGGGCGGATCGACGAGGAGTATGAGCAGTGGATGCGCCATGCGCGAGGGGTGGAGGTTGTCGCTGTGGCGGATTCGACGCCGGCGCGGCGGGATGAATCCCATCCTATGATTCGGAAGCATCGCATCTGGAGTGCAAACCCAAAAATCCCAACGGATTACCAACCGATCATCCGTCGCAGCCATGTTGTTTTGCCCGCGTTGACGTACGCGGTGGTGGTCATGCCGGGTTGGATGGTCAGGTTGGAGGGTGGATTCAAACTCGCCTCGACCAGATAGACGCCGTTGCCGGTTTGGCGCGGGGTGACGACCGGGGTGATGCGCGACACAACCGCATCGAAATAACCGTAACGCAGATGCGGATAGGCCGCGATCGCCACCTTGACCGGCTGGCCCACCTGCACATACGGCAGTGATTCCTCCGCCAGCGTGATCTTGACGACCCATGCCTGCGGATCAAACACCTGCCCCAGCACATGCTCGGGTTTGACGACCTCGCCGGGTTCAAATCGGTTCAGTTGCACGATGCCGGCCAATGGGGCGCGCACCTCGCGCAATCGAAGCTGCGCCTCCTGTGCTGCCACGGCCTTTTTGGCGACCTCAACCTGCTCCTTCATCACCGTCACCTGGTTGTCCATCACCGTGTCGCGCGGCAATTGCAGTTCGGCCAGTTCGCTTTTGGCCACCTCCACATGCAGACGGGCCTCCTCCACCTCGCGGTTGGAAAACCCGCCGCCGGACATGCGTTGATACATCAACTCGGCCAGTTGCAGATTTTTTTGTGCCCGTTCGATCTGCTCCTTGCGCTGGGCGCGGTCCAACTGCTGGCTGGCCAGAAGTTGTTCGAGTTGCGCCTGCTTGCTTTTAAGCTCCACATCCGCCTGCTGATAATCCGCCTTCTGAACAGCGTTGTTGAGCTGGATGATCAACTGCCCCTCCTCAACCCGCTGGCCCGTCCCCACCATCCATTGCGCGATGGGGCCTTCAACCGATGGCCTCAATTCGGCCTCGTGGTCGGTGGTCAGATACCCTGTCCCCTCGGCCCAGCGCGTGGTGGGGAGCAGGGCGCACAACACCACCAGCACCACCGCCGACACCGTTCCGATGACCAGCATCCGTCGAATCGACCGACGACGGCGAACCGTCCGCGGCGGCCGTGGCTTGGCGGTCTTATCCGGAGCATCCTCTGCGGCACGAATCATGATCTAAAACTCCAAGCAATCCGTTGTCATCCCCGCAACACGCGCGGTCCACGTTAATCAATTTGCCAAAACCGGGCCGGCCGCGCGGGCGCGCGACAATTGCTCCCGATAGAGCGCCCCAAACGGCCCATCCACCTGGATCAATTCCTCCGGCGGGCCAAACTGCACGACTTTTCCCTTGTCCAGCATCAACACCAGATCACACCCCAGCGCGATGGAGACCCGATGCGACACCAGCACCACCGTCCGGTCGCGCAACGCCTGCTCGAAGCCGCGCACCAGCTTGGCCTCGGTGTCGGCGTCCAATGCCGAGGTGCAATCGTCCAGCACCAGCACATGCGGGTTGTACAGCAAGGCCCGCGCCAGGTTCACACGTTGTTTTTGCCCGCCCGACAACGTCAATCCGCGTTCGTGGGTGATGGTTTCATACCGGCGGGGGAGGCGTTCGATGAATTCGTGTATCTGCGCGTGCTGCGCGGCCGCGACAACATTGTTCATCGACGCCTGACCTGATCCATAACGAATATTGTCGGCGATGGTGCCGCGAAAGACGACCGGTTCCTGTGAAACAAACCCGGTGTACTTTCGCAGATCCGCCAGTGGAAAATCGCGAATGTCCTGAGAGTCAAAAAGAATCGTACCGGTGCTGGGGTCATAAAGCCGTGCCAGCAGTTTGGCCAGCGTTGTCTTGCCGCTGCCGCTGGGGCCCATGATGCAAAGTCGTTTGCCGGCGGGCAGCGTAAAACTGACATCATTCAGGGCGGCCGGTCGGTTGGGATCGTAATGCAGCGTCACATGGTCCATGCGGATTTCGCTGGGGCGCTGTGGAATCGGGGTTGGATCGTCGCTGTCGACCAGTTGGTTGGGTTCATCCAGCACCCGCATGACCTTGCCGGCGACCGCGCGCATCCGTTGATACATGCTGGTCAGGCCGGTCAGCATCGAGATCGGCGAAAAAAGGTAAGTCGCCGCCGCGGAGAACATCAGCACATCACCCAGCGACAGTTGGCCATCCCGCACCGCCAGCGTTCCCATCCACAGCAGCAGGGATGTGCAGGTGCCGCTGATCAGGCCGCACACCAGGCTGAATCCGGTGCCCAGAACGGATGCGGCCAGATAGTTGCGGATGATCGGGCGGGATTGCCGCAGAAAATCAACCGATTCGGTCGATTCGCGGACGAACGATTTGACCACCTGAAAATTCGCCAGCCGATTGGCGATGTGGCCATTGAGCGTCCCTTCACGTTCACGCAGATTCTCATGCACCGTTCCCAGCCGGTCATGAAACCAGCGATAGCAGATGGCATATCCCGGCAATGAGAGGAGCACCAGGATCGACAACTTCGCATCGACATAAAAGATGATCGCCAAACCCGCCAAAAGGTTCATGCCATATGCCGGGATCTGGATGAGGAATGTCGCCATGCTGTTTTCCAACGTGGAGACATCCGAAAACAGGTGCGTCAACAGCCGGCCCGGCGAGTGGTGGTCGTGATAGCTCATCGGCAACGAATGCAGCTTGTCGTGCAGGTTTTGGCGCAGCCGGAACTGAAACCGCTGGTTCATCACCACCATCGACCCCACCACGATGTACCATGACAAATGCCGATAAATCTCCGACAACAGCAGGACCAGAGCAACCCACCCCAGCGCGCGCATTTTCTGCGAGGTTGTTTTGCCGGTTTTTTGAGCGATGGACTGATCCAATGACTGGTGCGGTGTCTGGTCCTCCAGCGCAAACCGCTGATGCGACGCCGGGCGGGTCAAATCTGCTTCCTGCGCGGGCGATGGCTTGCCCTTGGTCAGTTGCACCTCGACCACATCGTCGGCGATCACCTTGCCCGACCAGGCATATGCGAACACCCACAGCCCGCAACTCATCGACACCAGGATCGTCAGGATCATGCGCAGGCGGAAAGGCTTCCAGTAATATCGCCGGACCAGCGTTCGCAGCGGCCGGCCGTGGATTTTTTCATGATCCACCGGCCTGATCCGAGGCTCATTGACCAGCTTCCATGCGTTGCGCGCGTGTTTCCACATCATGATGCCACCCCCATCTTCGGTCCCGGCGCGCTTTGGGTCAGGAACAGATGTCGATAATAACTGTCGGTCTTGGCCATCAATTGATGGTGCGTCCCCAATTCCATGACCCGCCCACCATCCATCACCACGATCTGATCGGCGTTGACGATCGTGCTCAGGCGGTGGGCGATGACAAAGCAGGTTCGGTTGGCCATCAATCGTTTCATTGCCAGTTGAATGGCGGTTTCGCTTTGCGTGTCGAGGCTGCTGGTGGCTTCATCCAGGATCAAAATGGCCGGATCGGCGATGATCGCCCGCGCCAGGCACATTCGCTGACGCTCGCCCACCGACAAGGTGATCCCATATTCACCCAGTGGCGTATCCAATCCCTGCGGCAGGTTGTCCAACAGCGGCCCAAGCTCGGCGGCGCGGGCGGCCTGCTCAATCTCCGGCCGGGTCGCATCGGCACGACCATACGCAATATTGTGATAAATCGTCGTATCGAAGACGATCGGATCCTGCGGAACCAACGCCAGATGCCGGCGATACCAGCGCGTGTCCAGCGTTGATATGTCATGGCCGTCGATTTCCAGATGCCCGGCCTGCGGCTCATAGTATCGGTAGAGCAGATTTCCAATGGTGCTTTTGCCGCAACCGGTGTGACCGACCAAGGCAATGGTTTGTCCCGGCTGGACGTACAAATTGATGTGCTTCAAAACCGGCTTGCCCGGCTCATATTGGAAGCAGAGGTTGTGGAACGCCACTTCGCCGGCCAGCTTTGGCAGGCGTTTGCCCGGGCGGTGAATGGCATCGGGTTCGGCCCGCATCAATTCAAAAATGCGGTCCATCGAGACCTTGGCCTGCTGAATCTGATTGGACAAGTCGGCCAACTGGATCGCCGGCTGCAGCAGCCGCCACATATACGCCGCCAAGGCCGTGACCGCGCCATAGGTTAGCGTCCCCAGCACCGCCGACCGCGTTCCCAGCAGCAGCACCGCCAGATAGCAACCCCATGCGATGCCCGATGCGGCCAGGCCGTACCCCAGGTTCAACATCCGATAACGATGATAAATTCGCTCCGCGACGAAATTGCGGCGAATGAAGGCACGGCTTTCCTGTCGTTCGTGGCCGAAGATTTTGACCACGATGCTGCCGGACAATCGCTCCTGCGCCCGGCTGGAGAGATGGTCCATCTTGTAACGATATCGTTTTTGCACCCGCCGGATGCGTTTGATGAAGAATTTATAGTTCAGGACATAAAGCAATGCCGCCACAATCACCAGCGAGGTGATCGGGATGCTCAAGTAGGCCATCAAACCCAGCGAAAGGAGCGCGCTGACCAGTTGCACCGCCAGCGAGAGGGTTTGGTTGGTCATCAGGTTCTGGACTTGTTGCACATCACCGCGCAGGCGTTCCATCAGCTTGCCGGTGGTGGCGTTTTGCATGTATTTGCAACTGAGCCGATGCACCCGATCGTACAGGTCCATGCGGATGTCGAAAACCAGACGTTGGCCCAATAATGTGACGGTGTAATCGCTGATCGCCTGGAAAATGCCGTTGATGATCGGCAGCGAGAGCAGAACCAATATGATGGGGAAGAGCAGGTCGTAGCGTCCCTGGCCGACGACGTTGTCGATGATCAACGCCAACATCAGCGGGGAGACAAGCCCCACCAACGTCACGCCCAACAGGGCAATGACGGCGATGACCAGACGTCGCTTGTGTGGACGGAGGACGTGCCGGATATACGACAGATAACCCACGGTACTTCGTGCCTCGGTCACCATTCGGCCGAGACAGCCTCGTACGAGCTACGCTTTTCGGTCGGACCACGAGGTGCCCCGCACCGCGAAAGCGTCCCAACATTATCGTCAAATCCGTACCAAATACGCAATATGCTCGCGACAGGCGGATAAGTATTTGTAAATACTGTACTTACAAAAAAGTCAGATAATAAATTTGATCGAGAGGGCGAAAAATGAATAAAGCTTGACAAACCGGTATGGATGTTTATATTGAACACGGTTAAACAATTATGAACATTCGACTGTGATGAACCTCAACTCCAGACAACTTCAGATTACCGAGCTGGTCCACAGCGATGGGGACTATTCGGTGGATCGGCTGGCCGAGCGGTTTGGGGTCAGCGGTATGACCATCCGTCGGGATTTGCAGGTCTTGGCGGAGGAGGGAAAAGTTGTCCGCACGCATGGTGGGGCGGTGGCGACGCAGCAGGTGAGCTTTGAATTTCAGTTTCTGGCCCGTGTGAAGGAAAACGAACCGGCCAAGCAGGCCATCGCAATCGCGGCGGCCGAGTTGGTGCGCGAAGGGGAGTCGGTCATGCTCGACTCGGGCACGACCACGCTGGCATTGGCCCAGCAACTTCGCCAGCGACAGTCGTTGACGGTCATCACCACCTCATTGCCCATCGCGGCCGCGTTGCAGGACCGGGGGCAGATTCAGGTGTTGCTGCTGGGTGGGTATCTGCGACGTGGGACGCCGGATCTGGCCGGGGCGTTGACCGAATCCAATTTGGAGGGGTTGCGGGCGGATGTGGCGTTTGTGGGGGCGGATGGGATCGACGAGGCGGGGACCATTTATAATGAATCGATCGAAGTGGGGCGGATGCTGGAACGGATGACCGCGGCCGCCAACAGGGTGTATGTCGTGGCAGACAGTTCCAAGATCGGCAAAACGGCATTGTATCGCTTCGGGCAGGTGGCCCGATGGCGTGGATTGTTGACCGATGAAGGCATCGACGAATCGATGCACCGTCGGCTCAAACGTGAAAGAGTCAACATTATCGTGGCCAAGCCACAGAGGTGAATCATGACAATGGTCGCAAAGGAAAACTGGGCGCATGTGGACCTCAAGAAGGTTCCCAAGATGGTGACGGCGGCCCCCGGCCCCAAATCCAAGTCGCTGCATGATCGTTGCACGAAATATTTCAAGGGCCTCAGCGGACAGGTGAAACTCTTTCCGGTGGCGTTTGAGTCGGGCCACGGCTGCACGTTGACGGATGTGGATGGCAACCAGTACATCGACTTTTCATCCGGCATTTATGTGACGACGCTGGGTCATTGCCACCCCAAGGTCAGCGAGGCGGTGGCCAAACACGCAAGTCAGTTGATGAACGCCCATGATTTCACCACGCCGATCAAGACCAAGCTGGTGGAGAAGCTGGCGGAGATTCTGCCGGGCGATCTGAACGGTTTCCAGTTTTATGACTGCGGGACTGCCGCGGTGGAGGCGGGATTGCGGGTTTTGCGCGCCGGGACCGGCCGCAATGAGATGATTTCGTGCTTCTATGATTTTCACGGCAAGAGTTACGGCGCGGTGTCGCTGGCGGAGATTCGCTCGCCGGTCTATGGCCGGGTGAGAGCGCCGGGGATGCACATGGTTCCGCGTCCCAATCCGTATCGGCCGATGTGGTCCAAGCCGGATGGGACGATCGACACCGACAAGTACATCGAGTTTTACGAGGAGTACATCCAGCGTGCGACCGTCCACGATGTGGCGGCGTTTGTGCTGGAACCGATTCAGGGTTGGGGCGGGTCGGTCATTCCGCCGGATGATTTTTTCCCCAAACTCCGAAAATTTTGCGATGAACGCAAGATTCTGCTGATGGCCGATGAAGTGCTGACAAGCTGGGCGCGCACCGGCAAGTGGCTCTGCTGCGAACACTGGGGCATCGTGCCGGATGTGGTCTCCATCGGCAAAGGGTTCGGCAACGGCTTCCCGGTGACGGCGGTGGCGGTGCGCGAGCAGTTCAAGGAATCGTTCGAGAAGATCAGCGCCTCCAGCAGCTATGGCGGCAACCCGATGGCCTGTGCCGCGGCACTGGCCAGCACCGAGGTGATCGAGGAGGAAAATCTTCTGGAACGATCAACGTACCTTGGCGAACTGGCGCTCAAGCGCATGGAGAAGATGAAGAAGGAGCACAAGATCGTCGGCGATGTCCGCGCCAAGGGGTGTCTGATGGGCATCGAACTGGTGAAGGATCGCAAGACCAAGGAGCCGTTCGACAAGGCCGGCGAGCTGGTCTACAAGAAGGCGTTCGCAAGGGGCCTGGCGTGGATTCCGGCCGGGCATATTTTGCGAATGAGTCCGCCGGTCATCATGGAAGATGAAGTCCTGCTCAAAGGGATGGACATGATCGACGAGGCGATTGGCGAGACGGCCAAGGAATTGGGTTATTGAACCATTTTCCGGTTGATGGGCCTTGGTTTGCCATATGAATGGTGGGCCAAGGCCCACCCTACAAAGGACCATATGAAAACGATTGGTTTTGGGATCATTGGCGGCGGGTTGATGGGGCGGGAATTCGCCTCGGCGGTTGCCCGCTGGGCGCATCTGCTCGATTTTGACGGCCGGCCGCAGATTGTGGCGTTGTGTGACAAAAACCCGGCGCTCTATCCGTGGTACAAGGACAATTTCCCCTCCATCGCGCAGATCACGGACGATTACAAGGCGATGCTGGCCAATCCGCAGGTGCAGGCGGTGTATGTCGCCGTGCCGCACAACCTGCACGAGGAGATTTATTGTGCCGTCATCAATGCCGGCAAACACTTGATGGGCGAAAAACCCTTCGGCATCGATAAAAAAGCCAACGATGCGATCAACCGGTGCATCGCCGAACACCCCGATGTGCTGGTGCGCAGTTCATCGGAGTTTCCGTTTTTCCCCGCCATGCAGCGCATCGGGGAGATGATCGAGGCCAATGCGTTCGGCCAGATCATCGAAGCGCACGGCGGCTTTCTGCATTGCAGCGATCTGGACCCCAACAAAACCATCAACTGGAAGCGCATGATCCAGTTCAACGGCGAATACGGTTGCATGGGAGACCTGGGGTTGCATGTGTGCCATGTCCCCTTCCGGGCCGGCTGGACGCCCAAAACCGTGCGGGCGGTCTTGTCCAAGATCGTCACCGAACGCCCCGATGGCAAGGGGGGCATGGCCCCCTGTCTGACCTGGGACAACGCGACGTTGTTGTGCGATGCGGTCAACCCGGCCGATGGGAAAAGCTTTCCCCTGACGCTGCGAACCCATCGCATCGCGCCGGGTCAGAAAAACACCTGGTACAGCGAAATCTGGGGGACCAAAAAGTCGGCCCGCTGGTCTTCGCTAAACCCCAAGATTCTGGAAGTGATGGATTACACCGGCGGCGACCAGACCTGGCAGCAGATCCAGACCGGCTACGAATCGGCGTTCAAGTCGATCACCGGCCCCAATTTTGAGTTCGGATTCTCCGACTCCATTCAGCAGATGTGGGCAGGGTTCATGTACGAACTGATCCACGGCAAGCCGCTGAAAAAATTCGCCGGCTGCGCCACCCCCGCCGAGGCGGCGCTCAGCCACCGCCTCTTTACGGCCTCCCTCAAAAGCCACAAGGAGTCGGCGACCGTGGCGGTGTAAAAGCCCCAGGGCAATCGCATTTGTATTTTCTCCCTCCCCCGGTATTTCCGGGGGAGGGCTGGGGAGCTTGCGCGTGTAGGTTTTTTGGAGGGGGGTGGCGGACACGCGGGCGAAACCACATCATGAACGTTGTTGAACAAGGACGTTCAGATGAAAGGAGTCGCCTCACGTGCCACCGGCGGCATTATCGGCATGGAATGCCGAGCTTGCCAGCGTCTGGCCCGAGCTATCGGTGCCCCAGATCAGGATGCTGGCGCAGTATTCAATGGGAATGGTTTTGGCGGAAAGCAGCGGGCTGTGTCGCGTGGCCTTCTGCCTGAGTCAATGGCTGGAACAAGGGTATCACGCGGTCCGTGAGCGTTTGCGCGACTTCTACTGCGGCCAGCAGGACAAGTCTGGCCGCAAACGCTGTGGACTGGGGGTGGAGGGCTGTTTCCCGGGCCTCCTGGCCTGGGTGCTTCGTCGCTGGGGCGGCAAGGAACTGGCCATCGCCATCGATGCCACGACCTTGAGGCAGAGATTCACCGTTCTGGTCATCAGTGTGGTCATTGCCGGCACGGCCATTCCCGTGGCATGGAAGATCCTTCGCGCCGATGCCAAGGGTTCATGGAAAGGGCATTGGGTTCGGCTGCTGCGGAACTTCGCTGGGATCGTGCCACCGCAGATGAAGGTGATCGTGCTGGCGGATCGCGGCCTGTATGCCAAGTGGCTCTTCCAATGCATCGCGGAACAGGGCTGGCATCCCTATCTCCGCATCAATCCCACCGTTGGGGAGTTCAAGCCCGCGGAGGCGGCCGACTATCGCTCGCTGCAAACGCTGCTGGGCAAACCAGAAGAGCATTATGCAGGAACCGGCACGCTGTATCGCGGCCAAACAGCCCAACTCGCCTGCACGCTGCTGGCATGCTGGTCAAAGGGCTGTGCCGAGCCGTGGATCATTGCCACGGACCTGCCCCCGGAACATGCCAATGCGACCTGGTACGGCCTGCGGAACTGGATCGAGCGGGGGTTCAAGCATGACAAGACTGGCGGCATACGCTGGAACAACACCCGGATGGACGATCCCCATCGGGCATCGGTTCTCTGGCTGGTGATGGCGATCTCCCGGCACTTGAGCATTCTGGGCGGGGCGGAGTTCCATCCGTCGGCGGCTTCGCCCCCGGAGCCGCTGGTGCCCAATGGGGCCGCTCCGCAGCAGCGGCCACGCAATCCGCTACTCACCGGTAAGACGCCACGGCCCGTACTGAGCGTGTTCGTCACCGGACTGCTGGCCGTCCGGATGGCGATGCTCTGCGGCCGGCTGCCCATAGCCCAAGTCCTCAGGCCCGCCGCTTGGCCCGACCGCCCACCCAACCATCTCAGCCGCACGGCTCTTGTCCCTCCGTAAAAAACCTACACGCGCAAGGGGCTGGGGAGGGGGTCCATTTCGGCAAATTTGAGGGAAACCCCCACCCTTACCCTCCCCCGGCGTACCGGGGGAGGGGATAAAGAGGCTCAGCCTGTGTCATGGATGCCGTAAAAAAATACAAATGCGTTTGCCCTGGTAAAAGCCCCGTTTCGACCCTTGCAAGACCTCAAAAGGCATCCGGATTTTCCGGATGCCTTTTTAATTAAAATCAATTTCCAAAATGCGTTGTGATCGTAAATATATGCAATAAATAGGCTTACGAGATATTTTGTCACCGAAAAATTTTTATTGACATCAGATCAATCGGGGGTAAACTTACTGAGCAATTAAAGCATATAAAGAAACAAGCAAAGCATACAAAGCGATGAGTTACGAAGGTGCTTCAACTGTTCTGTCTGAATTAAAGCTGGATACATCCAGTTCGGAGCGGCTTCATCTTCAGCTTCAACGTCAGATTCGGGAGAAGATTCAGGCCCATCGGCTGCCGCCGGGGGAAAAGCTGCCGACGAACCATGAGATTTCGGCCACGTTGAGCGTCAGTTATGAGACCGTCCAGCGTGCCATGAAGGCGTTGGCGGATCGCGGGTTGGTGGTGCGGCACAAGAGCAAGGGGACATTCGTCCGCAAGGCGGTGATGCCGCGGGTGGTGGCGGTTTATTGCACCGATTCGGTTTTTGATCCCAAAGCATCCCCGTTTTCATCATTGATGGCCCATCATTTGTCGAACCTGCTGCATGAGGATGCGCGGGACATGCGTGTGCATTACGCGCCGGAGCCTTGGGGGAACAAGACCAAAGGTTATGCCGACATGCGTCGGGACCTGGAGGAACGGCGGGTGGCTGGGGTTATTACGCTCAACCGGATGCCGCGTGAACTGGTTGATCTGGCGTATGCCATGTCGATCCCGGTGGTGGGCGTGACGGTTCCCCATGCGGCGGACAATGTGGTCTGGGTGGATTATGTGGATTTTACCCATCGCGCGATCAGGCGAATGGTGAAGGAGGGTTGTCGTCGGGTGGTGTTGATTGGGTATTCGCTCGACATCGAAGGGACTCATCTTGAGGATTTGTTCAAAATCGCCGAGGCAAATGGATTGAAGGTGGTTGCGGAGGATGTGAAGTGTCCCATTGGGGATGACTGGATCGAGAGGGGGTTGCAGATGGGGCGGCAACTGGACCTGTCGAAATACGATGGCGCGATCGTGGCGGATGACATCATCGCGGTGGGTTTCACCCGCGCCTTGGCACGAAGGGGTGTGCGCGTGCCGGAGGATCTGCGGGTGATCACGATGTGGAACCGGGGAAGCCCGCTTGCGTTGGCGCTGCCGGCGGTTCGGTTTGATGTGAACATCGAGGAGATGGCGCGGCAAAGCGTGCGGATGCTGGATCAGATGATTGAAGGCCGGGCGGTCGTTCTGCCGCGGTTGTTGTTGAAATTGGAAGAATCCCTGGAGCATGTGGAACACATTTAGCCGGCGCGGCGGGCCGTGCCGGAACGAATGAAATAAACGTTTAGGGGGCAGGTCATTTTCTGAGAGGAGTTGGGTCATGTCTGTGTTCAAGTTGTCAGTCGCTGCCGCGGCATCCGGCGTTTTGATGCTAACGGGTTTGGCACAGGTGGCGGATGCCGCCTATATCGTCGGCCCGGATGGTTTTGATGTGCCGCCATACACCCTGAATGCCGCGGTTGGCGGCCAGCAAGGGTGGGTGGAAGATGCACTATCAATAACATCGATCAAAGACACGGGTAATGCAAGCCATGGGACGGCCATTTACATCGATAACGATAATGGCGGTAACAAAAGCAGGGTGCACTCATTTTTTCCCGCGCACGACCAGTCTCAGATATTGCGGGTAAAGTTTGATGTTTATGGGTCGGGTGGCGGTGGCTACTACTTCAACATGCCTGTTGCCGCAATCGGTGATTATTGGGGCTACGGCGGTATCGCGGCCAGCCTTGAAGGGATGGGTTATGGTGGAGGGGCCGCAGCGAACGCTTTCAGGCTCAATGGCGACAGTTCGCTACTTGTCCCCGGCATCACCAGCAGCCCTGGCGTCTGGTACACGGTCACCGTGGATTTGTCGTACACCGACAAGACTTACGATATCACGATTACCGATGGCACGAATACCGGAACGAAGACCGGTGTTCCATTCTGGTCTGGCGCCGGTGCTTTTTCAGGATTGAACGACATCACCTTCCGCACGGCCGATACCCCGAATAATCCGTATGAAAGCGGATACTTCGACAATCTCAGTGTCGAGATGGTCGCCGTTCCCGAACCGGCTTCTGTTGCCCTGTTGGGAATGGGATTGAGCGCGCTGGTTCTACGTCGTCGGCGATGATGGAAGTTTGTTGTCCGTCCGCGGCCTGAGCTATCAGGCCGCGGACGGCGCCTTTTAATTGACATATCACACAGCGAGGAGCCAAATCATGATAAAGAGAGCCTTTACCCTCGTGGAGTTGCTGGTCGTCATCGGCATCATAGCCCTTTTGATCAGCATTCTGCTGCCGGCGCTGAACCGTGCCCGTCAGGCGGCCTACAGCGTCGCCTGCCAGAGCAACATGAGGCAGATCGGGCAGGCGATGACGATGTATCAGAATGCCAACAAGGGTTCGTTTCCGATGTGGGACACCCATATGATCGTGACGTGGTATCCCAATGTCTTTCGCATCGCCTGGGCGCGGACATTGTGGAACAGCAACTACCTGACCAATGGCAAAGTCTTTCAGTGCGCCGCCAAGCCGCCCAATGAGGTCGATCTGAACTCGTTTCCGAAGGATTATCAGAATTCCGGCTCACCAACATCAGATGTTGAGGAAGGGCCGTTCGCGTATCCGGATTATGGGTATAACTACAAATACATAGGGAGCAGTCTTTGGATCTTGCCGCACTATAACGACCCGCGCGACTACGAGCCGGCCAAGGTGTGGAAGGTGAAACAGCCGACCGAGACGATTGTGCTGGTTGATTCGTTGGCCAAATGGGTTCCCTGGCGGGGGTATTACATCGTGGAGCCGGAGTCGGTCAACGCGATTTATTACGGGCCGGATGTGCGGCATCCCGGGCCGAGCGTCAATGTGCTCTGGGCGGATGGGCATGTGACGCCCGTGCGGTGTGATGATCCGAACAACCCCTTCACGGCCGGCGCGCTGACGGATGGGTTGAACACGCCCAATCACTGGGATTTGAATTAATCGAAAAACAGTCGGCCTGTAGGTCCGGCTGTGCCGGACAACTTCAAATTCGTCCGGCACAGCCGGACCTACGGGGGATTCGGTGATGGATGATCGTATGCGCTGATACCGAAGGTAAATAGTTCCAAAAAAACAACAACGGAGAATTGATCATGAAGTTTCGCCCGTGGTGTGGATGGTTGGCGATGGCGGGGATGGTGTCGATGTGTGGCATGGTGATGGCCGCTGAGCCGCAGGTGGTTCAGATCACGGGCATTTCGCAGGTGTCAGACCCGCCGCCTGCGATCAACGGCGATCTGGAGCGGCTGACCAAGCTGAATGGTTGGACCCAGATCAATTCGGGGGATCATGTCGTCTTCAAGGCCGACAAATGGAAAAACGTGGATGATCTGTCGGGAAGTGTGGTGGTTGGGTGGGATGCCAACAATCTCTATGTGGCCGCCAAGGTGCGCGATAATGCGGTGGTGCAGCCCTTGTCGGGGGATATGTTGTGGCAGGGGGATCATCTGATTTTGCTGCTGGATGCGCCCCGGCAGGAGGGGACGCGCGAGAAGAAGAAGATCATTCAGATGGGTCTTAGCCCCGGCAATCTCAAGGATGGGGCCGGGCGGATCGCGCCGGAGGTGTATCAGTGGACGCCCCAGCCGCGGGCCGTGACCGAGGCGAAAATCGCGGCCCGTCGAACGGCCGATGGATATCAGCTTGAGACGGCGATTCCGTGGACGGCGCTGGGGGTGGCGGAGGCGCATCGCGGCATGAGGATTGGTTATGATGTGATGCTCAGCGATTCGGACAGCGAGGCCGATCCGGATCAGGACAAGGTGATGAGCCTGTTGAGCAGTCCGTGGGATCTTCGCAATCCCAACCGGCTGGTGGAGGGGATTCTGGCAACGGCCGAGGGGAAGATCGACCGGTCGTTGATCAAGTCCCCCTTTGAATTGATCCAATCGAACATCAAGATTCCGCAAAGTTCCAAGGTCAGTATTAACGCCGGAGCGGTTGACAAAGTCCCGGCCAAGGAACTGGTCGTTCATGCCCGCATCGATTTTCAAACCGTTGCCGGCGGCAATCCGCAGTTGCAGATTCGCGTCAACGGCGAGTTGATGACCTTCGATCGCGTGCGCAATCGGCTGAAGCGCATGAGCCTGGGGAATCGCGAGCAGGCGACATTCATCAACGGCAACAGCGCCTGGTTCATCCTGTACGCCCCCAACTACAATCCGATCCCGGAATTTTCCGATTACGCAACGCCGGGGGTGAACCCCTTTGAGCTGCGCTTCGACATCAGCGATGTGTGGAAACCGCAGGGGGGCAACGTCATCGAACTGGAGAACGCCTCAACGGTTGAACAACCGATCATCGCCGAGGTGGGCATCAGCCAGCGGTTGTCCGCCAAGATGACCGAACCGGAGCTGAGGCCCGCCCCCACCGGCGAGATACCGACCATTTTGCCCATCACCAGCGTCAAACCCGATTACACCGCCCGGCAACTGCCCGGCGGGGCGATCGAGGTGGGATTGGGAAGCCATCGCTGGATCGTTGAATCGGCCTTCTCCACCACGACCCCCGGGTGGGCGCAACTGGTAGCCAAACGGGAGTCTGGCACGCAGTGGAAATCGTTGAAACTCGACGGCCTGCAACTGGTGGGCACAACAGGCGAATTTGAACTGCATCGCACCCTCATCCGACACGATGACCATCTTCAGATCATCGACCGCATCACCAACAGATCGGATGGGGATTTGCCGGTGATGTTCCAACACCAGACCCGCGTCGACCGCAAGGCCGGTACGCTTTATCTGGGTGGGTTGCCATCCCCACAGCCCGCCATCGCATCCAACAACGGCGCGGTCCCCACGACGTTGATGATGATGAAGGATCATGGCATCGGGATGGTGGCCGAGGATGATGTCACGCGCGCCCAGTGCGTGAATTTCGCCGACAACGACCTGATCGGCATCCGCGATGACAACCTGGTCGTCGCCAAGGGCAAAACAGTTGAGTTGGAATATACGATCTACCCGATCGACTCATCGGACCGGTTCGCGTTCATCAACCGCGTCCGCCGAAACTGGGATGTCAACTTCACCATCGACGGCAGCGAGGCGATGATCTCATCGTATGGCGAGGTGATGAACACCGAGATGACCGATGAGTTGTTGATCGCCAACATTCGCAACCGCAACGCCAAATATGCGATCAACACCATCTGGAATTTTAATTTTGAGGGCCGATCCACCGAATTGACGCCGGTGAATGTCGGTAAGCAGCAGATGATCGACCGCGTCAAAAAGGTCTGCCCGGACGTGGTGGATGTGGTCTATTTCCACTGCTTCGCCGGTTATCAGGACCCGCGCGACTGGGCGCTCTTTCCGGACATTCCGCAATGGGAGAAGCAGACCTTCGCCGCGGATGTGATCATGCGTTCGGATGGCACGGTCGCCGATTATTCCAATCCCCAGATGCCGCTGTTTTTGCCGACCGAAGGGTCGGCCTGGGGGAGCGCCATGGAAAAACTGCTCGACTATCGCGTCAAGGCAACCGGCACAGAGGGGTATTTCTGGGATGAGCTGGAATACAGCTCCTACAAATATGATTACAACCCCAATCACTGGGATGGCGTGTCGGGCGACATCGACCGGTCCACCCACAAACTGATCCGTAAAATCACCAACGTGACGCTGGCCAGCCAACCCTGGCGGCTGCGCATGGCGGAGAAACTGTTGAAACAGGGGGCGCTGTTGGGCAATGGCGCCCCGTTGACGCGCAGTTTCGGCAAGGTGCATTTTCCTCGCTTTGTCGAAACGGCCGCCATCACCAACCTGGCCTATTCGCAGCTTTATACGCCGATCGCGCTGGGGGATCACCTGGCCGAACGTAACCAGATCGATTGCTATAAAAACATGGTGCGCGGCCTGGATTATGGGGCGGTCTATTACTGGTATCACACCGCCATCGATGTGACCCACCCCACTTTGACCAGCTACATGTTCCCCATCACGCCGATCAACCTCGGTCACGGGTACATCATCGCCAAGGAGCGCATCCTGACCAACACCAGCGGCTATTTCGGCTGGGGGGACAAGAGCGACTTTGACGTGGTGGTCTTCAATGATCGGGGCAACCAGACCGATCAGGTCAAGGTTCCCAAGGTTGAGCGCGATGGTAAGATGTTCGCCGAGATCCGCATCCCCGAAGGGTATTCGGTGGCGTTGATTCGACATTGATGTGGACATTGTGAGAACGGAGCGGTTTTAGACTCATGGCCGAACAAGTTGAAGTGTTGCGTGATTCGCGTTTTGCGATGGAGATCAACAGGCGCGGATGCGTGGACCGTATCGCGCCGGCGGCCGCGACGGCCGGGCAGGTTCGGCCGATCGGGGCGATTGCCGATGACAATGCCGGGCGGATTGAAGCGCCGGCCGAGTTTTTTGATCCGGCCGTCCGGGGCGATTGCGTCATTGAGGATCTGCTGACGCATCAGAACCACAGCTTTCGCCATCATGCGCCGATGACCCGGCCCTGGCGGGCAAATCAGCAATGGGTTGCAAAAGAGGACCATTGGGAATGGAACCTGACCATCGATGGCTTGGAAGGTGATGAACGGGAATTGCGGGTGACGTTGTCGTTGCCCCATCCGATTTTCCCCGGCGGGATGGGGTCGGGGCACAGCAAATGGGATTTGTGGCTGCCGACCGGCCAACATTCGCAGGGGGCTGAGTATGGCCTTCGCAAAATCCATTTCAGCCAGTGTCTGGATGAGAAGACCGATGCGCCCCTGCCACTGGTGACGCTGTTTCATGGCGGGGCGGCCAACCTTGGGTTTTCGTGTTTGTTGCCGCCGGACCAGATGTGGTATGCCGATTTTGAGGTTGACCAGAGATACTGGCTGACGCGCATCACCTTTAAGCATCTGGGTTTACAAAAGGGCAAGTCGATCAAACTGCGGCTATGGTGCTTCAGCCATGCCGGCGACTGGCGGCCGGCCATGGGGTGGGTACGCGGGCGTTTTCCCGAGCTTCTGGGACCAGTGGAAGGGCAGCAAAAGCTCGACGGCAACATGGCCTACACCATTCCGATCAACGAAAAGCGCATCGCCGACTGGTCGAACAAGATGCACCTGCGCTGGAATGAGCTGATTCACTGGCGCAATTTCGGAGATTATTGTCCCGATGAGCCGTTCAACGCCAGCCATTTCCAGTCCCCCGCCAACCCTCACTGGACGGCCGACAATCTCAGATACGACGACCTCAACCGCTACATCGACATGTGCCACAAGCACAACGTCAAGGTGATGCCCTATTTCAACATCTCCGAATGCGAATCGGGCATCGCCCATAAGCGTTTCCCCGAATCGATCGCGAAGTTTTATGACAACCGTGAGATGGTCTGCTGGGTCTATTACGACGGGAAAAATCACAACGTCGTCATGAATGGGGACCCGCAATATCCATATTTTGATTTTGTGGTGTCGCAATATGAAAAACTGCTCAAGCGTTGTCCCGGCATCGACGGGCTGTTTTTCGATCAGGTCTGCTACGGCTGGATCGACACGGCCCATTTCGATGGTGAAACATTTTGGAACAACAAGCCCGCCTACAACCTGGGGAACATGTATGTGCGGGCGTTCAAGGAATTTCGCAGCCGGCTGCCCCGCCCGCGCATCATCGGCCTGGGCAACGGCATCGTGCGCTGGCAGTTGATGCAATACATTGACGGGGCGATGGCCGAGGGGGATCCGGAAACACTCGGCCGGTTTTCGCTGATCTGCCCCGAACGCCCGATGGTCTGCCTGGCCGAGGGTGAGAATGCGTTTCAACACGCCCTGTTCCACGGGTCATGGATGCACGTTTCCCCCTATTATCGTTATCCAACCACCGAGGAACTGCCAACGGATGCGATCAAGCTCTTTGAGATGTATCAGCCGCTGCTGAACTGGCTCGAAGGTCGCAAGATGGTTTACGAACCCAATCCACTCAAGGTGGAGGCGCATTTCGAGAACGCATACAAATCGTCGCTGCTGAATCTCAACGAAAATGTCCGTGCGAACATCTTCCGCACCCCGTGGGGCGACTGGGCCGTCGTGGTGTTGGCGCTGCCCAAGGGGGCGGTCTTGCCCGCGTCAACAGTTCCCCTGACAATCAACGTCAACATCCCCGAAGCGGGCAAACTCAAACACGCGGCGGTCTTCAATGTGGAGAACGCCGGGCATACGATCCAAACGCCCGTGCGAAATGAAGATGGATCGGTGCGGGTGAAAATCCCCAAACATGGCGCGGCGTCGCTGGTCATACTGAGCGACAACATCGAGCGTCTGCGGTCACAATGGCAGTGGAAATCAACGGAAAATCAGTCATGACAGCGATTCAATCAACAATGGAAAAAAAACGGCCTTCGGAATTCGGATTTTCCCCATCGGCTGATGCGGCCGTCAATGTCGCGGCGTTGCAACGCGCCCTCGACGGGGGCGGCCGGGTGATCATTGATGTTCCCGGCGTCTATGACCTGAACGCCACGATCATGCTTGATTCCGACACCCAACTGCTGTGCGCCCCGGGGGTGGTCTTTCGCAAGGTGGCATCCTACTGCAACGTGCTGATCAACCGCGGCGCGCTGACCAAACAGTACAACCGAAACATCACCATCGACGGGCTGGAAATCTCCGTCAACAACTTTGAGGCCTTCCCGACGCTGGTGTACGGCCTACGCGCCCAGCTCGGTTTCTTCTATGTCAAAAACCTCACATTGCGAAATTTCACCTGCCTTGACGGGAAGGAAAACCAGTACCTGATTTACATCGTCACCTGGTCGAACCTTCGGATCGAAAACGTCAAACTGGCCGGCGACAAGGATGGGATCAAGCTCAACAACGGCCACAACGCCCTGATCGAAAATCTCGACCTGACCACCTACGACGATGGAACCTCCCTGTGCGGGACCGACTACGCATCGACGCTGCTGGAGGCGGGGGATGTGTACAACGTCACCTATCGCAACGTCATCGACCGACAATACAAGAACATCTTCGGCCGAACCTGCCTGATTTACACCGGCTCATGGGCCGACTACGCCGATGGCAACGAGTATGGCGCGGGCGATTTTTGCCTGCACCGCGGACGGCTTTATCAATCCACCAACGAGGCCAATTTTGTGGCCCTCGCCACCCGCCCGCCGGTGCATGAATCGGGCATCGTCACCGGCGAGGACAAGATCGCCTGGCGGTTTGTCCAGTTGTGTGATTTTTATCAAACCAACGTCTACAACATCACCTTCGAGAATTGCACGTTTGAAAAATCGGGCAACATCATCGCCAGCTTTATCGTGCCCGCGTGGTATTACAAAAACATCTGCGGCATCCACCGCAATTTCTATCCTGGCACCGAACCCAATTCGACCTCCTGGAACATCAGCATCAACAATTGTCGTCTTGCCGGCGTCAATCCACAGGTACTGGTCAATCTCATGGGAAACATGCGGGATGTTTCGATCAATGGATGCGCCATCACCAACCCGCGCAGCACGCTGATCAACATCGACCACGATTCGGCCAACCGGGAATTGATCGCCTCCATCCACAACTGCGCGTTTCCGGCCGGCGGTGTCGCGCCGTTGCCCGAAGACGAGTTGCCGAACCATGAAAAATGCCCCATCCTCCGTCAGGACATCGACGACACCGGCAAACTGATCGTCGTCCGCAACGACAGCCGGGTGATCTGCAGTGCATCGGGCAATTCAACCCGCCCTGAACCTGTCGAGGTCTTTCTGTCCGAAGGATCAAAACTGCAATCGGCAACGTGCGATCTGATGTTCAAATCGTAGGATCACCATCCGGTCACGATCAGCTCAGCCGGCATGATTGTGAGATGGATCGGGGTGAATTAGCATGATTGCGATGAACAACCGACGATATGCGATGATCGCCAATGAGGTGTGGGATGGGGTCAGTGGACAATGCCGGTCGAATCTGGCGGTTATCGTTGACGGGGAGAAGATCGAATCGACATGCCCTGTCGATCAGGTTCCCAGGGAGATCGAGGTGGTGCGTTTGGGGGCCGACAGCGTGCTGCTGCCGGGGCTGATCGATGCGCATATTCATTACAGTCCGTGGATGGGGCCGGCTTTTTTGGCCGCCGGCGTGACGAGCGTGCGCGATACGGGCAATGATCTGGATTGGATCGCCGCGCAGCAATCCCGCAACAGCTCGGATTTGCTGGCCGGTCCGCAAATCATCAGTTGCGGCCTGTTGCTCGATGGGCCTCGCCCCTATTGGCACTACATCGGAAGGGGACACCCGGATGCCAACGCGCTGCGAGCCTCCATTCGGGAGGAAGCAAAGAGGGGGTTGCGGTTCATTAAATTTTACGACGGACTGGACCAGTCGTTCATCGAAGCGGGGATGAAAGAGGCAAAAGAGCTTGGTCTTTGGGTATTGGTGGATTTCGGGACGGATGAACCCAAGGCGGTCGATGCGGTGCGCGCGGGAATCAATGAAATCGAGCATCTGACCGGATGTCCGGTCGCCTGGCACAACAGTTCGCAGGCCGAACAGGACCAACTGATCGACATGCTATTGGCCCGCAAAGTCGTCATGACCGCGACGCTGATCACCTATTGTCAGCTTGGCAGGATGCAGGAGATGGCGTATCGATTTGATGGCCGGCAGGCCTGGGCGCATCCAACCTACCGCGACATTTGGAGACAAATTCCCCCCGCTCCGTTGGCGCAGCGCGACAAATTTCAGGAGGCGACACTCAACCAGAAGCGTTTTGTGAAACGGCTCCATGAACGCGGGGCAACACTGGCGGTGGGCACCGATGCCCCCTTTGCGTACATCCTGCCGGGGTTTGGCGTGCATGATGAGTTGGCGATGTTCGTGGATGCCGGTGTGCCTGAGGTGGCCTCCTTGCGGGCCGCGACATCGGGAAATGCCGCCTTGCTGGGATTGGAAAAAGAGGTCGGCCGGATTGAAACGGGCTTTTTTGCCGACATGTTGGTGGTGTCGGGCAACCCGTTGAAACAGATTCACAACATCGCCAATGTCGAATGCGTGGTGCGGCGCGGCCGGGTTTTACCATTGGAACAATTAAAGGCGCGTTCGGTCGATGAGTGCGGCAAAACACTCGATGATCCGATCACGCGCGACCTGCAGCGATATATGGCATCGGCGGCACAAAAAAGAGCCTCTTCAAATGCCTCATAAACCGGCCAAAACGGGCCATTTGGACAGATGGGAAATTAGCGTATAATTCGTGGCAAAGGATCGAATCATATGACCACAACGACTTCATCATCGCCCACCCGCACCAAACCCATGCCCGCCATGCCCAAGCGGTATGATGGCCGGGAACTGGACTATCTCAAGGAAGCCCTGTCGCGCAACAACCTGTTTTATACCCAGCCCGATGGGCTGGTGGCACGGA
>JADLBV010000087.1 GCA_020847545.1 Phycisphaerales bacterium
ACGGATGCTCCAGCGGGCCAAAGAGGTCTTTGGCGTGCAATATGCCCTGTCGGCCTCCAGCGGCAGCGCCGGCCTGCACGCGGCCACTGGGGCGGCCGGTGTCGAAGTCGCCTCCGAAGTGATCACCAGCCCCATCACCGACATGGGCACGCTGATCGGCATCCTGTATCAAAACGCCATCCCCGTTTTTGCGGATGTGGATGACCGCACCTATAACCTGACCGCCAAGTCCATCGAGGCGGCCATCACCCCCCGCACGCAGGCGGTCATCGCGGTCCATCTGGCCGGCGCGCCGTGCCCCATCGAGGAAATCGCCCAGCTTTGCAAGGCGAAAAACATCAAATTGATCGAGGATTGCGCCCAGTCCTTCGGCAGCCGATATCGCGGCCGACACGTTGGCGGGTTTGGCGATCTGGGTTGCTTCAGCTTCAATGAATTCAAGCATCTAAGCACCGGCGACGGCGGCATTGTCGTGACCAACGACAAACAACTTTATGGCCGTGCCCACAATTATGCGGACAAGTGTTATGACCGCCTTGGACAGGGGGATCATCTGAAGATGCTCTGCCCCAATTATCGCATGACCGAACTGCAGGGCGCGGTGGGACTGGCGCAGTTTGACCGGCTCGATGGGATCGTGAAGACCCGCAACACGCTGGGCAACTGGCTCAATGAGCAATTGGCGACGATTCCCGGCATTTTGCCGCCCAAAATCGTTGATGGCGGCCAAAGCAGCTACTGGTTTTACATGATCCGCATCGACGAACAAAAGCTGGGCATCAACCGCGATGAATTTGCCCGAAGGCTCAATCTGGAAGGGATCGCCGCCGGAGCGGGGTATATCGAACGCCCGATGTATCAGGAGCCGGTCTTTGCCAACCGCAGTTTCTTCAATGGCGGTGTCTGGCCGGCCGAGAAGTTGTCCGGCCGCGAATATGACTACCGCAAGGTCCATTGCCCCAATGCCGAAAAGGTGCTCCAGTCCGCCATCCGACTGTCGTTGCACGAAGGGTTCACGATGGATGATGTTCAGGATTATGTGAAGGCGATCCGAAAAGTGGCCGAGGGTGCGGCCTGATCCGTCGCCCGCACTTTTTTAGGTAGCAGCAGCCAGCGCGGCCGGGAAATGAATCGTAAACGTCGTTCCCTTCCCCACTTCGCTGGCGACTTCGATCCGTCCATTGTGACGCTCGACGATCTCCTTGCAGATCGACAACCCCAGCCCAGTCCCTTTGGGTTCACCCCGACGCGCGGTCCCCTTGGTGGTGAAAAAAGGCTCAAAAATTTTCGTCTGCAGTTTTTCTGGAATCCCCGGCCCGGTGTCGATCACCTGAAGCTTCACCTCATCGCCAGCCTCATTTAACGATGCCTTGATCGTCAGCGATCCACCCCGCCCAAGCATCGCCTGGCGCGCGTTGATCAGCAGATTGAGCAACACCTGCTCCAGTTGCACCCCGTCGCCGTGGATCATCAAATCCGGCTGCACCTGCACGCGCAGCGCCACACCATCCTTTTGCGGGTCGCGCGCCATGACCAGCAACACCTCGTCGATGATCTTCTGCACCGGAACGACCCCGACACTGCATTCACCCCGCGCCAACCCCAGCATTGATTGGCAGATTTTGCCGGCTTTTGACGAGCTTTGGAATGCTTTGGAAAGGGCCTTTTTAATCAGCTCCAGATCGGGCGATTCGCCTTGGGCGCTTTGCAGGGCGAATTGCGAATAGCTGACGATGGGGGTCAGCAGGTTGTTGAATTCATGGGCGATGACGGCCGCGATCGTGCCGATGGTCGCCAGTCGTTGCGATTCGGTCAGTTGTTGACGCAGATCGTCCAGTTGTTCCTGCGCCGCCGCGAGCTGGTCGGTGATGGCGGTTTCAAGGTTTGAAATTTGCGATGGGGTCTCACTCACCGATTCACTATCGGCGCAAGGTGGCAAAGTGCTTGATCAATCCCAACTGATCAGTTTAAGCGGCCTTTATCGGACGTTGGTGATATCCAGCAAGGTCTTTGCGACATAGCGCAACTGCTCCTCTGGCAGTTCCGGATAGATCGGCAACGCCAGGATTTCCCGGCAGGCCTGCTCCGTCACCGGAAGATCCCCTTCCTTGCCACCCAGATAAGCAAAACAGGGTTGTAAATGCAGCGGCAGGGGATAATAAATCGCGCTGCCGATCCCGTTGTCCGCCAGTGCCTGTTTGATGTGGTCGCGGTTGGGGACTCGGATGCAATACTGGTTGTAAATGCTCTGGTTTTCCGGCTCGATGGGGGGGGTGTTGATGGCGCTGCCGGCCAGCAACTTGTCATACATGGCCGCGTTTTTACGACGTTGGTCATGCCAGGCGTCGAGGTATTTAAGTTTGACCTCTAGGACGGCCGCCTGAATCGCCGCCAGGCGGAACATGCCGCCGATCATCTCGTGATAATAGGTATGACCTGAGCCATGCACGCGCAATTTTCGGCATCGTTCGGCCAGATCATCATCATTGGTGCAGATCGCCCCGGCGTCGCCGAACGCGCCCAGATTTTTGGTTGGATAAAAGCTCAAACACCCGGCCAACCCCCACGAACAAGCCGGGCGACCATCGCGCCGGGCGCCAATCGCCTGTGCGGCGTCTTCAATCACCACCAGATTGTGCCGGCGGGCGATCTCATTGATCCGCTCCATCTGCGCCATCTGACCAAACAAATGAACCGGCAGGATCGCCCTGGTGCGCGGGGTGATTCGTCGTTCAATGTCGGCCGGATCAATGTTGAAGGTTTTGGGATCGATCTCCGCAAAGACGGGTTTGGCCCCCAGCCGCGCGATGCACCCGGCCGTGGCGAAAAAGGTGAAACTCGGACATATCACCTCATCGCCGCTCTGAATACCGATCCCCATCAACGCGCACAAAATCGCATCCGTCCCACTGGAAACACCAATGGCATGCCGAGTCTGGCAATAATCCGCCAGTTTCTTCTCAAACCGCTCCACATGCGGGCCAAGAATCAGCGACTGCGCATCGCAAACCTGATCCATCGCCCGCTGAATTTCCTCCCGCAACGGCGCATACTGCGGCACAAGGTCCAAAAGCTTCACATTCATCGAATTTACAGTACGCCAAGGGGGGCTAAAAACAAACAGGGCAATCGCATTTATATTTCCTCCCTCCCCCGGTACTCCGGGGGAGGGTTGGGGAGGGGGGCCGTATCGCCGAATTCGAGGAAAAACCCCCACCCTTACCCTCCCCCGGAGTACCGGGGGAGGGGATAAAGAGGCTCTGCGGGCATTATGAATGCCGCTATAAATATAAATGCGATTACCCTGTAAAAACAAAGGGATGCTACCCACCCGTATTTGCGGAATATCCCTGAACTTTGTACTGTGATCCATCCAATGGCAAGCAAATTACAGGGCATTTTCACCCCCAATCTTGTGCCGCTCGACAGCGGCGGGCAGATCAATGAGGCCGAATTGCGGCGGTATATTGACTGGTTGATCGCCAAGGGGGTTCATGGGCTGTATCCGAACGGTTCCACCGGCGAATTCACCCGTTTTACGGCCGAGGAACGTCGACGGATCATTCGCATCGTCTGCGATCAGGCACGTGGTCGGGTGCCGGTGCTGGCCGGGGCGGCCGAGGCCAATGTCAAGGAGACCGTCGCCGCCTGTGAGGCGTATTACGAGTTCGGCGCCCGTGCCGTGGCGATTGTCAGCCCGTTTTATTACCGCCTTTCCCCCGACAGTGTTTATGCTTATTTCCGTGAAATCGCGCTCAACAGCCCGATCGATGTCACGCTCTACAACATCCCGATGTTCGCCAGTCCGATTGATGTGCCGACGATCCGCCGGCTGGCCGAGTTTCCGCGCGTGGTGGGGATCAAGGATTCCTCCGGCGATGTGGCCTTCATGCTGCGGATGATGGCGGCGGTGCAACCGATCCGCCCCGATTTTTCCTTCCTCACCGGCTGGGAAGCGGTGCTGGTTCCCATGCTCATCATGGGCGTGGACGGCGGCACCAACGCCACCAGTGGTATTGTCCCCGAAGTCACCCGCAAGATGTGGGATTTGACCAAAGCCGGCCAACTGGATCAGGCCCGTGCGATCCAGCTTCGATTGCTGGAACTGTTCGACACCATGTTGTACTCGGCCGACTTCCCGGATGGATTCCGGGCGGCGGCCCAGTTGCGCGGGTTTGATTTTGGGCGCGGCCGCCAGCCGATCAGCGAATCGCAGCGCATCGATCTGGATGCTCTGCAAAGCGTGCTGCAATGTATCCTGGCCGACTGGGGTTATGTTGATGCCCCGCAGGAAGGGTGTGCCATTCGCACCGGCAACATCCAGCGCGACCGCGTTGCGCAGGTGGCCGAGGCGGTCATGCAGCAGTTGCGGCAAAAAGGCGTTTTGTAAACCACTCCACGGACCACCATGCAATCCCTGGCACTGATCGAAGTTCATGGTTGGGCGGCCTCGATGGCCGTGCTGGACGCCGCCGAAAAAGCCGCCGAGGTCGTGTTGGAACAGGTTGAACTCAACGACCTGCTGGGCGCGTGCATGAAGCTCAGCGGCGAGTCGGCGGCGGTGGAAACCTCAGTCTCGGCGGCCATCGAAATGGCCCGTCAACTCAAGGCCTCGTGCGTGGCGCGGGCGCTTCTGTCGCCGGATCAAAAGGCGTGGAAAGTGATCGAAGCGCCGCCGGAATTCAGTCCCCTGATGGAATGCAATGTCGTTTTTACGCCGGGGAAATCTTCCTCGGCATCACCGGAGAAACCCGTGAATGGCAATGGATCGTTCGCTTTGGGCTTGATCGAAACGCAAGGTTTAACCGCGGTGCTTGAAGCCATCGACGCCGCCTGCAAAGCCGCATCGGTCGAAGTCGTCGGCCGCGAAAAACTTGGCGGTGGTTATGTCACCGTCATCATCAAGGGGGATGTGGCAGCGGTCAAAGCCGCCATCGAGGCCGGCAAAGCCCGCGTTGACAGCCTGGGCAAACTGATCGCCGCCCATGTCATCGCCCGTCCCAGCGAAGGGGTGTTGGGGTTGCTGCCCAAGTAATCGAAGAAAAAATAGACGCACAAACCCCCAGCCACCCCTCTCTCAAGGTTGTTGAAAGAGGGGAAGTAAGGTTTGCCATCTGGACGATTGGCCAACAAATCAGGCGGCGGCTTCGGCGTGGTTCAGCCGGGCGCGGCCATTGTTGTTGTGATTCTGGGTTTCGGGGGCGATCCCCTGAAGCAGCTTGATCGGCGCTTCGGCGGCGACGGCCATCACACGCTCGAATTCTTCATTGATGTTGCTCTGCACGTCGCGCAGCTCTTCCTGAAGACGCTTGCGCTGATCGAGCAGGGCGGCCAGTTGCTCATCGAGCCGCTGCAACGTCACCATCTTCTGATGCGCTTTTTGAAACAATGCCACCGCGGGGGATGATTCGCGTGATGCTGAGTCGTTGGCCATGTCCGGACTCCTTTCCGGTAAGAGTTGCCTGGCGCGATACGGCCGCGCCCACATCCTGTATCTTCGGCAGATTTGCCCGACATGCCCCAAACCAATGGGCATGTTGAACAAATTGTTCCACATTCCCCCCCGCGCGTCAATTGAAATAATGTTGGATTTTTGTCCGCTGGCGAATGCTGCGACTATAAGTGCTTGTCAGCAATAGACTTCTATTGCAATCGGATAGGGGATCAAATCAGGACGGACGATATGAAGTTTGCGAAGTCGCACCTCTGGAAGGCCATGGGCTTGGGGCTGTTCGCCGATGGGCGCGGTTTTGGGTGTTGGCGCGGCCGACCATGAGCCGGTCACGAAGACCACCAACATCAAACCCCGCAGGATGCTTAACAACATGATCAACCCACTGGCTAAAGGGCAAGACAACGCTCAATGCAGAGATTACCCCGCGCCGGCCGGATCGCCAACCGAAAAGTTCATGCGCGACAATGTAAATGGCCGATATGTGTAAATTGGGGAAATTCACAACGGCTGTGAGGCGTCGACGGGGTCGTCGGCCGACTTTTCATCGTGCGGCTCTTGTTGAGTGGTCATGGCGGCGATGCTGGCGGAGAGGGCCGAAAGGATCGCCGGCCGGAGGATTTTGAAGACTTCCACCCCCAACCCACTGAAAAAGGATGGAGATTGGGGAGGGTTTTTGGACCCGTTGATTCTGGCCCATCGACGGATGATCCGATCTTCCTTGGTTGGCACGGCAACCCATGCCGTTGTAAAGCCTGCGGCGGCCGCCGTTCCCAAGGCGCTCCAAGGGTGGTTTTGGGTCAATTTTCGGATGTCGGCCATCCACCAAGCCCCTTTTTTCATCTCTGACCAGACCTGAACCATCGCTTTTTTGGCCATCTCGGCCTGATCGGCCAGAAACTGCGATTCGGAGCGGGATGTCTCACTAGCCGCCGGTGCGCTGGTGGAGATCACATCCGAACCGGGTGCGTTGTTGATGTTTTCGGGATTCATATTTTTCGACCGTTTTTTGTCTGGATTTGGCTTTGAACCTTTTCATGCCAAGGATTGTTCCGCCAGCCAGCAACCCCAGAATCACAACCCCCACCACCAGGTTTCCCAGCCAGAGTCGGCCGCCAAAAAGCACCCCCAGTCCGCCGGCGACGCCGTCAAGCAGCAAAACCACCGCCGTGGCCAGAAACGCCGCGATGACACACAATCCGAGCAGGCCGAGGATTGTGTATAGGACCACCTGCCGAATCGACAGTTTCACGCCATCCCATCTGGCCGAGACGAAATAGGAGGCGTATTCCTTGAATTCTCCAATAAGTCCGCCAAGGCCGTCGGCGTGACCATTGTGGTCATCCGCCTTGGCCGCATGGGAGTTCTCATCGCGACTTTGCTCGGCTGAAAATGGCATTGCGACAATTTCAAAAACCGCGATCGGCCGACGAACAGGTGGTACAAAGCCCATCGCCGGCCGGTCGCGTTGGAGGTACTACCTTGATCTTCGCAGCAGGTAGCCGAACGCCAGGCCGATGCCCGCCGCGATTAGCAGCGATTTGATCGGACGTTCTTGGACATAATTTTCAAGATGTTGCTCCATGTCCCGGGCACGCTGGCGGCCTTCATCGTAATAATGGCCGGCCCGGTCGCGAAGATGCTCATATTTTTCACGGGCGGCATCGCGGACCTGGCTTCCCATGTCGCGAATCTGTTCGCCGATCTGGGAGGCCGATTCTCGAAGATGGTGGCCGGTATGCCCTTCGCCTTTGCCTTGCTCGGCCGTGGCGGTTTCATTCATCCGACTCATAAAATACTCCTTTCAAAAACGCATCGTTTGACGAACGATGACAACAAAACCGACTTTAATCTGGGTAAAAGTAGGTGTCAGCGCAGAAAATCCATCCATTTTTGTCCTGTTTCGAGCCGATGAATGACTTGTCAGTTGGAGATTTGTTCATTATTTTATGAATTAAGGCATCGCACATTTCAAAGGATGCGACCGCCAAAGGACCAAAACGGATCGAATGGCCATTTCAACGACAGGAGACAGCCGTGGGCATACGTGAAAAATTGAATCAAAATCAGGGAGTCACCACTGGCGTGACGGTGGGCGTCATTGTGCTGGCCTTGATTTTCATCATCTGGCAACTGGTCGGCGGCAACTCGCGCGGGTCAATCCCCACGCAGGCGTTTTTCACTGTGGATAACGGGGCGACGTGGTTTGCCGATGACATCAACAAGCTGCCGCCGTTTGACCATGATGGCAAGCAGGCGGTTCGGGCGTTGATCTTCAAGTGCAAGGGTGGCAAGGAATTTGTGGGCCACCTGGAGCGATACACCCCCGAAGCCAAGGCGCAGATCGAGAAGATGCGTCAGGCCGTACCCAGTAAGGATGGCAAAGGCCCGCCGATGCCCCCGCCGGGACCGATGATGGGAGACCTCGCCTTCAGCGGCATGGAGGTCAAGGCGGCCGGCGCGCCCGATACCGCTTGGGTTAAGATGGCCGATTTCCAAAAGGCACAGGAAATCACCAAGATCAAATGCCCCGACGGCGATTCGAGCCAGATCGAACCGGTCGTTCCGTAATCGGGACATGCAATTTCTGTAGGGTAATCCAAACCCGGAACCAGGTGGCGCAATCCGCCGGTTCCGGGTTTTTGCTTGGATATCCCTGTACATGACTACTCATAAATCGGCAGGCAAATTACAGGGAGAGGGAGGAGATTTTCGCGGTTTCGGTGTTGCTTGGGGAGGTTTTGCGGCGGGCGCGGAGAGTGTCGGTGGGGGAGGTTGTTGGTCCCAGTTTGATGCCGGCGCTTTCGAGTAGTTGGCGGCCCTGGCCCATTTGCAGGAGAAGCACCTGGTCGCCGGCCGAGAGGCCGCTGACGATTTGGACGTGGGTTTGATTGCTGGTTCCCACATCCACTTTTCGCGGCCGGGGGTGTCCATCGTGGCGCACGAAGACGTAGTTGTCCTTGCCCACTGAATAGATGCACGCCAGTGGGACGGCCAAGACATCGCTGAGGCTGTCCACCAGGATTTCCACCTGCGCGCCCAGGCCGGGCTTGAGGTTGGCCGGGGTGTAATCCAGCGCCAGATCGACCGGATATTCCTTCAAGTCCGGGTTCCACCAGCGCTGGCTGTTGTCGGCCAGGACGCTGATTTTAGTCAGCTTGGCCGACACCGGGTCGGGGATGCCGACGATCTTCACGATGGCCGGCTGGCCGAGGTGCAGCTTGGAGACCTGCGCCTCGGGCACGCGAACAACCGCCTTCATTGAAGCGGTATCGGGCAGGCGCAACAGCAATTGACGTTCGCGAACGGATGTGCCTTCCTGAATCGGCGTCTGCTGGCTGCGGTCGAAGCTGGAGGAATAGACCACCATCCCATCGGCCGGGGCCTTGATGGTGCAGTTGGCCACCTGTTCCTGCATGTGTTCAACGCGCCGGCGGCGCAATGTCACCGATTCGTCGCGCGCCTGTTCATCGGCAATTTTTTGCGACAGATTGCTGGCGTTTTCACGTTTGACCCGCGCCAGTTTCTGTTCGGCCTGCGCCAGGGCGTTTTTCTTGCTGGTCAGGTCTTTTTCATGGGTGTACTGCGCCAAGACCGTCACGGCGGTGGATTTTTTTTCCAGATCGTTTTGCGCGGTCAGCAAATCCAGTTCGCTTTTTTTGACATCGGCGGCCGTCACAAACCCCTTGGCGAACAAACTTCGCGTCTGGTTGAGGTCTTCCTGACGGTTTTGCAGCGTCGTCTCGGCCATTTCCTTGTTGCGCTGGGCCTCGGAGAGCAGTTGCGGATAAATCCCTTCGGTGTATTCCTGCAAATCGAGCTGGGCGAGCGTCAGTTCCACATGCGCCGCCTCCAGATTGGCGGCGTTGGTCAATTCCTGGATGCCGCGCTGCTCCTTGGAGGCCGTCAAATCCGCCTCGGCGCGCTGCAAATCCAGTGTTGAATCCTCCAATTTCTGCTTGATCTGCGAGGAATCGAGAATCAGGATCACATCCCCCTTTTTCACCGTGCTCCCTTCCTTGACCACGAAGGTGATGGCCGTCTGCCCCTCCACCTGGCAGGAGACGTCGATGTTGTTGATCGACTGCAACTCCCCATCCTTGGTGACGCGCACATCCAGCGTCATCGGCTCAACAGAATAATATGTGCCGGTGTCGATGGTGCCCGATGACCGCAGATAACTTCGCGCCACCCACGCCAGCCCCACGAGCAGCAACAACGCAACGGGCAACCCCACCCACAGCCGGATGGACCAGCTTCGACCCTTGGCAACATTTGGAATCGGCACAACACTCATGATGATTTTGACTTACTCGGCGGAAGCCCTCTTGTTCATCAATACTTCCCGATCCATCGCCTGACCCAGCGCCCCGGCGCGGGGGTCCACACGCAACGTCCCGGTCTCCTGTAGATACCGCAACACGGAAATCTGCAATTGCGCCCTCGCCTGATCGTAGGCATCCTGGGCGGTTAAAAGCGAACTTTGAGACTCCACCACATCGCGCGAAGTCACTTGCCCCTCTTTGAGCAACTCGCTTGCGTAATCAAGACGCCGGCGGGCCAGTTCGATCCCCAGCCGCTGAATTTCCAGCGATACTTGCGCCGAGCGGATCGCCCGCAGCGCATCGCGCGCCGAGATCGCCACCTCATCCCGCTTTGATTCATACGCCCGCTGCGCCCGCTGCAACAAAATCAACGACCGTCGATAGGTGTTGCGTTCGGCCACGCGGTCCACCGGCAAATCCAACGTCACCCCCGCGCCGTAATTCAACGTGCGATTTTCCAGGTCGGATGCCGGGCCAAACCCCACCGGATTGCCGACGCTCACATCCGCATCGAGGTCCAGATCGGGCAAGAGGCCGTTTTTGGCAACCGACACCTGCCGGCGGGCATCATCCACCTGGTCGCGCGCGGTCTGGATGTCCAGCCGATAAAGCATCGCCAGCTTGATCACATCCTCCACCGGCGTGTTGGGCACTTCCAACGACAGCTCCACCGGAATCACTTCCAAATCCTGATCGATCGGCATCCCCAGCGCGATTTTGAACCGGTCGATGGCACTCTGATACGACTCCTGCGCATCCACCAGCGAACTCTCGGCCGTCAACAATGCCTGCAATGACCGCTGTACTTCCAGAAAACTGATCTTCCCCGCCTCATAAAGCGCCTGCGTCCGTTCGGTGAGCGATGCGAGGTTTCGATAATTCAACCGACGATTGGACAAACCCTGCTGCTGGGTCAAAAGCCGGAAATATTGGGCGGCGATGTCCACGACAAATTGTCGGCGATAATCCTCAAACGCCCGCACCTGATAGACCATCTGCCGTTCACTGGAAATCAACGGTTCGAGGTTCACCATCCCCGCCCCGCGCAACAGCGGCACTGACCCGCTGAGCGCCACCTGTGCCGATTCCCCTTCGGTGATGGCCCCTGTGAGCGTATCCACAAAACTGACAAGGGTTTGCGCCACCACCTCGCCGCCGTAGGGGAGTTGCTGGCGAACACCGGCCGAGGCGGTGGCCGTCAACGCCGAACGGTATGCCACATCGCGCTGGCCACCCTTGTAATGCAATCCGGTGGTGACGAATGGGCGCGGCTCAAACAGATGTCGCTGCAAGGTCACATCCAGCGCGGCCAGATACAACCCTTCCATCTGCGTCTGATATTCGCGGCTGTGCTGAACGGCGTATCCAATGGATCGGAATAAATCCAGCTTCGCCCCCGGCGCATTGGGGGCGGGAGGCCCCAATTCCAGCCGATCCGATCCCATCCGCCGATGCAATTCCTCCCCAAACAACGGCGGCAAATTGGAAACCGACTGTGTGCTGGGGACCGGCGGCCCAAGCGGCGCATCGGAGACTTCCACATGGGCCGGCTCAATGGGCGCGGTTGTTGGCGGAGGAAGCGGTGTGGTGGGAATTTCGGCAAAAGCCTTGGATGGCGGAACAGGTTCGACGGTGGTCGGCGCAGTGGATTGCGGCTGATATCCGAGTGTCGTTTCCTTGCGGTCCGCCAAAATGCGCTGCACCTGCTGGTCGGCCGAACGCCGATAGGCCTCCGGCGAACAACCGGCCAAGATCAGGCCGCTCAGGATGAACGAAATCGCCCTTTTCACTGGAATAAACCAGTCTATCAGCCAAAGATGAAAATCCCACCCCTTCCTGAAGATAACAAACGAAAAAAATGAAAATTTATTCCCGTTCGGCGAACAATTTTGCCCAAACACCCCTCCTGTGTGCTGGCGCGGGATGATTGGGTTGCAGTGTTGCCAGATGATCGTAAGCCCGTCGGCCGAGTTCGATCTGCCGGCCTGCCGATTCCAGCAGGGGCTGGCGAAGGTTCGGCGCGGCATTCCATTGTGATTCAATCGCCCGATGCAAACGCCCGGCCAGATCGGGTTGGTCGGCCGGTACGATCAGACATCCACCGGGAAATTGCCCCGCGATGCCGCGCATTTTGGCCGTGTAATATTCAGAAGCGACGATCCCCACCACCGGCACACCCTGCGAGAGCGCAAAAATGGCCGCGTGATAACTGCCGGTCATCACAACCCGGCATTGGCCGACCCGTTCCATCACCTCCTGCGGCGTGTCCGGAGTCGGCCAATTGTCCGCGTCCATGAGTTGAGCAATGGATGACACATCCGAATCCTCGGCCTGTAAAGCAATCGGGAGCGGTATCAACGGGGCATGAAGTTGTGTTGATCGCTCGGCCAGAACCGTCTTAAAAACGTGCAATTGATCGGCCAGTGCGCCGGCATACCCGGCCACGCGCAGATTCACCCCGATGCCATTGGACATGCGGTCATTTCTGACGCGATGGACCGCTTCGATCGCATCATCCCCCGTGGTGTCGAAATAGGGTGATTTCACGCCCATTTCATCCAGCAAAGGTTGGCTGGAGGCCGATTCGCGCAGGGTCAGAAGATCAAGCCGGTTCATCACGGCCGCGCCATATTCGCGCAGGGTCGAGTTGCGCAGCGGGCCAACGCCCTGGCCGACCATGGCGGTTAATTTGTTCATCGACTGCGCCATCGCCAGCGTCCCCAGCACCATGCGGGCCTGATGTTCAAACGGATCGGTGAGATACCCGCCGCCGGTGCCGACGACCAAATCCGCGTCGCGCACGGCCGAGAGGTATGCCCGCATCGGCGCATCATCCTCGCCGCGGGTGCCCAGTAACAGACCCAGGATGGTTTGGATAAATGAACTACCCCGTCGGCGGGCGGTTTCGAGACGATGATAGAGTCGATCATGCACCATCACCGGAAGGGGGCAACCTTCAAGGATGGGTGTCAGCGCCCATTGGCGCACACCTTCGCACGACACTGGCCGAGCCTGTGGAACCAGCCGGGCAAGTCGTTGGGGATCGGCCGTCAGACAATGGATGATCGCGTTGGGAAATCGTTTGGCCAGCCGGGCGGCGGCAACCTGCAACATGGCGACATCACCCATGTTGCGGAGCGAATAGGAGGAATTGTCCAGAAGAATTCGACGAATCATGAATTTTGAGTGGGCGGGGGCGTGGGTTGGTTGGAACTCTGGCGATTTTTTTGGCCCAGACCCAGAATTTTTTTGATCCGAGTGCGCAAGCCAACTTGTTCGCGAAATTTGCGATACCACATCGGCCGGGCGAGTTCCTTTAATCGGTCGTCCAGCGAGGCTTTCAAGGCGACGGTCCACGATCCATCGGTGCCGTGCATTTTGGCGACGCTGAGGATTTCGCGGATGGAAGTCGCCGCGTTGGGGACCATATCCCGCCGATGCCAGTCGCGGATGAACTGGTCATCGACATCTTGGGCAAAACATTCGGGCAAACCCGCCCCCACCGCGCGGAACAGCAGAATCGAACGCAGACATTTATAACAGACGCCGCAGTTGCGGCTGAGGTCAGCGCCCTCGTAGCAGATGCGCAGGCCGCGCCGACCGGCGGGCCATTGGGCGATGGTTTTGATTTTCAGATACCGGTCAAATGCGGCGGCATCGTGTTCGATGGTGAAACCGAGACCCCCCAATCGCCAGTCCATCAATGGGCTGGAGCCCCAGGGATTGGAAATTTTGCTGTATGGGTTGCCGCTGGCGATCTGCCCGCCGCGAAATCCCTTCTGAAACAGCAGCAGCACCGCCGCCAGCGCGCTGCCGTGCATGTGTTCCCAGTCTTCTTCCGGCGTGATGATCCGCCAGTTGGTCGCCACACGGGCCAGCGGCACACCCAGGTCGTCGGTAAGTGCCTGCGCCCTTGCCGAAGCGCGGGCAAACGTCTCTTTCTGTGACAGCGGAATGTCAAATCCGTGAACCATGACGGCCGCGCCAATCGGCCGGGCCAGCCGGCCGCACAATTTTTTGCAATGCCGGTAGAGCGTGAAAGCGGCATCCGCCCCGCCGGAGAATGCCGAAACATATTTGTCGGGCGCGGGCGATGCTGATTCAGCCTCCAAATCGGCGGTGATCGGAACCTGCGTGTACAGTTCGGGGCGGTAATGATGCCATGCATCCTGAAATTCGGTGAGATTTCGCAAAAGCGATGGCGACACCCGGCCATGAACGTGGATCGGCGTTTTTTTCTTCATCGCCTTGAACAGCACACCCACCAGAAACGAATCCATCGCATCGGTGATGGCGGGTACGAAGGCGTTGGCGACCGCATATTGAAGCGTCAACGGCGCATCGCCGGCGCAGTCGATCCGGGCACTATAGAGGGTGGATTCCGGGCCGGCGGCCGGGTCATTGGGGCATATATATAAGGTACGATCCATCGTGGGTGCTCAATTTTTATCGGACGTTGGCCATTGAAAACACATTTTCCCGGCCTTGATATTGAATATGTATCGTCCGAATCCAAACCGAACCGAAATTAAAGCACCCAGGAGGCATTGTTGACCTCCACCGCAACCCCCCGGCGGGCGCTCTCCCGTGCCGCATCCAGCAATTGCATCGTCGGCAGAACACTCGCGGCCGACACCGCCGGCAATCCCTCACCACGCACGGCAGCGGCGAATTGCGCCCAGATTTGTGACTCGCTCAACACGGCATCCGCGGTCGGCAGACGCGAAATCGAGCCTTCCGCCGGCATAAAATCCAGTTCGGCCCATCGCCGGGTGTCATAGTTGGCCGAGGATGGGCTTTGGCCGCTCCCCTTTGTCCCGTCGATATGCCACCTTGGCGGCGGAAATCGCGTCGTTGTGTTGATCTCCACCATCCCGGCCGCCCCATTGTCAAAATCGATGCACACCCTTGCCAGATCATCACAATCGCTCGACCAGATATTGCCCCGCAACTGTGCGAAGACCCGCACCGGCCGGCTCGGCCACATCAACCGCCACAACTGATCCAGAAAATGGCTCCCCCAGTCATACAGCCCCCCGCCCCCATAGGCCGATTCATTGCGCCAACCGGGATGAAATTCCCGTGCCGCCGGCCCCACGCAACTGGACCATTGCCCCAACCGGCTTTCAACATTGAACACCCGCCCGAAAACCCCCGCGCGAACATGATTCAAAACCGTCAGATAATCCACATCCCATCGCCGGTTGTGAAAGACGCTGAGAATTTTCCCCCGTTTGTCGGCCTCCTCCACCATCATCCTGGCCTGCGACAAATCAATCGCCATCGGTTTTTCAACCATCACATGCATGTCGGCCCGCAGCGCGGCCATCACCTGACCAAAGTGCATCGCATTCGGCGTGGAGACCAACACCGCCGACACACGCCGATCCTTCAACATTTCGTCAATGGATTCATAACCCACAAGCCCCCGCGCGATTGCCATCTCCCGCCGTGCCGGCGTCGAATCCGCCACCGCGACAACCTGTACTCCCCGCGCATGGCGCATCCACACCTCATGCTCCGCGCCAATCCTCCCGAAACCGATGATCCCAACGCCCAGCTTGTCCATGCGTTGATCCTGTAAAGTGATTGAACTACTTGGCGGGATTCATCCCGACATTCAAATGGACCGTGAAATTGTTGGCGTTACCAGGACATGAAATCGAATCAAACCGCCATGGCGCGTTCGTTGGGATGATTTGGCGCGGCCGGTTCGGAGGGTTTGGTCGATTCATCCATCGCGCCGGCCATGGGAATGGCTGCTTGTCGAGTGCCTCTGGCGGCCGCGGCGATGAACACCGCAAAGAGCAGGATTACGATTCCCGCAGCGCCGGCGGCGTAGGTTGGTCGAAGGTCCGCGCCCATTCCCGCGATCGTCACCTTGGCCGGCTCCGGATAGGGGGTCTCTTTGGACTGTGCAACCAGCGCATCAAGCCGATCCCGGCGGGCTTTGAGTTCCTGTGCCGCCTGATCGCGCTGTGCCAAACTCGCCAGTCGACGGTCGATGTCTTCGCGGGCCGACTGCAATTGTTTGGATTTCTGGAAATACGCCTCGCGGGCCGAGGATTCCGTCTGTTGCGCCTCGGCCAGTTGTGTGCGTTTTTGTTCAACCAACTGAAGACGGGCCAGTTCCTCCTGTTCGCCGGCCTGTTTGTCTTGGGCGGCTGTCAACTCGCGGGTGCGCTCGTCGATGCGGTTTTGCAAGGTCGCGATGTCCTCGGCGATCAGCCGGGCCGGTTCGCTCTCCTGTCCTTTTTGCACGACGTCTGCATATTGCCGGCGGGCTTCGTTTAATTCCTCAAGACGTTTTTCCAACTCGGCCGCCAGTGCCTGTTGTTCGGCCGGCAGACGCTGCGCCGGCGGCTGGGTCGCCAGAACGCTGCGTTGCACTTTTTGCAACATCTCCTCGGTGCGCTGTCGGCTGTCGGCCAGTTGCTTCTGACTGGCATCGATAATCCGCTGAAGCTGGTTGATCGCCTCGGCATAAACGCTGTCATCCCCCAGCAGGTCGCGCCGACGACGAATCTGATCCTTGAGTCGATCCTCATCCGCCTTGAGCTTCTGTGCCTGTGCCGCCGTCTCCTCGCCGCCGCTCAAGGCGGCATTGTATTGGCGGGTGGTCAATGCCAATTGCTCATTGAGGTCCTTCAATTCCTTGTCGTTTTCCCAGATTTTGCTGCGGCGCGCCTCCATTTTTTCATCCAGCAGACGTTTGAGGCCGGCGATGCGGTCGGCCTGTTCCTTCTGGCTCTGGATGAACTCCGCCGTCAGTTCCTGCACGGCATTTTGCAACTCAGCCACCGCCGCGACGTAATTTTGAAACTCCGGATTGTCGTGCAACTGCCGCTGCACATCCGCGATCTGCTGTTGCAGACGCTGCGCCGCGCCATCGAGCTTTTGCCGCGCCTCATCCGCCTGCGAATGGGTGCTGACGCGCACGCGCTCCAGCCGCATTTTCAGATCGTCCAGCGAGGCGCGCATGTTGCGCAACTCCTGGTCATCGGCCACGGCCGCCGCCACCGCGGAGGTTGACCCCGGCTGCGTGGTTGGCGATTGGCGGGCGTGATCCAATTCCCCCTTAAGCTGCACGGAACGCTCGGCCGCTTCATGCCACGCCTTTTCGGCGGCGGCCACTTCGCGTTCATAGGTCGCCAAATCCTCAACGGTTCGCATCCCGTGCAACCGGCCTTCAAGCTCGGTGATCTCGGCCGATCGCTGCTCGACGATCCGCTGCGATTGCTCAATCGCGCCGTTCAATTCGCGCAACTGCTGTTTGACTTTTTCATACGCCAGCCGTTGATCGGCGATTTTCTGGTCGGCATAGAGCGCCGACATCAGCGCCGACATCCTGTCCTCATCCAACCTGGCCGATGCGCTTTGCCGACCGATGACCCATGTCGATGAATCCTGCCCCGTCCATTTGGCCTCGCTGAGCATCCGCGTGTAGTCCACCGCATCGTCCAGAAACCCCGCCTCGGCGTCGGCCCCCTGTTTGACGCGGTAAATCGCCTTGGCGCTGCTTCGCATTTCCGATTCTCCCAGCATCGCCTGCAACTGCTGGTCAATCTGCCGGCGTGACTGCTCGGTGGCCAGGTTTTGGTAAGTGATCGCCGCCTCCACACGCGACTCGCGCGGCATCAGATACCACGCGCCACCCCCCGCGGCCGCCGCGCACAGCAGCATCAAAAACACCAACACCGGAACGCTCCATCGTTTGCGCTTGCCCGATGGAATATTGGGCGCATCCCCGCTTCCGTGACGTTCACCCGCATTTCCAGGAGGTACGGTCGCCGCCGCCGCCACCGGAACCGATCCAAATGGATCGCGCGGCGGCTGTGTCTGTGCCGCATGGGTATGATCTTCACCCGTATCGTGCGATTGATCGGTCGACGGCGCGGCCGCGGACTCATGCCCTTCGCCACCGAAAATCGGATCATCGGATGCCGGCGGCTGCATCTGCGAAAAGACATCCACCTCACGCACCGGCGGCATCGCCAGTCCATCAAAACCCGTTGTCGCCTGACCGCGCGTCGATGATGCGCCGCCGGCGAATGGCGGAATCTCCACATCTTCAAAAACGGGCGTTTCTTCGGCCGGCACCTGCACCCGCTGACGGGCGAATGCCGATGGTTTGACCTTCGGTCGAGGCGGCATCACCATCCCCGGCCGGCGCATCGGCGGATGCTCCATCGGCGGTTCGGAAGTGGGCGATTCGGCCGCAGGCGCAAATTCAGTCGGTGACGATTCGGGGGGCTCCTGCCCGTGCAATTTCGGCAACTGCAACGGCATCCCACCCAGATATCCAATCGACTCGGCCGCATTTTCAGCGGGAGGTGATATCCCCACCATCTTCACCGGCTCGACTCGTTGGGGCTTTGCGGGCGTAGGGGCCGGCGGCTTGGGTGGTTCCTTGCGGGCGGCGGGTTTGGCCGGCGGGATGATGGGTTCGGTCGTCTCCAGTTTCAGCGGTTCATTTTCCACCGCCGCCGCTGGTTTCAATGGCTCGATCGTCGGCTCTTCGGCGCTCAAATCCAACGGCGGCACTTCATCTTCCGACACCGGCTTGAGCAAATCCTCAACCGATATCTCCTGGTCGAGCGATGATTCAACCACCGGATCATTGCCGCTGCCGCTGAATCGCTCGATGGCCGTGTCCAACTGGCTGTCGGAAATCTCCTCGGCTGTCGGTGTGATGCCTGGCGTTCCTTCAATCGCTTTTTCCAACCCCTGGGCCGATTCGGGTGTCGGTTCGGTTCGATCAACGACCGATTCCCGCTCATCCTTCCTTCGCGGTCGCTTTCGATTTTTGCGGCTGGGGGTCACTGAAACCGGCGTGGGCGCGGCATCCTCCGTCTCCAACGACTCCATCGCGATCAGCGGTTTTTCCGGCTCCTCAATCGGCCCAACCGGCGTCTCATCAACTGAAAAATCGAGCGGCGCCACGGCCTCATCAATCGCCGGCGGCTCGTTCAATTCATCCGCGAGGTCCACACCGGCCAATGGATCGGGCGATGGCTCGGGCAAATCAAGCTTGGTCGGTGTCGAACCAAAATCCACCCCATCCAAGTCCGACACCGGAATGGGCTTTTCTTCAATTTCTTCGGCGGGTGTTTCAACGGAGGGTTCTTGTGCCCGTTGGATTGCCTCGGCCGCGGCTTTTTGCAAATCCGTATTCGTTGCCGATGAGCTTAGTTTTTCTTCACGCAAATCCCGCGACACCAAAACCTGCGGCGGTTCGGATTCCGGTTCATCCGGTTCGGGCAATTCCTCCACCACCTGATCGGACAATTTCGGCAGATCACGATCCGCA
Organism: Phycisphaerales bacterium; assembly: GCA_020847545.1. Taxonomy (GTDB): domain Bacteria; phylum Planctomycetota; class Phycisphaerae; order Tepidisphaerales; family Tepidisphaeraceae; genus JADYZN01. The sequence continues at coordinate 19,088 of JADLBV010000087.1, forward strand.
TCGACATCCGCCAGCGGAATGGTGGCCGTGTCGTTTCCGCTGCCCACATCCGGATCGTGATCCAGATCAATCGCCGTATCGCCCAATACATCCAACGGCTCTGTCGCCGGCAATGGCGAACTTTCGTCGGTGGGAGGTTGATCCTCGGTTGTCTGTTCAGTTTCCGAAACCGCCTGATCGGATGGTTCCCCGACCAGCGGCGCGGTTCCGACCAGGTGTTCCAGTTCATCGACTTCGGCCGGCTGTTCCTCGGCCGGCATGTAGAGCATTTCAGTCTCGCCGATCCGAATCTGATCGGAAAACTCCAACGCCTGTTGATGAATCTTGCGGCCGTTGACGAATGTGCCTGTTCGCGATCCCAGATCGCGGATGATCCGCCGGCCGCCCAGCTCGTAAATCACCGCGTGGGCGGTCGAGGCGCTATCTTCAATTAATGATATATCGCACGTCGGCCGACGACCGATCAAAATCACCCGCTGTTCGAGCGGGATCGGCATCTCGCCCCCATTGACGTGCATCGCCGCGGATGGAGCGCCGGCAGTGGCTTTTTGCCGCACCTTGGCTTTGGCCGAGACGCGAAACCGAAAACTCCCGATGTCGATCACGTCGCCGGGCTTGAGATCCGCCTCCGTGACCGGCTCACCATTGACGAAGGTATGTGTGCGGCTTTGCAGGTCGCGCAAATAGAGATGCCCATCATCGTTGATGATCAGGGCGTGTGCCTTGCTGACCTGGCGCGACAACAGATGCAGGTGGGCGTTATGGCGTGCCCCGATCAGCGTGGCCGGACGGTTGAGCGGCACAGGCGGCTTGCCCAGATGATGACCCTGTGGGATCAGCGTTGGACCGTTGCCGGCAGGCCTGCCATTCAAAGGTGATTCATCAGCCATGGTAGGTATCCGCCGTCGAGCACGACCCCAAAAACCTCTTGTTAGACGTCTGGCCACCCTGGCATGTTCGTCAACCGTTTATTCTATCAGCATCCTCATCCCCACCGAAACAAAAAAGCCGTATAAATCACAAAATCGAGTTATCGGACGCTGTTTTAATGCTTAAAGTGACGTTCGCCCGTCAGGACCAATGCCGCGCCCATCTTGTTGGCCAGATCGATCGTCTCCTGGTCTTTCAATGAACCGCCGGGATGAATGATGGCTTTGACTCCCGCTTCAAGCAACAACTGGGGCGCATCGGGAAACGGGAAAAACGCATCGGAAGCGGCCACGCACCCTTTGACCCGCTCGCCCGCCTTGGCAATCGCCAGCCTGGCCGCCGAGGGGCGGTCCATCTGGCCGGCCCCCGCCCCCATCAGCATCCGGTCCTTGCAGACAACGATCGCATTGCTTTTGACGTGTTTGCAAACCCGCCAGGCGAAGGCCAAATCTTCCATATCCTGTTCGGTCGGCTGACATTTGCTGGCGACTTTCCAATTGGACCGATCCCGCCCGGTCAAGTCGCGCTGCTGGACCAGGTAACCCCCGACAATTTTGTGCAAATGCAGCTCGGTGGCATCGTATTGCCCGACAGGGCCAACCTCCAGAAGCCGGACATTCTTCCAGCGGCTGCGCAACAATTTGAGTGCATCTTCATTAAATACTGGCGTGACAATGACTTCCAGCAATTTGTCGATGGAAGTGATCGCCTGTGCCGCCTCCAGATCGACCGGGCGATTGAGCGCCACGATCCCACCAAACGCCGCCAGCGGATCGCCGGCAAAAGCACGTTGGAACGCCTCGGCGATGGTTTTTCCGGTGGCACAACCACAAGGGGTGGTATGTTTGACGATACATGCGGCCGGCTCGTCAAATTCCTTCACCGCCGACAAGGCCCCATCGGCATCCAATAGGTTGATGTAGGATAACTCCTTGCCGTGCATCTGCTTAGCGAAAGCCACGGAAGCCTCGGCAGGCTTTTTGCCGACCAGAAGGGTTGCCTTTTGATGGGGGTTTTCGCCGTAACGTAAGTCCAGTGCCTTGTGGAGGTTAAGCACCATTCCAGCGCTGTCGATCTCGCCTGCGGTGGCCAGATAGTTGGCGATGACCGAATCGTATTCGGCCGTCCGGGCAAAGGCCCGTTGAGCCTGCTTGAGCCGATGTTTGCCGCAACTGCTGCCGTTGTGTTTTTCCAAGTCCCCCAGCACTTTTTCATAATGGTCCGGCGAGGTGACGACCAGCACGAATTTGTGATTTTTGGCGGCCGACCGGATCATACTCGGCCCGCCGATGTCGATGTTCTCAATCGCCTCCGCGAACGACACCCCCGGCTTTTGGACGGTCTGTTCAAACGGATAGAGGTTGATGCAGACCAGATCGATCGGCTCGATCCCGTGACTTCGCATCGCCTCGATATGCTGCGGGTTGTCGCGCAAGGCGAGCAGGCCGCCGTGGATTTTGGGATGGAGTGTTTTGATGCGTCCATCCATCATTTCGGGGAATCCGGTCAGGTCTTCCACCTCTTTGACGGGCAATCCCGCCTGACGCAGAAACTTGGCCGTGCCGCCGGTGCTGATCAATTCCACCTTGTATTGTTCATGTAACGTCCGGGCGAACTCCACCAAACCGGTCTTGTCCGAAACCGAAATCAGCGCCCGCTTCACCGCAACCAAATCTGACACAACCATGCCTTTCGATAATCCAAGGATGCAGGTTAGCCCAAGCGGTGGCGGACGCCAAGGGCTTAACGTCCATCTCGTATGGCACGGCGTTTGGCCTGAGCCAGTCGGCTCATGCGGTCTTCCGGCGGCGGCTGATTGGATTCAGCCGTCGCCGGATCGTTTGTTGGCGACTGTGGGGAGGGTGGCGATTGGATCATGGGAAGATCACTTTGTGCCTGATTATTCGGCGAAATAGTCGATTCGGTTTGCCGCTGTTCGGCGGCGGATTGGCGAACTTTTCGCAAAACCGCCACGCCGGCGTTGGGGCCGGTGGATGTTGCGGGGGTGAGGCCGCCGAAAAGACGGTCCCATGCGGCATGGAAGAGGCGCTGGATGCCGATTGCGCTCCAGTCGATCCGACGGGCCGCGATATCCAGCAGGAGGATCATCAGGATGGCGTAGATGATCCCATCGGTGAGCAGCAGGGATGCCTTGCGGGAAATCAGGCCGGCGCGGTTGAAAAAATCAGCCGGTTGGTCAAACGGATGGATGACCCGGCCGCCGGTGCGGTTGGCCACCTGGATCGCGGCCGCATCGTTTGATTCCAGGTCGCGCAATTCCATTGAGGCATCCACCACATAGGCCGCCGACACCCAGCCGGATGTTTCGGTCCCTTCCAATCGGACGGCCGCCAGATAGGCGCCGGGAGCGGCGGCATCAAACTCTCCTTCGTAGCTGCCCGGTCCCACCTGAGACAGGCGGATGGTTCGTGTCGGACGGCGCGGATCGGGTGGCAAAATGGTGGCGGTGGCGCTGAGGAAATTGCGAAAATATCCCTCCTCACCGACCACCTCGACCTCGATGCGGGCGTGGCCGGGGGTGGTGGGGGTGATGCGCGCATCGGCAAATGCGCCGGCCTGCGGACGGATCACCCCGCGCACCACCTGCGCCCAGAACTTGTCGAACATCGATGAGCCGATCCAAGCCGATGCCCATCGGCCGGCCGCATCTGATGTGAAGGCCACCGCCTGACCCAGGCCGATTCGCCACGACGCCAGCACCGGCAGTCCCTTGTCGTTCACCAGCGGCATTTGCAGGTACGGGCTGGTTTTGGGCCAGGTCATCACCATCCCACCCAATTGGGCGAACGATCCCACCCCGGCGATCAGCGGCGAATCGGCATCCAACACGCGCGGCACAAACGGTTTTTCCTGAATCAGCACACTGCGCAGCGTGCGCGCCTCCTTGATGAAAACCTGCGGCAGCAACGCCGGATCGGTGATCGGATAAAATCGACCATGTCCCATTTGCGCCAGTTGGGACAAGAGCTTGGTGTCGGCGTCATCCCCCACGCCGACGGTTGAAAGGGTCATGCCGGCGGCGTTCATTTTGTTGATGATCGCCTCATAATCGCCCGATTCGCTCTGGCCATCGGTCAGCAAGATCACATGCTTGACGGTGATGGAGGGATCGACTTTGGATAATGCCGTCACCGCTTCGCGCAACCCCGGCGCGATGTTGGTTCCGCCGGCCGGGGAGACTTGTCGAATCGCGCGCTCGGTGGCATCCGTGTGGTCATTTGGCCCCAGCGGCACAACCCAGGTGGGGCTTGAATCAAACGCGACCACACCCACCTGATCCTGACTCCAGAGAGTCCGCAGCGCCAATATGGCGGACTCGTTGGCCAATTCCTGTTTGTTGTGCGTTGAACCGGCGATGGAGCCTCCCATCGAGCCGGAATGGTCGATCACCAGCACCAGCGCACCGGCCGGCATCATCCTTTGCGACGGCGGCTGACAATCAACCGGCAGGACCTTTTCCAGCTCCGAACCAATCCAGCCTCCGGCCCCAAACGCATCAGGCCCTCCCACCATCACCAGTCCACCCCCCAGATCGCGGACATATTGCGCCAGCAACTTGTCCTGCTGATCGTCCAGCCCGCCAAGCCCTTTGGGGATGTTTTCCAGCACCACCGCCTGATATTGCTGGAGATCCATCAGGTTTCGCGGGAAGGCGGTTGCCGAAAATCGACTCTCATCCAGCGACAATTGATTGCGCGCCAGCGCCCCCGCCAACGGCGACAATGTGCCATCCGATGGATGTCGAACATACAAAATTCTGCTTTTGCCGCGCACCATCGTGACCGCTTCGGAACGATTGTTGTCCAACAGCGTGTCGTTGACACCCTGATCGGCCTCGATGAAGGCGACAAACCGATGCACACCCCCCGGCAACGCCGGCAACGGCAGGTTTACGACATTGGCGCCGGGGTGAAGGGTCAATAATTTTGTGGATTGCGCGCCGGTGGCGGCCGGTTCCAGATCGACCGGCAGGCCGTCGATCAGCAAGGTCAGTTTCACTGTCACATCGCCCACATTGCGCGACCGCAGTCGCACGCCGAGTGTCATCGGCTCCCCTTCGTTGACCGAGACCGGGGCGATCAGGCCATCGAGCGCCACCTCGCGATTCAGGGCATATTGCAGCGGGGCCACATCAATCGGAACACGGGCGGCGGCGGCCAGTCGAATGGCCGCGTCCAGGTCGCCGGCGGTCTGGTTGCCATCCCAGAAGAGCACCAGCCGTTGCAATGTGTCATTCGGGAGGGTCGCCAATCCAAGGCGAATGGCCTGAGCGACATCCGTGCCGGGTGTGGGTTTTCGGATGGCCGACTGCCCTTCGCGCAGATGAATGTCGGCGTATGCCTCCAGATGCGCTTCGTGATCAAAATCGATCATGCCGATGCGGTCGGCCGGCGGCTTTTCGCGCGCCTGGTCACGCACCACCTGCTCAATCGTCTGGCGGACTTTTCCCTGACCATTGGTTACGACGGCGTCGGTGGATTGGCTGACATCCCGCAGCACCAGCACGGTCAAATCGCGAACGGGACGATTCCATCGCGCGCCGCCGATGAGCAAAATCATCGCCAGCAGCACCGCAAGCCGGATCGAAATCGCCACCCATCGGCGCAGCGCATCCAGCCCGGTCATGGATCGCACCCCCATCCAGACCATCAACCCGCCGATCACCACGAACAGCCCAAACACCTGCCACGCCGGCAGAAACTCGAAGCTCAACCACGGAAGATCGGCGATCATCACCCGTATTAGAGTTGGGATAAAGTCAATCGGTCAAGACGACATGATCCTGACAGGGCAAACGCATTTGTATTTCTCCCTCCCCCGGTATTTCCGGGGGAGGGCTGGGGAGGGGGCCGTATCGCCGAATTCGAGGAAAAACCCCCACCCTAACCCTCCTCCGGAATACCGGGGGGGATAAAGAGGCTCTGCGGGCATTATGAATGCCGCTAATAATATAAATGCGATTGTCCTGATGATCCTGAATCTTCACCTATTTGGTAACATATGAAAGAAATCCAGCTCGGTTCGTTGCTGGGTTCCTCCCGCCATTTCCATTTGGCGCATAAAGCAGGCCCAATTGACCAATCAGCCCGGCAACGCGCACGATACGGTCATGCCCCACAAGCGCGACGCCGACCGGCGGCTTCTGCGATTCGCTCGTCAGATGCGCAAAAACCCCACCGATGCCGAGAAGAAACTCTGGTCATTGCTACGCGGCGGGCAGTTGGAGTGATATCACTTTCGCCGGCAGGTTCCCGTGGCCGGATATATCCTCGATTTCTGTTGTCTGACGGCTGGCCTTGGTGTGGAGGCCGATGGCGGGCAGCACTTTGATGATCATGGGCTTCGCTATGATCGTCAGCGTGAAGATGCGATCAAACGCAAAGGCATTCGTATTCTCCGGTTTTCGGATGTGGATATTTTGAAAGACCCGCAGACGGTTCAGGCGGCGATCTATCGGGAGTTGACGGGAGATGAGGCGTGGTAATGGTCAGTCAAATCGCTGCCGTAAACCCCCACCCCAACCCTCCCCCGCGAGTACGCGTGGGAGGGAGAATTTGTAGGCACATTGCGCAAAGGAGTATCCATTAACCCTCCCCCGGACTTCGGCAAGCTCAGTCGAGTCATATTTCCGGGGGACGGCAGGGCGGGGGCTTGTGGATAAGGCTCATCTAAGCGCCATCCAAACCAGAATCATCACCAGCAACACCAGGGCCGCTCCGCCGATGATCTGGATTTGCTTTGCCCGTTGTTTGGCATCGGCGGCGCCGACGGCGGCCATGCGGGATTTGGTCTTTTGATATTTTTCCCGGCGCTTGCGGATGCAACCGGGGCAGACGAGCTGGTTGCCGTGTGATTCGAGCTTGTCACTGGGGAAAAATCGGCCGCAATCCGGGCAGGCCGACTGGGCCGACTGGCGCAACTGCTTTTGCGCTTCCTCACACGGAAGGCAATAATAATTGCCATCACTGTCTTTGACGCGCGGCTTGCCATCGACGTCGATGCCGCAAACAGAACAAATCTTGGACATGATCTATACTTCCTGACAACAGAATTGCAGGTTCGAGCCTCGAAACCTGAGATAGATTCTTAATGATTTAACCTTGTCGGCGATAAAAATTCAAGTGTTCTTACCCGCGAAAACAGGGCAATCAGGCCGGCGTGGTCAGGAGTTGGCGTTCGTACAGTTGTTGATAGGTTGGACAATTTTGCAGCAATTGTTCGTGCGGCCCTTGGCCGACGATCCGGCCGCGTTCCAACACGATGATGGTGTCGGCCGACAGGATTGTGCTGAATCGATGGGCGATGATGAAGGTGGTGCGCTGGTGCATCAGGCTTTCGATTGCCTGTTGGATCAGGTGTTCGCTCTCGGCGTCCACCTGGCTGGTCGCCTCATCGAGCACCAGGATCGGATTGGCCTGATAGATCGCGCGGGCGATGCAGAGGCGCTGCTTTTGGCCGCCGGAGAGTTGGGCGCCGTTTTCGCCCACCAGCGTGTCATAACCTTTGTTTTTTTGCAAAATAAATTCATGCGCGAAGGCGCGGCCTGCGGCGTCGATCACGCGCTGGCGGTCGGGTCGATAATCCCCATAGGCGATGTTTTGTTCGATGGTCCCTGGGAAGAGGACAGAATCCTGCGTGACGATGCTGATCTGGCTGCGAAGGGAGCGCAGCGTCGCGTGTCGAATGTCCACGCCGTCGATCAGCACACTCCCCTGCTGTGGATCATAAAATCGGGGGAGCAGCGCCAACATGGTTGTTTTGCCGCTGCCATTGCGGCCGACCACCGCCACCGATTGGCCTTTGGGGACGGTCAAACTGACATCGATCAACGCCGGCCCGGAAGCATTGGGATAAGAAAAAGTGACGTTGTCGAACCGCACTTCGCGCTGGATGGGGGGGAGTTTGATCCGCGCGGATTCGTGTTGTGGCGAGGGCGGGGCTGATTTGCCATCCATCCGTACATCTCGACGGCGTTCGATCGGCACCGCCATTGTTTCAAAAATTCGCGTGGCGGCGGCGTTGGAACGTTGCAGGATGTTGTTGACCTTGGTCATTCGACGCAGCGAGTCTCCCATGCTCGCCAGGCAGGCCATCACCATCAGAAAATCATCCGGCTCCAGCGACCGCGCCTTGAGCACCAGATAGGCCGCGTACATCACGATGCCGCCCACCAAAAGCAGTGTCAACGATTCGATGATCGGCCCGCTCATGGCGTCGATCTTGCTCATGCGAAGCTGCTGACGCACCCGATGAGCCATGATCGCGCGATAACGGCGGCGCTCATAACTTTCGGCGGTTGAAGCCTTTACAACGCGAAGGCCCAGGAGCGTGCCTTCCAAGTGGCCAAGCATGTCCGAGGAGCTTTGGAGCATTTTTTTGCTGGCCCGGCGCATTTTCTTGCCGAATTTTCGGATCAGAACGTAGATCGCCGGGGCGAACAGCACGACGAAGAGCGTCAATTTCCAACTGAGCAGCATCGCCAGGCCGAACGCCATCACCGCGTTGATCGGTTGTTGGATGCTGTTGCCGAGGACTTGTTTGAACCCTTCCTGCAGGCCGTTGGCATCCTGTGTCAGTCGGCTGGTGGCGTCGCTGGTGCCGCGCAGGCCGAAAAATTCCAGCGGAATGTAAAGGACATGGTCGTAGAGGTGTCGTCGCAGGTCGTCGGTGGCCAGAATCGCGGCTTTTTCGGATAAATATTCCTGAAAAAACCGCACGAAATTGCCAAGCAGCGCCAATCCCGCCAACACGCCAAAGACCGCGCCGATCGCCAGCACCTTGTCTCGCGGTAGAAAGCTGGATGCCTGACGAACCGTGTGCCAATACCAGGGCAATGGTCGAAGCTGCAATGTCTGCGTGAGCTGCTCACCCTCGTGGCGGATGATCACTGTCGCCTGTTGCGCATTTGGGTCGGCCAGCGCGCCAACCACCGCGCCGGCATCTTCGTCGGTCGGTTTGGCGGAGGAGATGGTTAATTCATCGTTTCGCTGCAAGTGGTTGTCAGCGGCCAACTTGGCGTCTTTGATCTTGATGATCTGCACCGCGTGGCCATTTTCTGCCAATGCCACGCCCAGTCGTGATTCGGCCACCTGTCGGTCAACCCAAGTCTGCACCCGTTCGCCATAAATCAGGACGCGCAGGATCGGCAACATGGCGCTGAGGCCGCTGGTGAAAAAAATTCCGGCGGCCAAAGCACAAAAAATCGATATGATGACGATCCGACGATGCGGCCAGAGGTATCGGCACGCCCGCCAGAAATCGGCGCTGCTTTTGTGATTGGACGAAGGCGTTTGGCTCATGCAAAATGGCTTCCGGGTCGAAACTCTGCCTTATCGGGCAAGCTAAAGACCCGACATTGTAATCTTCTTTAATCCCGGCGGACAGCACAACCGCCTGTGAGAACTTTAATTTCGATCATAAGACTTTGTAAACAATCAGGTTAACACATGGCTACTTCCATTCCCCTGTCAATGCCCGACATCTCTCCACGCGAAATTGAGGCGGTGGTGGATGCGTTGCAATCCAATACATTGTCGATCGGCCCGCGGATCGAGCAGTTTGAGCAGCAGTGCGCACAGGTGGCGGGAAGACGGTATGCCGTTGGGGTCAGTTCGGGGACGGCCGGCCTGCATTGTGCGCTGATGGCGGCCGGGATTGGTGAGGGGGATGAGGTGATCACAACCCCGTTCTCATTTGTGGCCAGCGCCAATTGCATTTTGTTTGTCGGGGCAAAGCCAGTCTTTGTGGACATTGATCCACGCAACTTGAACATCGATCTTGGGAAAATCGAGGGGGCCATCACCCCAAAAACCCGTGCCATTGTCGCGGTGGAGACCTTTGGCCATCCCGGTGGCATGGTGGAGTTGGAACAACTGGCACATCAACAGAGGTTGACGTTGATCGAGGACTGTTGCGAAGGGTTTGGCGGGCGGATTGATCGTCGTCCCATCGGGTCGTTTGGGCTGGCGGGGGTTTTTGGATTTCATCCCAACAAACAGATCACAACGGGCGAAGGGGGGATGATCGTCACGGATGATGAGGCGTTTGCCGACTCATGCAGGGCATTGCGTAACCAGGGGCGCGAAGGAACGGCGTGGCTGTCTCATCAGCGGCTGGGATACAACTATCGGCTTGGCGAGTTGAACGCCGCGCTGGGGTCGGCGCAGGTGAGCCGGCTGGATGAAATTCTCGAAAATCGCCGCCGAGTCGCCAACACCTACATGCGGCGGCTGATGGCCAACCGGTATCTGATCCTGCCGACGCTGGATGAGCATGAGCTGGTGTCGTGGTTTGTATTTGTGGTGCGGCTCAACGACCTGTTCGCCGCGGCCGACCGCGACCGGATCATGGATGGCTTGCGGGATGAAGGGATCGGATGCAACAACTATTTTCCACCCATCCATCTACAGCCGTATATGATTGAACGATTTGGATACGCCGAGGGGATGTTGCCGGTCACGGAATATGTCTCGGCAAGAACGATCGCGCTGCCGTTTTTCTCGCAGATGACCGAACACCAGATCGCCAGGGTCTGTGACACACTCGAAAAACTATTGGAAAAAACCCTGATCAAACCCACTTCACGGTTTTGAGCGATTCCATCTCCCTGTAGTGGGCCTGAACAGACCCATTGCAGGGAGAGGGAATCAGCTCATCTCTCTGCCCTGAATAAACGCCTCGGTGCGCAGTTGGGCTTCGTGATCAGTGAACTGTTTTGGCGGCGACTTCATGAAATAGCTCGATGGACCGATCAGGGCGCCGCCGATGCCGCGATCCAGCGCCAGTTTGGCGCAGCGAACGGCGTCGATCACCACGCCGGCGCTGTTGGGAGAATCCCACACTTCCAGTTTGACCTCGCACATCAGCGGCGCGCCGCCGAAGGCGGTCCCTTCCATGCGGATGTGACAAATCTTGCGGTCTTCCAGCCACGGCACATAGTCGCTGGGGCCGATGTGGATATTCGCATCGGACAATTCATGGTCCAACTGGCTGGTGACGGCCTTGGTCTTGGATGTTTTCTTTGATTCCAGCCGTTGACGTTCCAGCATGTTCATGAAATCGGTGTTGCCGCCGACGTTGAGCTGGTAGGTCCGTTCCAGCCGCACGCCGCGACGTCGAAACAGGTCCGCCAGCACGCGATGAACAATCGTCGCCCCTACCTGTGATTTAATATCATCCCCGATGATCGGCAGTTTTTTCTCTTCAAACCGTTGTGCCCATTGGGGCCTGGAGGCGAGAAAAACCGGAATGCAGTTGACCATCGCACAACCGGCCTCCAGCGCCTGCTGGGCATACCATTCGGCCGCGTTTTGTGACCCCACCGGAAGATAGCAGACCATCACATCCGTACCGGTCTCTTTGAGTATCTTCGCCACATCGACCGCCGGCAGGGGGGATTCGGTGATGATCTGTCGTGGATATTGCCCCAGCCCATCGAGTGTTGGGCCGCGTTGTACCGGCGCGTTCAGATGCGGGACATCGCAAAACCGCAGGGTGTTGTTCGGCGGTGCGGCAATCGCCTCGGAGAGGTCTTTGCCGACTTTGGCGTCACTGATATCAAACGCGGCCGAAAATTCGATGTCGCCGATGAAATATCCCCCAAGATCAACGTGCATCAACCCCACAACCGGCCGTTGCGGGTCGCGCATCGGGCGATAAAACGACACACCCTGCACAAGCGAAGAGGCGCAATTCCCCACACCGACGATGGCAACACGGACTGTTTTCCCGGACATATGGGAAGGGAATTAACCCTGTAGCGTGAAGGTGTCAACCTGAATGTAACCATCGGGGAGTTTTGAGGACCAGACGGGGTAATCCCGGCCGGCGCGCAGCGAATGGGGATCGCCCGCGAGCGGACCCAGCGGAACGACGTTTAAGGGAAATAGCACGAGATACATATTGATGTTTACATCAGCCAGCGTGGTGGCGAGGTTGCCGGGGCGGTAATAGTCCTGTCGGCCGGCGCGGGAGCCTAAGGGGGTCCATAAGTCGCGCTCGCCGGAGAGCTGGATGGAAGGTTCCGACCAGTCGGGGGTGACTGGAATGGGTCGGCCGGTGAGCATCCATCCCGAAGTGACACCTTCATGGTGGCCTTGGATCAACAGAAGTAACTGGGCGCCGCGAAATTCCAGTTCGCCGCGCAGTCGGAGGGAGAGCGTTGCGTTGGTGAAATTGGTGGGACAATTTTGCTCGATGAAGAGGTTGCGGCCCCCATATTCGCGAATGGCTTCGGTCAGCGGCCCGCGGGTGTAGAGGCCCATGAGCAGGTGAAGATAACCCGCGCCGGGCGGTGCGTGGTTGTAGTCGATCCACCAGGGTGCATAAGAGGAGATGATCCCATCGCGGACGGGAAGGGGTTTGACGCCTTGAAAGTTGTCGATCATGCCGTACCAGCCGCTTGGACCATTGTCGAAAGTTTCCTGATAGAAGATGTTCATAGGGCTAACCTTATTAAAACTGGATATAAGCTTATATAAAAAACATAAAAGATAAAAATATTTTGTAAAAAAAAGAAATTTTTGTTGACTAAATCATAATAGATAGCATACTAAAAAACGAATGCTGCAAGTCTTATCCAAATCCGAGCATCTGGGAGAGAAGTTAAAGCAGGAGTTGTCCACAGGCCGGTTGGGGCTTGGGGAGCGGTTTTATTCGATTCCACAGGTGAGCGAGCGGTATGCGGTGTCGCCGGCGACGGCATATAAGGTGGTGTCGGGGTTGGTGAAGGATGGATATCTGCGGTCGCACCGGGGGAAGGGTTATTTTGTTGAGAAAAAACCGACCGGCCGGAAGCCGTCTTCGCCTGCGGCAGAGACGGGGTTGCGGACGCTGCTTTTGGTGAATGATTTTGGGGAATCGTCGCCGCCGGCCAAGGTGTTGGCGGGGATTCAGGATGCGTGTCGGGAGTCTCGGTATCGGTTTGAGATTATCTCGCTGAGCGATGGCAATTTTCTGGAGATAGCGGCACGGGAGGATGTGGCGGGGTTGATCCTGGGGATCGACCGGGAGTCGACGCCGATCGCCAAAGTCACCAAGCCGAAAATCTGCATCGGCCACTGGGCCGACCCGGATGATGGGGTGATTTCGTTCATCGCCGATGCCGAGCGGGCGGCGACCGAGACGGTGCGGCATTTGTGCGGGCTGGGACATCAGCGGATCGCCTTTGTGCTGGGGGAGGCGTCGGCGCGGGTGACGACGCCGTTTTGTGCCCAAGTGGTGGCGGGTTTGCGGCGGGGGTTTCAGACCTATGGGCTGGAGTGGGATGAGGGGCTGCTGTACATGGACCTGCATCGGCCCGAATCGCAACTGATCGAGGAGTTTATTTCGACGTTTCGCGACAGGCAAATCACGGCGGCTTTTGTGCCGACGTGGTCGTCGGTGTTGCAACTGGTTCGACGGCTGCGACGGGAGGGGTTGTCGGTGCCGGATGATCTGTCGGTGGTGACCTATGGTGAAGATCCACTGACGCCGCATATCCAGCCGG
>JADLBV010000159.1 GCA_020847545.1 Phycisphaerales bacterium
AGCACGCGGGCGCCGGTGTCCTCGAGTGGCACGATGAGATGGAACGGCCGCAGCGTCACCGCCACGGCGTCGTTGCCCGGGTGCCCCGGTGGCTGCAGGTCGAAGTCGGCGGTGACGTAGGTGAAACTCAGGATCCCTCCACCGGTGAAGGCGGCGGCGGCCTCGGCGCGGCGGCCGAGGTGCGTCTTGATTTCGTTCATCGCCGCCGAGAGGCCGGCGGAGGTCAGGGGCTGGCCGGGCTGGAGGGAAAGCTGCGCCGGCGGCAGCGACGCCGGGCGCGAGCGGACTTCGACGACGCGGCGGCCGTAGGGGGAGTCGGATTGGGCGGCACCGGCAGCGGCGAGGAACAGGAAGACGAAGACGCCGGCGGTTTTCCTGGGAGCGCGGACGAGGGCGTCCGCGCTCCCAGGGGAGGAGCTCCTGCGCCTCGCCTTACAATTCCACATGGACGACCTCGGAGATGGCCTCCTTCAGCTCCTTCTTCTGAGCGGCGGAGGGTGGGCGTCCCGCTTTGATCTTCTTCGCGGCGGGATAGACCTTCTTCACCAGCACGTCGGCCTGTTGCGGGCTCACGCCCTGCGCGGCCATGACCTGGATCGCCTTCTCCTCGACGGCATTCCCGGCGGTGAACGAGACATGCACGAGTTGCTGCTCCGCACCGGACTTCAACTGGTAGAGGTCGAAGACCAGTTTCCAGAGGGAGTCGGCCTCCGGGGTGCAGGAGCGCTCGACATCGACCTTGAATTTGTAGCCCGACTCCGGGCTGAAGACCATGATTTCGAGCAGGAATGGACGGCAGACTTTCTTGCCGATCGGAACGACGCTGAGGTGGGAGGGCATGGTGGGGAGGGCGTTAGCCGGGTATGGATCGTTGCGTTGGTTTGAGCCCGGTCACGACGACCGCGGCGGTTGGGAGGAACGCTGGAAAAACGGTGTAAAAGAGACTGCCTCTTCTACGCATGCCTGAAACGTAGCGGCCCGGATAGTCGAATCGAGCGACAACTGACAGACTGAACACATGGACGCTCTCACCGCACTGCTCTGGTATCTCCCTTCCGTCGTCTTCGGTTTGGGCACCGTGGTGACCGTGCTGGCGGTCCGCCGGGCACCGGCGGGGACGGAGGACGAGGAGGGTTTTC
>JADLBV010000088.1 GCA_020847545.1 Phycisphaerales bacterium
AACCCCGCCTCAAAAAACGCCGAAACGACAGCTTCAGCCTGCTCACCCAACCCAGAAATCAGATGCGATTAGCCTCGCATAAAAAGAGGTGCCGATGCTAGATTTAGTGCCATTACTTCCTGACCCCGTTTTATTGCTTGCGCGATCGGCAAGCAGTTGCCGCGATCGTAACCGTTCAGTCTAGTTATGTGTTTTTTGTTGATATCGTAGGCATGGAATTTAGCGATTTCGTGATCGTGACCAGCGGGTGAGCTTGGCCAGTTCGCCGTTGATCGCTTCCATATCGAATGCTTCGGGATCGAATCGGCCACGCCATCGCAGCATGTTTTTATGTTCCGAATGCTTCGGGTCGGCCAGCGCTTGGAGGTAGCGAGTGTAGCCATGGATACCGCCGACATCTTCGGGAGGGCAAGCGCGTCGACCGCCCAGACAGGTCAGTCGCACCTTATGGTCATCGGGGATGTTTTCGATGCGTTCCACCTTTACCGTGTGCTGCCAGTCATCACCGAAGTCGTAAAAATATTTGAACTTCATCCCCTCACCGCGAATCAGGCTGCCGAGCGTGACTCCATTCTCATCTTCTCCATGTTCGGATTCTTCCGGATCTTCGGTATATCGAAAGTCGCCGAACAGGAATTCATGCAGGTGATAATCCTCCCACCCCATGACCAGGTTCAACATGTCGTGCAGCAGATCCAGTGAAATCGTCGCCGGAACGACAACACGGCGCCAGATTGGCGGGCGAATACCGTCCAAAGTGATGTGCAGCGTCAAGTAGGAATTCTTGTACGAAGTTGGACCGCGTGTCACGCTCATTTGGATGAATTATCATCGGCGTTATAGCCGGTGTCGATACCGCCTGCTTGGACTTCCTGAACTTCGCCATGAAAGGTGATCGCAGCGAGAAAATTATTTTAAGGCCATTTTTCGAGGGGTGGGAGTTGCGCCATAACGGTTGGATGAATCACGTTTTATACTTCGAGTTCCCTCTCAATTGCGGTGGGTTGGGAACAGATATTCAACCATATTCTGGGACAATAAATCCTGTCCGGCCGAGCCGGACCTACAAAGGCAATTATGATTCTCCGTTGGCATGATTTACAGAATATTTTGCAATGAGGTGGAAATATGTTATGTTGTTATAACAAATAATGATTCGGTCGCAAACGACTTATAATCTCGTGGCGGATGCGCTTCGGCGGGACATTTTGGCGGGGGTGTTTTCGCCGTTGGAGCAGATGCCGACCGAGCAGCAATTGTGTGAGCGGTTTGGGGCTTCGCGGATTACGATTCGTCATGCGTTGCAGATTTTGGAAGAGGAGCTATTGATCAGGCGGCGGCAGGGGAGCGGGACGTTCGTCAGCCCGACGCCATCCCGCAAGATTCCGATTCTCGTGACCGATTATGCGGGGAGTGTGGCTCGGCATGCGCCGGGGATGGATCGTCGGGTGGTGCAGTGGGGGTGGGCAGCGGCGGATGAGGTGGTGGCGGGGCAACTGGGGGTGTTGGCTCAGGAGCGGATTTTGTTTGCCCGCCGGGTGGATAGTGTCGAGGGGATTCCGGTGGCGATGGATGATGTTTATCTGGTGGGTCATCTGGCCGAGGGGTTGGAAGAATCGGATTTGGTGCGGATGGATTTTGTGGATCACTGGGTGGAGGGACGGCTGTTGCGGGTGGAATATGTGAGCCAGGAGGTGGAGGCGGTGGATGCGCCGGCGGAGATTGCGAAATTGCTTGAGATTGAGTCTGGCCGGGCGGTTTTGAGGGAGCAGGAGATTTTGTATCTGGCCGGCAGTGATCCGGTGGCGATGTTTGTGAGCCATTATCGCTCGGATCGCATCCGCCTGACCTCAACGGTGAGTTGGATGAACCGTGGAAAGGATGAAGAAGATGGGTCGAACGCTGATTTATAACGTGCGGGTGGTTGAGCCGGGCGTGCGGGTGGGGCCGGGGTCGGTGTTGATTGATGGGGGGAAGATCGTTCGTTTGATTCGGGATCAGAATGCACAGGTGGAGGCGGATGAGCGGATTGACGGCGGGGGGAGGTTGTTGTCGCCGGGGTTGATCGATGTGCATACGCATGGGATTCACCATGCGCTGTATGAGCGCGCCGGGGATTATCAGGCGGCGGCGGAGGCGTGTGTGCGGCATGGGGCCACATGCGTTTTGCCGACGCTTTACAAAGTGATGAACCGCAAGTCGCTGGGGTTGCTGCGTGAATTGACGGCGGAGATGAAGGGGGTGAAGACGTGCGATTTTCCGGGGTATCATCTGGAGGGGCCGTTTTTGGCGTTGCCGGGGGCGGGGGCGGAGACATTGGCGGGGGATGTGGGGTTGATGGCGGAGGTGTATGAGGCATGCGATGGGCGGGTGGCGGCGGTGTCGATCAGTCCGGATTCCAAGAACATCATTCCGGTGATTGAATGGCTGGTGGCTCGGGATGTGGTGCCGTTCATCACGCACACGGCCGCCTATCCGGAGGAGACACAGCAGGCGATTGATGCGGGGGCTCGTCACGCAACCCATTTTTATGATGTGTTTCCGGTTCCGAAGGATCGAGAGCCGGGGGTGAGGCAATGCGGCGCGGTGGAGACGATTTTGGCCGATCGGCGCTGCACGGTTGATTTTATTTGTGATGGGGTTCATGTGGAGCCGATCGCGATCAAGGCGGCGATCGCGGCCAAGGGGTATGAAGGGGTGTTGTTGATCACCGATTCAAATGTCGGGGCGGGGTTGGCGGCGGGGTTGTATGACACACCCTGGGGGTTCAAGGTGCGCGTGGGGGATGCGGCGAGGCATTCGGAGCATGGTTGGCTGGCCGGCAGCTCGCTGACGATGGATCGGGGGATGTCGAATTTGTTCAAATGGCTGGATTTGCCGGCCGAACAGATCTGGGCGATGGGGACATCCAACGTGGCGAAGATGATGGGGATGAAGCACAAGGGGGTGATTCGCGCGGGGGCGGATGCGGATTTGGTGTTGTGGAATGACAATTTCAAGGCCGCCCGGACGTGGGTGGCGGGAACAACTGTTTTTAAGGAATAGTTTTTTAAGAAAAGGAGATTGGTTATGGCGAAGTTTGAGTATGCACCGTCGAAGTATGT
Organism: Phycisphaerales bacterium; assembly: GCA_020847545.1. Lineage (GTDB taxonomy): Bacteria > Planctomycetota > Phycisphaerae > Tepidisphaerales > Tepidisphaeraceae > JADYZN01. The sequence continues at coordinate 3,105 of JADLBV010000088.1, forward strand.
GCCGTTTCGGGACAAGGAGGCGATCGCGCGCTGCCGGGCGATCAAGCGGGAGGACATTGAGAAGCATCCGAACAAGGATTTCAAGATCAAGGTGGTGAAGGATGCGGATGTTGAGCACATCTTCATTTCGGACATGTTTTACCGGATCAAGTCGGCCGCGGATGCCGGCAAGAAGGTTGTGTTGATCATGCCCAATCCGATTCCGTCTTATCGTCATGTGGCGCGGATGATCAACCGGTTCCGGGTCAATTGCGAGAAGCTGGTTTTGTTTGCGATGGATGAATATGCCAACGAGAAGGATGAGATCGCGCCGGACACCTGGGAGTTCGGTTTTGGCTATGCGCTCAAGAAGTACATGGTCAATGAGATCGACAAGGCATTGCGGCCGGCGGACAAGAATGTGCATGTTTTCACCAACAAGAACATCAAGGATTATGGGAAGATGATCACGGATGAGGGGGGCGCGGATGCGTGTTACAGCGGGCCGGGCTGGACGGGGCATCTGGCGTTCATTGAGCCTGATGCGCCGGAGTTTGATGGGACGCTGGAGGAGTGGATGAAGATGGGACCGAGGGTTTGCACACTCAGCCCCTTTACGCTGGCGCAGAATTCATTGCATGGTAGTTTTGGGATGAGCGGCGATTTGTCGGCAGTGCCACCCAAGGCGGCGACGATCGGGCCGGCGCAGGTGATCGAGTCGAAATATCGGATGGACATGAACGCGCTGGGCGTTCACGGCACAACGACAAGCTGGCAGCGGCTGATTACCCGGTTGTGTGCACATGGACCGGTGACGCCGAAGCTGCCGACGTCGATTCATCAGAAGCTCAAGAGCGACTTTTTCATCGCGGAGAGTTCGGCGGCGAACATCGAGCCGAATTGGGATAAGGGGTATTGAGGAGATTGGGAATATTGTGAGTTGATGGCCGGTTGCACGTTGAGTGCAACCGGCATTTTTATGAAAACGCATCCTCCTCGGAGAAGAGGTTGGTATCGCTGATGAGGAAGGAGAGATTTCGATTGGCGGCGTCGATGACGCTGGCGGAGAAGCGAAGGTCCAGTGTGAGGTTTTGCGAATGGGGGGGATCGAATTGGATGAATTGTTCCTGTCCGGCGGCGAGGTTGAACGTGGCGAGGGTGGCGCCGGATGAGTGGATGGTGAGTTGGAGATCGACCGGCACGGTTCCGTTGAGGCGAAGCGGGTGGCCGACGGCGTGGTCGCGGAGCTGGATTTTGACGTGGGGGTTCATCCAGTTGTCGGCGTAGAGGCCGCGGACGCGCTTATGGCGATCGGCCAGAGCGCCAAGGGGTCCGATCCGGCCGGCGATGGCGTGAAAGGATGGTCGGTTCCAGAGCCACGAACGGGCACGGCCGAGGGTGCGGGTGGGAGAGGGCCAGTCGCGGTGGTGGAGGCGGTAGTGCAGGAAGGCGACGTTTTGATACAGGCCCGGCAACCAGCCGATCTTTTTTTGCCATCCGGCGCGTTCCTTGAAGCGGTGATGCCAGAGTCCGACGAAATAGCTGAGGCGAACGCGGCCGCCATGTTTTTTGCAGATTTGGAAGATTTCATCGTAAATCTGCGGGCGGGCGGAGAGGGTTTTGGTTTGGGCGTAGAGGCGTGAGCTGGCCAGGGTGTCGTGGGTGTGGTGGATGACGCCGCCGGCGCGGTCGATGCGCAGCCAGTAGTCGTAATCCATGGCGTAGTGCAGCGATGCGTCGAATGGTCCGATCAGGTCGACGATGCGTTTGTGCCAGAAGGTCGCCGGTTGGCAGATGATGCACTCGTTCATCAGGCGGTCGAAGGAATAATCGGCGGTGCGGTAGGGGCCGATGAGGCGGTCGTTTTCGTCGATGTAGTTGGCCCGGCCATAGAGCAGGTCGCACTGGGGGTAGCGTTGAAAATGATCGACGGCTTTTTGAATCGCGCCGGGTTCCAGCACATCATCGGAATTCAGGTAGGCGCGGATGGAGCCGGTGGAGCGGGCGAAGCCTTTGTTGATGGCATCGGTCTGGCCCTTGTCTTTTTCGCTGACCCATTGGAAGCGTTGGCCGTGGGATTGAAGGATTGGGACGGATTGGTCGGTGGAGCCGCCATCCATGACGAGGTATTCAACGTGGGGGTAGGACTGGGAGAGGACGCTGTCGATGGTGCGCTGGAGGAATTGGCCCTGGTTGTAGGAGGGTGTGACGATGGAGACCAACGGCGGGGATTGGACGTGGATGGCGCCCTGGGCGTGGGCATCGGCGATGCGCTGGCAGGCGGCGTAGAGGTTGTCTGCGGAGTCCTGCCATGTGTAGAGGCCGAGGCGTTGTTTGCCTTTGTGGATCAGGCATTGGCGCAATTGCGGGTTGGTGTGGATTTCCCCCATCAGGTTGGCCATGGCGGATACATCGGTTGGGTCGCAGGAGAGGACCGCGTCGCCGCCGACTTCGGGGAGGCTGGTGGTGTTGGAGCAGATGACGGCGGTGCCGGCGTCGAAGGCTTCGAGCAGGGGAATGCCGAACCCTTCGTATTGGCTGAAGAAGCAGAGCGCGGTGGTTTTTTGGAAGAGCATCCGCACCAATTCCGGCCGGACGAAACCCAGGTGTCGCATCGGCAGGTTGGGAAATTCCCGGCGTAGTTCCTCCCATCCCTTGGGGTGGCCGCTGAGGAGGAGGCTCATTTTGGAATCGGGATGCCGCTTGAGGAATTGGGCGAACGCCTGCAAGGTCCGGCGATGGTTTTTGTGCGGCCAGAGGTTGGCGGGGAAATAGAAAAAGGGATTTGTGGGGATCAGTTGGCGTTCGGCGGGTGACAATTCATCTTCGGTGACGGGGCGGTGTTCAACCGTCAAGGCGGGGGCGACGATGCAGACATCCCTGCAGAGGGTCCAGGGGTGATCGACGATGGTTTTGCGGGCGAATTGGGAGAGGGTGGTGATGGCGCCGGCCTGTGTGAGGACATGGTTGTAGGCCACCCGGCGGGCGCGCAGGATGTCGGGTGTGAAAAATTCGGGGTGCAGTTCGTGCTGGATGTCGGGAACCATGAAGGCCTGGCGGCTTAAGGGGAGCGTTGGGCCTTCGATCATCGGGATGCTGCGAAAAAGGGCGTCGATGGGGTGGTCGCGCAATACATTGTCCATCGCGGGGAAAAAATTGGGGATCGGCAGCGACCAGTAACGGACGTTGGTGCCTTGGTGGTCGAGCAGGCCGCGGTTGAAGATGGTGCAGAAGACCAGAAATTGATCATCCGGGCGGGATGCGAAGAGGCGCTCCAGGGTCCCCTTGAGTACCATGGAGATTCCACCCGATGCCCCCATCCGTATGGGGCGAAGTTCAATGCCGATCTTCATGCTTAAATTCCAACATCATTCATTGTGCAGGGGAAATCCATCGGTGCCGGCGCCGAATTGACCCATCAGGGCCGCCGTCGCCGCCCAGAAGCGCTCAATGTCGGCGCGATAGGCGGCGGGATACAGATCAGGGCGTTCGCGGGTCAATTTGTGCAGGGTGTCGAGAAAATAACAGAGGACGCCGGGGGTGATTGGCGCGCCGGCGTGTTTTTCGGCGATCTGGCGAAGTTCTTCAATGCGGACAAATAAGCCGGTGGAGGTTTTGGTGTCGGCGTATTCGCGAGAGGCGGAGAGTTGGGCCACGATTGGCACCGGGGGGGCCAATGCGCTCAGTCGCATCCACAGGTCGCTGTCCATTCCCCAGTGCAGTGAACCATCGAGCATACCGGCCTGCAACAACATCTTGCGGTCCATGAAGGTTGAGGGTTGGAGGATGAAATTCAAACCCATGAGCAGGGCGGGGCGGTTGAAGCAGACGCGGCCGCCGGGGAAAAAACCGGCGATGGATTTGCCTTGACGGTCGACGCGCAGGCCGTCTCCAAAATAGAACGATCCACCCGGTTGACGGCGGTATGTCTGGGCGATGGTGTGCAGCGCGCCGGGGAGGTAAAAATCATCGGCGTTCAGCCAGGCGACGAGGTCGCCGGTCGCGCGGGAGATTCCCTTGTTGATCGCATCGCTCTGACCGCCGTCTTTTTCGCTGATGGCCCAGGTGAGGTGTTGGCGGCGGCGGTCGATGATTTGGGGGCTTTGGTCGGTGGAGCCGCCGTCGAGGATGAGGTATTCGAGGTTGGGGTAATTCTGCGACAGCACCGACTCGATGCACTGTTCGAGAAATTCACCCTGGTTGAATGAGGGGGTGATGATGCTCAGCTTCGGCCAGTGAGCCGTTGGTGAATCATCGGAGATGGCTTGGGTGGAATGTGGCATATCGAAATATCAAAAATCAGGCCGGTCTCAATCGTCGCGGTGTCCGGATGGCGAATCGGTTTGACTGTTACTTTTGCACCGCCGTCGAAGATTTGAGTTTCAGGCCGAGTTGTGAGATCTCCTGTTGTTGATGTTCGATGACAGCCAACCGTTGCCGGGCCGCTTCCTGAAATTGGAGAACCTCGGCCGACAATTTTTCGATGATCGACAGGCGATCGGCCCGATCGGCGTCGATTTGCGTGATCTGGGCGGCCTGTTGCTCGATGATTTTCAATCTTTTAACCGCCTCGGTTGCCACCAATTCGCGCTGGGCAACGGCGGTGGCGATCTCCTGACGGAATTGTTCCTGAAGTTGAGCGAGTTGATGATGAAGTTGTTCATTTTGCTGTTGGAGCGTCTGGATCATCGACAGGCGTTGTGAACGGTCGGCGTCGATCTCCTGATTTTGATGATTGAGTTGCGCGATCAACGCCAGCCGTTTGGCGCGGTCGGCTTCGGTCTGGTGATGCTCGTTGCGCAAGGCCCGCAGGCGGTCATCTCCATCCAATAATGCCATAATCAACCGGCCGTCGGAAGTGTTGGATAGCGCCTGTTCGATCTGCGCCGCATCGTGGATTTTCAGTGGTTGGCGACTGACGAGAATGAACATGTCATAGCCGAACATCGGCGGTTCAAAGGCGATGTGTTCGGCGCCCAGACGATGAAAAAGTTCACGGGCGCTGGTTTGGCTGAACAGGTTCAGGTGTTCGTTGGCCTTGAACTGTTCCTGAAAGAGGTCATCTTCGCGCACCATCTGTTCGTGGGTTCGACCTTCCTGATAGCAGGGGGTCTGGATGAGCAGGATGCCATCCTCTTTGAGTAGTTCCAACGCCTTGCCCATCGTTTGCTGTGGATTGGGGAGGTGTTCAAGAACATCCATCAGTGCGATGACATCGTGGCTGGCGTGTGCAATTTTCTGGTCTTCCAGCGGTCCCAGAAGCATGGGGATGTCGAAGGTCTTTTTTGCGAATTCGACCACCCAGGGGCTGAGTTCCAGGCCGCTTGCGTCGAATCCGGCACGTTTCATCATCGCCACGAATCCGCCGTGGGCACATCCCAATTCCAAGGCACGTCCAGGGGGTAATTTGTATTTCAGGAGCGTGCGCATCCAATGCACGCAGCGTTCGGGAAGATCGACCCGGGCGCGGGCATTGATGTTCAAAAAGCCAAGGTCCCGCACTTGATGTTTGAACCAGTATTCCCGGCCGTAAAAATCCTGATCATCATTGTGGATGTGCGGGTCATCCTGAGCGGGGGTGATGCGGGTGACCAGCGTCTGGCAGCGGGCGCAAAGGCGGTACAAGTCTGAAAATGCCGTCAAATCCTGATTTCCGCACCAGCAGGCGCGTTGGCCTTCAGCCATGGGAATCGTTCCTTTTGTGCCGCCCGAATCGGACGGGAACCGGACAGTTTCCCGGCCGGTGCGATGGCTGTCAAATATCACCAATTGAGGTCAAAAATATCCATCCAGAGTGGTAAAAGCGCACCGACCGGCCAACAATACGATGGATCGCCACAACCTCATGGATGACCGAATCGCAAAACTTCTGGAAAAGGCCCGCCAGTTGCCCAAGGCGCCGGGGGTCTATTTGATGAAGGACCAGAAGGGGCGGGTGATTTATGTCGGCAAAAGCGCTTCTCTGCGTGACCGCGTATCCTCCTATTTTCAGGCTTCAACCAAACTGGAGGCGCGCAAGGCGGGACTGCTGGATCATGTGATCGATTTTGATGTGCTACAGACCGACAGCGAAGTGGAGGCGTTGTTGGCGGAGAATCGGCTGATCAAGGACATTCAACCCAAATACAACGCCCGGTTGCTGGATGACAAGACGTTTCCCTATCTGATGATCACCACGGGGGAGGATTTTCCGGGTGTTTTCATTACCCGCGAGCCGCGTAGCGAGGGGGTGAAACTTTATGGGCCGTTCACCAGCGGTTATGCGCTCAAGGAAGCGGTGACGATGTTGCAGAAGGCGTTCAAGTTTCGCACCTGCCATCTGGATATTCGGGAGGAGGATGATCGCAGGCGGTTTTTTCGGCCTTGTTTGCTTTATCCGATCAAACAATGCACGGCCCCCTGCGCGAACAAGATTTCAAAGCAGGCTTATCGCGAGGACATCCATCGACTGATCCGGTTTCTGGACGGGGATAAAAAGACCATTTTGGCGCAGATGGAAAAGGAGATGATTCAGGCATCCAAAGACTTGAATTTCGAGCGGGCGGCGAGGCTGCGCGATGAAATCAAGGCGCTCAATGCGCTGGGTCAGCGGGCGCGCAAGGGGGAGCAGGAATATTGGCAGCCGGAGGCGTTTGTCACCGATCCGAGGGAGGGTGTGGCGAAATTGCAGGAGGCGCTGGGACTGGCGGAGCCGCCGCGCATATTGGAGGCGATTGATATCGCCCATTTGCAGGGTGGGGAGATGGTGGGGGCGAAGGTCTGCTTTATTGATGGGGTTCCATTCAAGGATGGGTATCGGCGTTTCAAGATCAAACATGGGCAGGGGAACAACGATTATTTGTCGATACAGGAGGTGGTCTCACGGCGATATCGCGAGGCGGGGCAGAACAATGAATTGTATCCGGATGTGATCCTGATCGACGGCGGGTTGGGGCAGCTTCATGCGGCGATGGAGGTTTTTACAACGATGGATATCAAACCGCCGATGGTGATTTCGCTGGCGAAAAAGGAGGAGTTGGTCTATGTGCAGGCGCGGGGCGAGCCGTTAAAGCTGCCGCGCAACCACGCGGGGTTGCGGATGTTGCAATACATCCGTGATGAGGCGCATCGATTCGCGCAGCATTATCACCACATTCTGCGGCGAAAATCGCAGCTTGAGGAGGAGGTTAAACAAGGCCGCCGCCCCCCATCCGCACACAGGAGAAAGAGGGGGCGGGCGGATGTCGTCGATACGGAAGCGGAGGAATAATTATCCCATCGCCACACGGAAACCGAGGCATTCGTGCCGCAGGTCCGGCGGGTCTTCGTGGCGGTAGGCAACCCAGAGGTTGAGGACATTGGTGGTCAGATACGAACCGCCGCGCAGACAGCGATTGAGGGCTGTATCCTTGCCGGTGGGTTTGTTGACGGCCTTGATGCCGCCGCTCATCGGCTCGAACAATTCCTCGCACCATTGCCAGATGTTGCCGACCATGTCGTACAGGCCATAGCCGTTGGCGGGGTAGGAACCGACCGGCACGGGTGCGGCGACGCCGCCGAAGCAGGCCATTTTCGGGTCCAGCGCATCGCCCCAGGGAAAGAGACTGTTTTCGCGTCCGCCGCGGGCGGCGTATTCCCATTCCGAGTCGCCCGGCAGGCGATAGGGCTTGCCGGTCTGTTTGGCCAGCCAACGACAATATCCGGCCGCATCTTCCCACGAAATCCCGCCGACCGGCTGGTTGTCCTGATTGAACCCTTCCTTGTCGATGTGCGAGGGTTTGTTCGCGCCGCTCGCCTGCACATAGGCGCGGTATTCCTTGTTGGTGACGGCATATTTGCCCATCGCGAACGCGGGAATCTCCACGCGCTTGCCGGTGTGCCAGCGGCCATTGAGGTTGGCGTTGGGCGGACAGGCCGGCGTGCCCAAGGTCACGACGCCTTTTGGAATTTCGATGGTTTGCGGGATTGGAATGCTCATGTTGATTGTCCTTAAATTTTGACGGTGTTTTTGGTTTGCGCGCTCTGCTGCATCGCCATCAGGAATTTGACGACCTCCACGGCGGAGGAGATTGGATTGAACCACTGGGCCTTGCCTTCGATGCATTTGAGGAACTGGCCCACCTCGTCGATATAACTCTGTTCGTAGACATATCCCAGCGGCGTCGATCGCGTCTCCCATTGCTTGGTGGAGGCCAGAAATCGACGTACGGTGGACTCGACGAGATTGATCTCGACCGTGGCGGTTTCGCTGATAAAACGCAAAACCACCCGGCCGGCGCGCTGGATCAGGTCAAAATGCAGCGCCATGCGCGTGCCTTTGGAGAGTCCGACGCAGATGTCCCAGGAGTCATTGGCCTGAAGTTCCAGCGAGGAGACTTTGACGCCGGCCGCGAACAGCTCGACGGCCTGATCGCCCAGTATCCAGTAGAGCGCGGAGAGTTCCTGTGCGATCACGTCGAGATTGCCGCCCCCCATCTTCTGGTCGGAGGCATAGAATTTGCGGTAATCCTCATACGGATGCCAGTCGGGCAGGTATTGGCCAAACTCCACGATTACGCTCAGCGGTTTGCCGAAGCTTGGCTCGCCGACCCAGTCTTTGGCCTGTTTGAACAGCGGGTGCATCGGCGGCTGACAGCCGGGGGCGATGACCAGCTTGTGCTTTTCGGCCAGTTCCTTCAGTTCCGGCACACCATCCAGATTCAATGACAACGGCACTTCGCAAAAGATGTGTTTCTTCGCGCGGGCCGCCGCCAGGGCGACTTCCATGTGGGCGGCGCCTGGCACGGAGATGATCACCGCATCAGGTCCCCAGTTTAGCCCGGCCGACAGATCGCCGACCGACTCGACATCGGGTTTGGTTTTGACCTCGGCCTGGCGGTCCAGGCGGACATCGCCCATGCGAATGTGTTGCGGCTGGACATTGTTGGCCAGCAGACAGCGGATGCGCCGTTTGCCCATGGATCCGCCGCCGACGACGAGAAATTTCATTGTGACTCCTTTTGGGTTGATGACTCCGGGGATTGTTCTTGTTCGCGTAACAGTTTTTCAACGACATCCGCCGACCGGCGGACATGTTCGTGTGCGATCCGCCGGGCCGATTCGGCATCGTGTGATTCGAGGCACTGGACGATTGAAAGATGCTCGCGCGCGGTGGTGTCGGCCGGCATGGCCTGCAAATGAGCAAATTCCACTCGTGGGCCGATGATGCGGATGTGGGCGCTCTCATATGCCCGCAGCAGGCGTTTGTGGCCGCTGCCGACGACGATGGCGTGGTGGAATTGATAATCGGTGCGATCCAGTTGGGCGATGTTGCCGCTTTGGGTGTCGTGGGTCATCTGATCACAGAGGCGTTTAAGGCGCTCGATCAGGTCGGCATCGGCCCGTTGGGCGGCCAGCAAAGCGGCCTGTGGCTCCAGCAGTTGCCGCATGGAGTAGATTTCAAGAATGTCGGCCGGGGAAAAATCCTCGATGAAGGTGGCGGTGTTGGGGACGCTGCGCACCAGCCCTTCGGATTCAAGCCGGCGCAACGTCTCGCGTAGTGGAATCCGGCTGACACCCATCCGGCGGGCCAGATCGCGCTCGACAATGCGCTGACCCGGCCGAAATCGCCCGCGATAGATGGATTCCTTGAGCCAGTAATAGGTTCTATCGGTCATGGAAACCGCCGGTGGTATACAATTCAGATGGTATACCATCACTATAAATAAGTTTCAAGTCATATTTTTATAAGAATCATTCCAGCAGGGTTAGATGGAACGTAAGTGTATTGAAATTAAATGGTTACCGTCTCCATCGAGACAGCCAGCCCACGTTGTAGGAGGTGTTGAAGGTCAGATCGAGCATGTCGATTTCAGCGGTGTCGCCGGCGAGGGCGTCGCCGCCGTCCACGGTGTCGCGGAAATTGTCGCGGACGTGGATTTGGTCGTTGCCTGGACCGCCGAGGATCAGATCCGGACCGACGCCGCCGAAGAGGGAATCATCTCCCGCGCCGCCGGCGACGATCCCGCGACCCGCGCCGATGATCAGGTCATTGCCGGTGCCGCCGATGAGGACTTCGACATCGCGGCCGATGGTGTCCTGTTCGGTGCTGCCGGTGTTGACGGGTGTGGCCCGGCCGGTGGCGCTGAGGATCAGGTTGTCGGATCGCCTTGCGTAGTTGGCGGTGTCGAGGCCGCCGCCACCATAAAACCGGTCGGCTCCTTTGCCGGTGGAGGCGATAAAGGCATCGTCGCCTCCGCCGCCCATGTAGGTGATGGCGGCCGGCGGGAGGATGTTGTCGGGGAGCAACATGCCCAGGAACAGGTCGTTGCCGGCGTCGCCGCTGAGGAGATCGCCGCCAATATTGACGAATCCGGAGGTGACGCCGCGCAGGCCGGGGTTGAGGTTGTCATTGCCCTGGCCGCCATAGATGCGGTCGGCGCCGGCGCTGCCGCTGATGGTGTCGTCGCCGGCGTCGCCATAGAGCCACGCGGTAATAGGGGAGTTGTTCACGATCAGGCCGGAGGCGTCGATGCTGTCGTTGCCACCCTGGCCATGGACGATGACGCGGTTGATGGCGGAAACCTGAGTGTTGCCACGCTGGACCAGTGTTGCGAACACCTGTGATTGGCCATTAATCGTGACCGTGAGCGTTCCGGTGCCGGGGGTGAATGTGATGGCATCGGCAACCCGCGTTCCCGATACGTTCAAGATGCCGCCGCGCAGGGTCGCCGAGAGCATCATGCGCTGTTCCAGTGATTCGATCATGGCATTTCCTTCCCAAAAGGGTGAAAAATATGACAGTTATTCACTGCCGAGGATCGGCAACTGCACTTTAACATTTTGCTCATCGCTCTCCAATCCGGGCGCGGCGCCGATGAATTGGGCATCCATTTTACGCACCTCGCGGATGGGAGGGTGTTCCAGCGGGCGCAGGTCTGGGGAGTCGGGGCCGTCGTGGCGGTGGAGGATGTTGTAATACTGGTCGCGTTGGGCGGGGATCCAGCCGGCATCGCGGATCAGTCGGCAGATTTCGCGTTCATTGAGCTTGAAGGTGGCGCCGGCCGCGGAGACGACGTTTTCCTCCATCATCACGCTGCCCATGTCATTGGCGCCGAAAAAGAGGGCCAGTTGACCGATCTTGGGGCCCATGGTGACCCATGAGCTTTGGAGCGAGGGGATGTTGTCAAAAAAGAGTCGGGCTATGGCCAACATGCGGAGGTATTCATCGGACCCGGCCATGCGGACGACCCGGCCGCGAAGGATGTCGTCGTTGGTGGAGTCGTCGAATGGGCCGTAGGTTTGCTCATCCCATTCCTTGGCTCGGCCGAGAGGGGTATTTTCGCGTTGGAATGGCCAGTGGATGAAGGCGGTGTAGGAGCCGGGGGATTCGATTTTTGATTTTTGGATTTCGAGTTTCGATTTGTTGAAGACGCCGGGGTAGCGTTCGGCCAGGGGGTTGGCGTCGAAAAATTCATCCAGTGAGCAAGCGGGGGAGGCTGTGGGGGTGGTGGCCAGGGAAAGGGCATAATCCTGCATGTCGCGCAACGCCTGCATGTGGTCGATGCGTTCGCGGATGAATTCGATGTGTCCGATGAGCATGGTGCAGGAGGTGTTCATCCCCTCCTCGTGGGCGACGCGCATGATGCGGAGCCAGTCGTCGCCGGAGCATTTGCCAAGGCCGATACGACGGCGGACGCGGGGGGCGAAGATTTCGCCGCCGCCGCCGGGGATGGTGTCGAGACCGGCCGCCTTGAATCGACGGATGATGTCGCGGACATCCATGTTGAAAAACCGCTCAAATTCGGCAAATTCCGGAGGGCTGAAAGCGTGGATGTGGATGGTGGGGAAGTTGGTCTTGATGTACCGGAGCAGGTTTTCGTAATACTCGATGGGGAGACGGTCGTTCATGCCCCCTTGCATGAGGATTTGCGTGCCGCCGATGGAGACCAGCTCGCGGATTTTTTCGCCGATCTGTTCGTGGTCGAGGGTGTAACTGTCCTCATCTTCATGGTCGCGGCGGAAGGCGCAGAAGGTGCATTTGGCGGTGCAGACGTTGGTGTAGTTGATGTTGCGGTCGATGACGTAGGTGCGGGTGTCTTCGGGGTGAAGTCGCTGGGTGACGGCATTGGCCCAGCGGCCAAGGTCGTGCAGGGAGGTGTTGTGGTAAATTTCCAGTGCCTGCTCGGCGCTGAGTCGGCGTTGGCCGGCGATGATGGGGTCGATGTCGAAGGTCAGGGGGTTCATTTGGAATCCAAGTATATGGAAGTGATGTCATGAACCCAAATGACCGGCGAAAATTGCCGATTGAGGGCGAATATGGCGCTGGATGTGGCTTGGCGACTAAAATTGTAAGGTCATGTCATAAAACAACTTATGGCAAATTATAATTATATGGCACGCAATTTGCACTTGGCGTGTCATGATCTATGGATTGTACTTGTCGGCGACGGGGGTGATGGCGAATTCGTATCGCCAGGATGTGATCGGCAACAATCTGGCCAATTCCGAGACGGTGGGGTTTAAGCGCAATCTGGCGATGTTTCAGGAGCGGTCCACCGAGGCGAAGGCGCGCGGGCTTTGGCCGTCATCGACCGATCCGATGCTGGAGCGGTTGGGTGGGGGGTTGCTGTTGTCGCCGACGATGGTGGATACATCACAGGGTGAATTGGAACAGACGGGCAATCCGCTGGATGTGGCGATTCAGGGGCAGGGATATCTCATGGTTGATGACCACGGCCAACAGCGATTGACCCGTGACGGCCGGATGATGATCGACCGGACGGGGCATCTGGTGATGGCCAATGGGGAAGGTCAGCGGGTGCTGGATGGGGCGGGCAAGCCGATTGTGTTGCAATTGTCGGCACGGACGGAGATTGGGGATGATGGTCAGATTTCACAGGATGGACAGGCCGTGGCGCGGCTGGGGGTCTATCGGCCGGCCGATGAGGGGAAATTGAAGAACAAGGGTGGGAATCTGCTGGCGATCATGGATGGTCGGCCGCCGACGGCGGTGGAGGCGACGGTGCGGAGCGGATTTGTGGAGCGGGCGAACGTGGATCCATCGACCGAGCTGGTGCAACTGATGGAGACGCAGCGGATGCTGGAGGCGAACGCCAACATGATTCGGTATCAGGATCAGACGTTGAGTCGACTGGTGAACGATGTCGGTCGGATCGGGTAATGGACAAAGGGGTTGAAGACCTTTGACGGCAGCGTCCGATAAACCAGAAGGCCGGTAAACATTGTCGGCCGATTGAGGAGTATTCGAGGAGCATTCATGGCCATAACCGCATTGCATTCGGCCGCCACGGGGCTTAGGGCGTTGTCCACACGGATTGACGTGGTGGCCAACAACCTGGCGAACGCGGAGACGACCGCGTTTAAGCGCAGCCGGGTCAATTTTGAAGATTTGATGTATCTGATGCTCAAGCAGCCGGGGACGACCAACGCTGCCGGTGAGGTGTCGCCGGCGGGGATATTCGTGGGGCTTGGGACACGGATCAGCAATACACAGGTGGACCTGGAACAGGGGAGCCTGGAGAACACTGGCCGACAGTTGGATGTGGGGATTCAGGGGCAGGGATTTTTCAGGGTGAAAACATCGGTTGGCGACGGCAACGCCTATACGCGCAACGGCAATTTTTTTGTGAACAAAGAGGGTGATTTGGTGCTGGGGATGGGGGATGGATACAAGCTGATCCCGCCGATCCAGATACCGACAGGCACAACGGATGTGAGCATTTCGGAAGATGGGATGGTGGAGGTGACCAAGGCGGGGGCGACGACCAAGACGCGGGTGGGGCAGTTGAAGATCACGCAATTTGTGAATCCGCAGGGATTGAAGCTGTTGGGGGGGAGTCTGTATCAGGCGAGCGATGCTTCGGGGGATCCGCTGGAGAGCAGTCCGCGCGAGGATGGGGCGGGGACGATTTTGCAGGGATTTTTGGAAGCGAGCAATGTCGATCCGGTGAAGGAGCTGGTGACGTTGATCAAGACGCAGCGGGCGTTTGAGTTGAACAGCCAGTCGATCCAGACGGCGGATCAGGCGCTGCAGACGATTGGGAATTTGAGAAGGATGTAGGGGTTTTGATTTTTGATTTTTGAATTTCGATTTTCGAGTGAAGTCGGACACTGTTTCTTCAATCGAAAATCATCAATCGAAAATCGAAAATCCCAAGAGCCCTCTCCGCAGCCCCTCTCCCGTACTCAGGGAGAGGGAGGACATGGAGGTTGTGATGCGGTATGGACGGCCGATGGGCAGGCGGGGGACGGTGCAGATGCTGGTGTGGCTGACGATCCTGGCGTGGGCGACGCAGACGTTGTTTCATCAGTGGGGGTTTGGAGCGGAGGCGCCGGCGACGCCGGAGCAGATGTCGCCGGAGCAGTTTGTGCCGAGCATTGGCAGGCCGGGGGCGGGGGGGACGCTGGAGCTGCGGACCGAGGCGAGTGTTTATGGGCCGGAGGTTCGACTTAAGCAGGTGTGTCGGTGGTCGGAAGCCGATGGGGCGATGTTTGGACCGATCGCGGATTTGATCCTGGCGAGATTGTCGGACAACAGCCCGTTTCGGTCATTGAGCGTGCAGGATGTGAAGAACACGCTGCGGGATGCGGGGGTGAACCTAGGGGTGATCCGTTTCAGCGGGGCGACGGCGTGTACGGTGTCGCGGGCGGATGCGCGATATGATGAAGGGGAGGCGTTGCAGCAGTGGATTGATGCGCAGCGAGGGTCGAATTCGACGCCGAAAGCTCCACAAACCCCACAATCTCAACAAATACAGCAGGAACAGCCCCCGACGACGATGCCGACGACGCCGGTGACACCGGCCGTGGCGGCTCCTGTGGTTAAACCGGAGTCGGATCGGCCGTACCGGTCATTGCAGCAGATTCTGGTGACGGATTTGGCGCAGCGGCTGGGGGTGTCGGCCGATTCGTTGCAGGTGGATTTCAACCCACGCGACGAGAAGGTGCTGGCGTTGATCGAGCCGCAGTTTCGGTTCGCGGTGACGCCGCGGCGGAGTGCGGGACTGGGGGCGCAGGAGTGGGATGTGGTGATCGTCAGCGGGGATCAGAGCCAGAAGGCGACGATCAACGCCAATGCCAAGGCGTGGCAGGAACAGGTGGTGGTGAGCAAACCGCTGGCTTACAAGCAATTGATCCGGGATGAGGATGTGGTGGATCGGCGGGCGCTGGTGGAACGGCTGGACGATTCGCCGTTGTTGGCACGGTCGCAGGTGGTGGGGCAGCAGGCCGCGATGGAGATGAAGCCGGGGACGGTGATGACGGCGCGGATGGTTGATCCGGTTCCGCTGGCGCGGACGGGTCAGTTGGTGACGGTGGTTGTTTCGCAGGGGAATGTGACGATCCGGACGGTGGCGCGGGCGATGGAGGGTGGGACGTATGGGCAGAGCATCAAGGTGCGCAATGAGGTGACCAGGGATGTGTTTGATGTGATTTTAACCGGGCCGCAGATGGGGCGGATGAGCGCCGGGGGGATGGGTGTGGCGTCAGTGGGTGGATGAAGCGAAATGAAACGGAGTCATCGATGAGGCAGCGGATGTTTTGGGGGTTGGCGGTTTGCGCGGTGGTGTTGTACGCGGCCTGCTTTGGGACGGCATTGGGGCAAAGCGCACCGGCGAATGGGGCGGGGAGTACGAATTCGCCGCCGCCGGGGGTTGGGGAATTGATGCGGCAAAACGGGGGGTCTTTGTTGCGGGCGACACTGGCGGCACAGGCCGATCCGTCGCGGGCGACATTGAAGGATGTCAGTTTCACGGCCGTGCCGGAGCCGGAGCCGCGGACACTCAAAAAGCATGACCTGGTGACGATCATCATTCGCGAGACGAGCGAATATAAGTCCGAGGCGACGACCGATTTGAAAAAAGAGGCGACGCTGGATGCCCGGCTGGAGGAGTTTGCGAAGCTGAACGTGAAGAATTTCGCGATCGAGGGGGGTGGGATCGGCACGACGCCCCCATCGGTCAAGGCCAGCGGCAAGGGGGAGTTCAAGGGGGATGGGTCGGTGGACCGCTCGGATGAGTTTACGGCACGAATCACGGCCGAGGTGTTGGATGTGAAGCCCAATGGGACTTTGGTTTTGCAGGCGCGGAAGTTTATCAAGACCGATGAGGAGGAGCAGGAGATGGTTCTGACGGGGGTCTGCCGGGCGGAGGATGTGACGGCGGACAATTCGATTTACAGCCATCAGTTGCATGACCAGACGCTGGTGAAAATGCACAAGGGGGCGGTGCGGGATTCGACCAAACGGGGGTGGCTGCCGAAATTATTGGACCTTATTGCGCCGTTTTGACCGATAACTAAATTGACTCCCACCCTAGCCCTCCCCCGGGAATACCGGGGGAGGGGATCAGAGGAGTTTAGGGGGGAGGGAATTGGTTTGTTGCGGGCGGAGCCTGATGACACGAGTACTGTTGATATTCTGTTGCCTGGTGCTTGGGATGGGGGGCGTTGCGCGTGCGGTGAAGGTTGCGGATATCACGCGGATCAGCGGGCAGCGGGCGAATTTCATGACGGGGTTGGGGTTGGTGTATGGATTGAAGGGGACGGGGGATGGTGGAGATTTTCAGCCGGCGATCAAGCCGCTGGCGGAGATGCTGGGCAAATTTGCCGATCCGACAACCGTTTTGGAACTGTCGGCGGTGCAGAATGTGGCGCTGGTGAGCATCACGGCGACGATTCCGCCAAACGGGGTGCGGTCGGGGGACCGGTTGGACGTTTATGTGACGAGCATTGGGGCGGCGGCGAGCATCAAGGGGGGAAGGCTGTTTGTGGCGGCGCTTCAGGGGCCGGTCCCCAATGGGCCGATTCTGGCCTTGGCACAGGGGGCGGTGGTGATCGAGGACCCCAGCACGCCGACGGTGGGCGTGGTGAAGATGGGGGCGATCATGGAAGAGGACATGCCCGCCAAGTACATCGAAAACGGCAAATTTACGCTGGTGTTGGAAGACCCGATGGCCAATTTCAACACGGCCAGCATGATCGCCAAGAACATCAATGACGCGGAAAGCACAAATGGGGAGATCATCGCGGTGGTGATCGATCCGAAGAACGTGGTGGTGACGATACCGGCCGTGGAACGTGAGCATCCGGACAGTTTCATCAGCCGGGTGCAGCGGTTGCCGGTGCAGTTGCTGCCGACAGAGGCGCGGGTGCAGATCAATGAGCGCACCGGCACGCTGTTGATTACGGGGGATGTGGAGATCAGTCCGGTGGTGATCAGCCACAAGGGGTTGACGATCACGACGATCACGCCGCCGCCGGTTCCATCGGCGCGAAACCCGCAGATTGGATCGCGGGACACGGTGGCGCTGGACACGACCAATTCGGGCGGGGCCAGGTTGCAGGATTTGGTCAATGCGCTGGATCAGTTGAAGGTTCCGGTGGAGGACCGAATCACGATCATCAAGGAGTTGTACAAGATCGGGAAATTGAACGCGAAACTGATCGTGGAGTAGCGATTTTAGCGCGTCGGAGACGCCATGATGAACATCACAAATCAGATCAATTTGGTGGCCGGCGGGGGGATGCGGCGGATGAGCGCATTGAAACCAGCGGATTATGTGCCGGGGTCGAAGTCGCCGGAGAGTAAACATGAACAATTGACGCGAGCGGCGCAGAAATGGGTGGCGCAGACGTTTTATGGGGCGATGCTCAAGCAGATGCGAAACAGCCCGTTCAAGTCGGAGCTGTTCAGCGGCGGACGGGGTGGGGAGGCATTTGGCTCGATGCTGGACCAGACGCTGGCCGAGCGCATGGCGCGCGGGACGAATAACAAGCTGGTGCGGAGCATCGTTCGGGAGATTCTGCATCGCGATGAGAAGGGAATAAATCCTCCGCCGCAGCCGAGTTCGGACAATCCATTTGCGAAAGTGAGGGTCCATGTCGCGCCAACTCGATGATCTGGAATCGATTTTGCGGCAGTTGATCGAGGAGCATCGCAAGCTGCTGGCGCACATGGAGGCGCAGCAGGCGGCGATGCGGTCGTTTGATCTGACGAGTTTGGATCGAATCACGAATCTTCAGGAATCGTCGCGATTGCGGATCGCGACGCTGGAGACCCGCCGGCGGACGGCGGTCGCCCAGGTGGCGCGGGGGTTGAACATCGCGGGGGAATTGTCGTTGACGCGGGTGGCGCAGCTTCATCCGCAGCGGATGCGGGAACTGATGCGGTTGCGGGATGAATTGAAGGAGGTCATCGGCCGGATTTCATCGCGGAACCATGTGGCCGGCCGGTTGGCCGGGTCGGTATTGGGGCATTTGAACACGGCCGTGAGGTTGCTGGCGGGCGCCGTGGAACAGGCAGGGTTGTATACGAAACAGGGAGTTCCGCACGTCAGCGCGAGGATCGGAATGATGGAGGCGGTGGGATAAGAGGAATTATTGATTTTTGATTTGCGATTTTCGATTGCAATCAAAAATCTGAATTCAAAAATCGAAAATCATTATGTCTTTGATCGGCGCGCTCAACATCGGTAAATCGGCACTGGCGACGCAGCAGGCGGCGCTTCAGGTCACCGGTAATAATATTTCCAATGCCGGAAATGCTGATTTTACGCGACAGAACGCGCAGGTGTTGCCGCAGAAGGATACGCAACTTCGGCCGGGGGTTTTTGTCGGCAATGGGATCAACCTGACGGCCGTGCAGCGGCAGATTGATGAGGCATTGCAGGGGAGATTGCGCGGCAGCATCAGCGATTCGGAGTCGGCCGATGCCACGCAGCAGTGGCTGGGGCGGGTTGAGGCGATATTCAATGAATTGAGCGATGAGGATCTGTCCACGCAGATGAGCAAGTTCTTCAACAGTTGGTCGAACCTGGCGAACAAGCCGCAGGACATCGGTCTGCGACAGGTGGTGATTCAGAATGGCCAGTCGGTAGCGACGTGGATCAATAATCTGCGCGGTGACCTGGGGAATCTTCAGGTGGATGTGGACAACCGGCTCAAGGCGTTGACGGCCAATGCCGATCAACTGGCCGGGCAATTGGCCGATTTGAACGGGCAGATTGTGACGGCCGAAGGGGGGAGCGGCGGGCAGGCCAATGCGCTGCGCGACCAGCGCGATGCGGTGCTCAAACAACTCTCGCAACTGATGGACATCAAGACTGTGCCGCAGGCCAACGGTGTGGTTAATGTTTATGTCGGGTCGGCGCCGCTGGTGGTCAATACGGACAATCGGGGCGTGGGGCTTCGGCAGGAGACGATCAACGGCAATCTCCAGAGCACGGTCATCATCAAGGCGGACAACAGCGCTATGAAACTGACCAGTGGGCAACTGGGGGCGCTGTCGCAGGTGCGATCGGGAACGATTGATCAGGTGATCGGCCAGATGGACGATCTGGCGCACAACCTGATCTATGAATTGAACAAACTGCACGCTTCGGGGCAGGGATTGCAGGGATTTTCATCGGTGACGGCCGGCAGCGTGGTCAGCGATCCGACCAAGGCGCTCAACGATCCGGCCTCCGGGCTGAAATTCATACCGACCAACGGCAGCTTTGTTGTCCATGTGAAGCAGAAATCGACCGGATTATCGACCAGCACGCTGATGCAGGTGGACTTGGACGGCCTGAACGCCAATGACACGACATTGAACGCCCTGACCACAGGGCTGGATGCGATCACCGGCGTGGCGGCGACGGTGGTGGGTGGGCAATTAAAGATCAACGCCGAGAGCGACAACGTCGAGATCAGTTTCAGCCAGGATTCCAGCGGGGTGTTGGCTGCGTTGGGGATCAATACGTTTTTCAATGGCTCCAACGCACGCGACATCGAGGTCAATCAGACGATTGCCGACTCGCCGGCGCTGCTGGCGGCCGCGAAAAACGGGGAATCGGCCGACAACCAGACCGCCCGCTCCATCGCGGATTTGGAAGGCAAGTCACTGGCTTCGTTGAGCAACACCAGTTTCAAGGAACGGTATCAGGCGATGGTAAACGGGGTGGCTGTGTCGGCCGCCGCCGCCAAAACCAATGCCGAGGCGGCCAGCGTGGTGAATCAGACGCTGCAATCCCAGCGCGAATCGCTCAGCGGCGTCAGCCTTGATGAGGAGGCGATCAATTTGATGAAACAGCAGCGGGCGTTTCAGGCGGCCGCCAGGCTGGTGTCGGCGATCGATGAGATGATGCGTACGGTGCTGCAAATGACCTGATCAGACTGATCACATGGCATAATCATGGCAATCCTTCCCTTACAACTCGCCCGCGTCAGCAACCTGCTGCGAAGCAACGTCGCCAACCAGACGATCGCACGCACGCAGTCGAGCCTGTTGGATGTGCAAAACCAGCTCTCCACCGGCAAGCGAATCAATGTCCCCAGTGACGATCCGGGTGATTCGGCCATCGTTCAGCAGCTTCGCAAAACGCTGGAGCGGAGGGATGCCTATACGGACAACCTCAAACAGGCCACCAGCCAGCTTGGCGAGGTGGATTCATCGCTGTCGGACATGAGCGGTCTGTTGTTGCAGGCGCAGACCATCGCATCGGCCAATGTCGGCTCGGATGTCACGGCCGAACAACGCCAAAGCGCCGCCGCCGTCGTCAAGAGCCTGTATGGGCAGATGTTGACGCTGGCCAACAAGCAACTGGAGGGGATGTATCTTTTCGCCGGCGACAAGGCCGATCAGCCGCCGTTTGTCGAGGCGGGGGGCGGGGTGAAGTTCGTCGGTTCCGAACAGGTTCTGCAAAACGTCTACGATGACAACAGCGTTCTGCCGTTCATGGTGGATGGGGCGGAGGTTTTTGGTGCTTTGTCCAGCCGGGTGGCAGGAAATGTTGACCTGTCACCTCGATTGACGACAACCACTCGCTTGTCTGATCTGAAAGGGGCCAATGGAAAAGGGGTCCAGCTAGGCCCGATCACCATTGGCAACGGATCGACGACGGCCGTGGTCGATTTGACCCATGCGGACACCATTGGCGATGTCATCAATGCGATCAACGGGGCCGGTGTCGGTGGTGTGACCGCCGGCATCGGCGCGGGGGGCACACGACTGGAAATCATCGGCACGCCGGCCGAAACCCTGACCGTCAATGATATCAGCGGGGGGACCACAGCTTCGGATCTTGGCATTTTGCATCCCACCGGCACCGGGGCGGGGGTGGCCATTACCGGCCAGAATATCCCGGCGCTGGTGACGCCTTTGACCAAACTGGCCGACCTGCGTTCAGGAGCGGGGATTGATACCGCGCACAATCTGGTCATCACCAACGGCGCGGCCACCATCAACGTCAATATCTCGGCGTGCGTGACCGTGGAGGACCTGCTCAACGCCATCAACGGCTCCAACGCCAATGTCCGCGCGGAGATCAATGCTGCGGGGAACGGTGTCAATATTTTCAATGCCACCCAGGGGACGCTGATGAGCATCGGTGAATCCGGCGGCACAACGGCCGCCGACCTGGGGGTACGCAGTTACGGGCCGTCGACTCAACTGAGCGAGTTGAACCTCGGCAAGGGGGTTCGCACGGTCAGCGGGGCGGATATTCAGATCGGCACGGCCGATGGCAATTCGTTTCAGGTGGATTTGAGTTCGGCAACGACGATTCAGGATGTGATGAACGCGATCAGTGCCGCCAGTGGCGGGAGCGTCAGTGCCGTCTTCTCCTCCACGACCAATGGCATCGTTTTGACCGATGGAACGGCCGGCGGTTCTCCATTTACGATCTCGCCGGTCAACTTTTCCAATGCGGCCGCCGATTTGGGATTCACCAACGCGGCCGTGGGGAACACGCTGACCAGCTCGGATGTCAACATGGTCAAGGCCACGGGGGTCTTCAGCAATCTGGCCAAGTTGCGCGATGCGTTGCTCTCCAGCGATCAGACCGCCATCACCGAGTCTGCCGAGGGATTGAAGGAGGATTACGACCGCGTCACCCGAATCCGGGGCGAAACGGGCGCCCGCGTTCAGGAACTGGAAAGCAGACAGAATCGGCTTGATGAGCAGAACCTGGCGACCAAGTCGCTGTTGTCTTCCCTGGAAGACACGGATTTCACCGAGGCGATTTCGCGATTCCAGACATTGCAAACGGCGTTGCAGGCCAGCCTGCAAACCAGCGGGCGAATGCTGAATCTGTCATTGCTGGATTTTTTAGGCTGATGTGGCACGCGGATTGCATTCAATGCTTGCAGCATGTAGCTGAATTGTAGGAAACGCAATAAACAAGGGGTGGGCGCAAAAAAAGTTGCCGGAGAGCGCAAATCCGGCGTGATGAGTCAAAAGGCCGCCGGGATGGTGGCCGATGCGGGCGGCGGAGCGGCCCGCGATGGGGCAGGAAGCCCCGGTTGTGAAGTGTAATGCCCTCAATGCGGCTGGACCTGGCCGCTTGATCGTCCGATGTCGGACAAGACCGGCGTGGCGGAGCCGCCGCCGAGGGGGCAATGAGTGGATCAGGTCACGCGGCGGATGCCGCGAAATGGAAATGGAGTTCTTATGGACATCGAAACCTCGCGTTTCGGCCTTCTGACGGTGGATGAGGAGAGGATCATGACCTTTCCCCGCGGGCTGCTGGGTTTTCCCAGCCACACACGCTATGCCCTGATCCAGACCGGAGAGGACAACTACTTTTTCTGGCTTCAGAGCGTGGACCAGAACGACCTGGCCTTTGTGGTCACCGATCCGACCATCTATTTCAAGGATTACCAGGTTCCGGTCAGGGGCGAGGCTCAGGATGAGCTGCAACTGACGGATGATGCCCAGCCGCAGGTCTTTGTCATCTGCAACCGCGTCGGCGAATGGCTGACCGGCAATCTGCTGGGGCCCATCGTGATCAACACCGCCAATCGCCAGGCGATGCAGGTGGTGCTGACCGAGACGAAGTGGACGACGCGTCAGCCGCTGATCCGGCTCCAGTCGCAGGTTCCGCTGGCCAAATCGGCCTGATCGCCGCGCCCGTTCGCGGGCGCGAACAGTCGTGGTTGAGGCATGGCCGGATGGCCCGTCTTGGCCGAAACGTACAATCGGAACTCGCGCACCAGGGAACGCATCGCAAGGATTCGCAACGGATTGCGAACCACGATGCCACGCGACACGGAAGTCGCGTACGACAGGATGCGGAAATGAACTTTCCAAATCCGTTTCCCAGGAAGGAGCCAACATGTTGGTGCTGTCCCGTCAACGGGATGAGACGATCATGATCGGAGACGACATCGAAGTGACCGTGGTGGACATCCGCGGTGACAAGGTGCGTCTGGGGATCAATGCCCCCAAGGAGATCAGCGTCCATCGCAAGGAAGTTTATGACGCCATTCGCCGGGAGAACCGTGAAGCGGCCCAGGTGAAACCCGAGGATCTTTCGGGTCTTGGAAAGATCGGACCAAAAGGTCATTCATCAGAGGATAGAAAATGAGCGATGTGAATTAGAACATCGGCGGGCGGATGAACACAGATTCACCTTTCGCAATGTTCCGATTCGTCACGCTCGTCCATCAGGTTTCGCCGCCTGTCGGGTTCCCGGGAAATGGAACCGCCTCGGCCGGGATCGTAAATCCGGCTTGCCATCTACAATCATGGAGGATTGCTAATGGCCCGCATCAATACCAACGTCTCGGCCCTCACCGCCCAGCGCGGGTTGGCCAAGTCCCAAAAGAGCCTCAGCGACACGCTGCAACGGCTCTCCAGTGGTCTGCGAATCAACCGCGGCGCGGATGATCCCGCCGGCCTGATCGCCAGCGAGGGTCTCCGCAGCGAGATCTCCGGCATCAATCAGGCCATCGACAACTCATCCCGCGCCAGCAACGTCATCTCCACCGCCGAGGGGGCGCTTGGGGAAGTGGCGTCGCTGCTGCTGAACATCAAGCAACTGGTCGTCCAGGCGGCCAACTCCGGCGCGCTGTCGGCCGATGAAATCGCCGCCAACCAGTTGCAGGTGGACTCCGCGGTGGACAGTGTCACACGAATCTCCAACACCACCACGTTCGCCGGGCTGCAACTGCTCAACGGCAGCCTTGATTATGTCACCAGCGGCGTCAACGCCACCGACATCAAGGCGCTGCACGTTGCCCAGGCGAATTTCGGCGCCAACACCACCATTCCGGTGCAGATCAACGTCGTCACCAGCGCGCAGACCGCCGAACTGCGTTACGCGGCCAGTTCCATCAGCGCCCCGGTCACGCTCGAGATCACCGGCAACGACGGCGTTGATGTATTGACCTTCACGGCCAACACCAAGACCTCCGCCATCGCCTTCGCCGTCAACCGGATTTCGGACGCCACCGGCGTCACCGCATCGGTTGCCGTCGCCTCCAATGCCGCATCCGGCATCATCTTTCATTCCGGCGGGTATGGTTCCAAGAGTTTTGTCTCCGTGACCGCACAGACCGGAACCTTCCAGACACAGGATTCCACCGGCGCGGTCAAATCCCGGTCAACCGGCCGCGATGCCGTGGCGACCGTCAATGGCGCATTGACCGTCGGTGACGGGTTGAACATCAAACTCAACACCGCCTCGCTGGACATGGACCTGACGCTCGACCAGGCTTTCGGCGCCGGACAGACCAGCTTTTCCATCACCGGTGGCGGCGCGCTCTTCCAGCTTGGGCCAAAGGTCTCCTCCAACCAGCAGGTCAACATCGGCATCCAGTCGGTCGCGGCCAGCAAGCTGGGGGATGCGGATGTCGGCTTCCTCAACGACATCGTCACCGGCGGCAACAGCACGCTCGTCGGCGGCAATGCCCGCGCGGCCAGCCAGATTCTCGAACGCGCCATTCGTCAAGTCGCGGTTTTACGCGGCCGACTCGGCGCATTTGAGAAAAACACGCTGGATACCAACATGAACTCTCTCAGCGTCGCCCTCGAGAACGTCACCAGTTCCGAAAGTTCGATCCGGGATGCGGATTTTGCGGCCGAAACCGCGGCACTCACCCGCGCCCAGATTCTGACCCAGGCGGGAACCAGTGTTCTGGCCACCGCCAATTCCACGCCTCAGAACGTTCTTTCGTTGTTGGGCCATTAACCATATCCACCTGAATTTCCCTCTCCCGGTGATGTCGGGAGAGGGAAATTTTTTTTGATACAAAAAATATTTTTTTATCCTTTTATCCAATCCAAATCCGGCAGTTCCTGCGCTCGTCTGATAAAAACCCCCTCCGCGCATCTGGCGCATTTGATTCTCAACACACCATCCCATTGGTCGATCCCACCCGATAACAATGGTCGTAAATCCTGTTTAGAACACATCTAAAGTCACCCATTTCCCACTGTCGATACGACCAGAGTTGTGAAGCCGTGGCTGTCGCTTGTGCGGGACATCATGGCCGTCTTTTGGACTTGTGAGAAAGGAGGTCGGTTGATGAACCGGCCCGGCGGATCGTGTGATTCGCACAGGCTGCTGTGGGGTATTCCCCTGACCCACGGACAAGACACCTTTCAAGGGAATGAAGGGCGCATCGAATTGGACCGCAGATCCAATCATTGCGCAGGTTTAACAAGTAGTCATGGAGAGACAATATCATGAGCAGAATTAACACCAACGTCAGTTCGTTGATCGCGCAGCGCGTGCTGCGGAAGAACAATGACAACCTGAACACGAGTCTTCAGCGGCTTAGCACCGGTCTGAAGATCAACTCGGGCGCGGACAACCCCGCCGGCCTCATCGCCAGCGAGAACCTGCGCGCCGAGAAGTCCGGCATCACGCAGGCCATCGACAACGCCGGCCGGGCCAGCAACATCATTGGTACGGCCGAGGGTGGTTTGAACGAAGTCAGCTCCCTGCTGACCGAGTTGCAGAGCCTCGTCGGTCAGGCCGCCAACAGCGGCGGGCTGAGCAGCGAAGAAGTCTCGGCCAACCAGTTGCAGGTGGACTCGATCCTGGGTTCCATCAACCGAATCGCCGGGGCGACCGCCTTCCAGGGCAAAAAGCTCCTCAATGGCGACTATGCCTATACGACCAGCGGCGTGGCCGCCTCGGCCTTTGACTCGCTTCAGGTCAACGCGGCCAAACTTCCCGACGGCCAGAGCGTCAGCGTTGTCATCTCGGTCGCCAACAGCGCGACCGTCGGCAATCTGGCCTTCAGCGGCGCCGGCCTGGCCGGAACCAACAACGTGACCCTTGAGGTCGCGGGCAACGCGGGTACCGAACAGCTCTCGTTCGCGGGCAGCTCATCGAATACCGCCATTGCCACCGCGATCAACAACATCAAGGAAGTCACCGGCGTCAGCGCCACGGCTTCTGCCGCGGGCATCAAGTTCTATTCGACCGGTTACGGTTCGGATCAGTTCGTTTCGGTCAAGGCGACCGCGGGGACGTTCACCGTCACCGGCGGCACCAGCGGCCGTGATGCCGGAACGGATGCCTCCGTCAAGGTGAATGGCGCCGCCGCTGAAGCCAGCGGCAAGAGCATCACCTATCGTTCCAATAACCTGGACCTGGAATTTGATCTGTCGACCGATCTCAATGCCGGTGCGACCAAGACCATCGGCATCACCGGCGGCGGGGCAACCTTCTCGCTGGGTTCCAAGGTCACCGAGAGCGACAAGGCGACCATCGGCATCAATTCCGTCTCCACCGGCTCACTGGGTGATGGAACCATCGGGTTCCTCAGCACCTTGGCCAGCGGCGGATCCAATGCCCTGACCAGCGGCAACCTCGTCTCGGCCCAGAAGGTGCTGGACAAGGCGATCAAGCAGGTCAGCCAGCTTCGCGGGCGGTTGGGTGCGTTCCAGAAGTTCACGATCGGTTCGACCGTGAACAGCCTGGGCGTCGCCTATGAGAACGTGTCGGCTTCCGAAAGCGCGATCCGTGATACGGACTTCGCCGAGGAAACCGCCGCCCTCACGCGGTCGCAAATCCTGTCCCAGG
>JADLBV010000089.1 GCA_020847545.1 Phycisphaerales bacterium
CGATGATGTTCTTTGTCGTTGGATTTTTTACTGTTTTACGTCTTTTTCGAGCTGTAGCTGCTGCCGATGTATTTTCTTATCTGCATCTGGGGCGGGCCGCGAAAGGAATATGCCGCGATCAAGTTCTTCCTCTATACGCTGGTGGGGTCGATTGGATTGCTGATCGTGCTGATCGGGACGTATCTGTACACGCGAAACATCGTCGGCATCCCTGATGTGGCCGGTGGGACGTTTGATCTGGTGAAGCTGGCCCGCCCGGATGTGCAAAAGGCATTGGGGGCGGCAGGGCTGGTGGGCGGGGTGGCCAAGGCGTTTTTCCTCTTGGCGATGTTGGCCTTTTTGATCAAGGTCCCCTCCGTCCCGCTGCACACCTGGCTCCCTGATGCGCATGTGGAGGCCCCCACCCCCATCAGCATGATCCTGGCGGCGATTTTGCTCAAGATGGGGGGGTATGGCATCTTCCGCATCGCCTATCCCCTTTTTCCCAAGGCGGCCATGAGTTTGTGGCTGTTGATGGGGATCATCGCGGTCGTCAGCATCATCTATGGGGCCTTGTGCGCCATGGCGCAGAGGGATTTCAAACGGCTGGTGGCCTATTCGTCGGTGTCGCACATGGGATTTGTGGTTTTGGGGGCGGCGATGATGACCGAGTCGGCCGTCAATGGGGCACTGTTCATGATGGTCTCGCACGGGATCATCAGCGCGATGATGTTCTTTGTCGTTGGCGTCATCTACGACCGCGCCCACCACCGCGAATTGTCCCGTTTTGGCGGCATCGCCTCGACCATGCCGGTCTATACGGGATTCTCAACCGTGGCGTTTTTCGCCAATCTGGGATTGCCGGGGTTGTGCGGGTTTATCGGCGAGGTGATGGTGCTGCTGGGGACGTTTCAGGCCGCCCGAAGCGGCTCGTTGTTGATGCTGGCCGACCCCACGCGCCACACGGCCATCATGACATTGGCGATCATCGCATGCCTTGGCGTGATCCTGACGGCCGGCTACATGCTCTGGACCATCCAGCGCGTCTACTTTGGCCCGCAGCGTCCCGAATACAAAGCCTTCCCCGAAGTCACCAACCGCGAGATTCTCGTGTTGACGCCGCTGACGGTCATGGCGATCCTGCTGGGCATCCTGCCGGCGATCTTTTTCTTTGTCTTTACGGATCAGACGGTGAATGCCTGGTATGGCCTGTTCGCGAAGTCGGTACAGGCGTTTGCGGGGTTGTAAGAAATGAACGATGCGCAAGAGTTGATCGCATGGATACGGACACAGTTGTAAACGACATCCGGCATTTTCGTGAATGTCTGGAGCGACGCGGCATACATGCTTCGCGCGTGGTGTTGTTTGGGTCTCATGCAACCGGCACAGCTCATGCCCATAGCGATATTGATGTGGTGGTCATATCGTCCGATTTTGCCGGGCACGACCTATGGGAACGGATTCAGTTGCTGTCGCCGGCCATATGCGAAAGCAATGTACGGATTGAGGCGATCGCGTTGACGCCGGAGGAGTGGGAATCGGGGCAAAGTCCGGTTGTGGAATTTGCGGCGGCGGGTCGGGATATCTGATAGAGGAGCGGATTGGTTGAACAGGTGGGCCAAGGCCCACCCTACGGGAGTTGTCGAAAATCGTATGAATCCTTTGCTTGCCGCCATTGGTTTGCCTTATGTCCCCGATTGGGGGCAGCTTCGGGCGTTTGCGCCGGAGTTGTGGTTGATCGCGGCCATTGTGGCGGTGTTGTTGACGCCGTTTTTTGTGAAGAAGGCCAATGCGGCCTGCGGGCTGGTGGCGTTGGCGGGGTTGCTGGCGGCGCTGGTGAGTTTGTTTGTGGTCTGGGATGGCCGGTCGGGGGAACATTTTCGCGGGTTGTTGGTGATCGATTCGGTGGCGGTCTTCTGGAAGGGGTTGCTGCTGCTCTTTGTGATCGGGATTGTGCTGATGTGGTTTGGCACCACCGCCGTCAGGATGCACGAGGGGGATGGGCCGGAATTTTTCACACTGTTATTGGGGGCGACACTGGGAATGAGCCTGATGGCCTCCACCTCCAATGTGTTGATGCTCATCATCGCGGTGGAGATGGCCTCCCTGCCCAGTTATGTATTGGCCGGCTTTCGCAAGACCCACCGGGTGGGGGCGGAGGCTTCGCTGAAATATGTCCTCTTTGGCGCGGCCACCAGCTCCATCATGGCCTATGGCCTGTCGATGTTGTACGGCCTGTATGGGACATTGCAGATCGACGGCACCGGCGGGTTGGCGCAGCAGATCGCGGCCGGTGGCGGGTCGGCGCTGTTGTGGGTGGCGATGCTGGCGTTGATTGTGGGGTTGGGGTTCAAAATCTCGGCCGTGCCGTTTCATTTCTGGTGCCCGGATGTCTTTGAAGGGGCCTCGATGGAAGTGAGCGCGTTTTTGTCGGTGGCGTCCAATGGGGCCGGGCTGGTGCTGCTGATGCGGGTGATGTTGAGCATCGCCTCGGCGCAGGCGTTTGATTCATCCACCTTGTTGACCGGCCTGGCGGTGGTGATCGGGGTGATCGGGGCGATCACCGCCACGGTGGGGACCACGGCCGCGTTTGTTCAACACAACATCAAACGGCTGCTCGCCTGGTCCTCCATCGCCCATGCCGGTTACATGCTCTGCATCGTGTCGCTGCTGGTGCGCGGACCGGCAACCGCGGCGGGGTTTGATCCGGCCTCAACGGCCGTGCAGGTGGTCTTGTTTTATCTGGCGGCCTATTTGTTCATGAACCTGGGGGCCTTCACCGTGGCGGGGTTGATCGAACGGGAGACCGGCTCCGAGCAGATCGCCGATTACGCGGGGATGGGCCGGCGTTCACCCTTGATCGCCTTTTGCATGACGGCATGCCTCTTGAGCCTCGTCGGGCTTCCCCCCTTCGCGGGGTTTGTGGCCAAGGTGAATCTCTTCTGGGCCTTGATGCAAAACGGCACATGGTGGTGGTGGCTGGTGGGTGTGATCGGTGTGAACACCGTTTTGTCCCTTTATTATTATGTGCGGGTGATCAAGGTGATGTATCTGAAGGACAGCCCCGCTCCACCCCTGTGGCCCCACCCGCTGGGGGCGGGGGTTGCGGTCGTTTGCGCTGTGATTCTGATTGTCATGTTGATCGCCTTTGGCCCGATCAATCGACTGGCCCAAAACCACAGCCACTTCAACGGCGTACAGATCCAATCCACCGCGGAATCCATCGCGGGGGAAATCGCACGGAGGTGAGGATGGGGGAAGGGGTGAGAAGACAAGGAGACAAGGTGACAAGGAGAGGGGGTGACAAGGTGAGAAAATTCCACTTTATCCTCTCTTGTACTCTCCGTGCTCTCTGTGGTTAAATCTTTTGGTATCCGTAAGGAGAGCGATTAAACCCAACCAACGCTGAAGGGCACGCGGCATGATGCCAACCACGCGATATTTTCGTGAACAGGTCCAGCGCAAACGCCCTTATCTGCGGATAGAATGGTGTCAGCGTGTATTGTCCTCGCCAATGAAGACCGAGGTTGAGGCCAACGGACGAATTCGCCATTGGGGATGGATCCAGGAGTTGGACAAATGGCTTCGCGTCGTGATGCTTGAGGATGGCAGGACGGTGCATAATGCGTTCCCCGACCGGGATTTTTTGCCGGAGCATAAACCATGAAGTTGAATTACTACCCCGAAACCGATTCGCTCTACATCGACCTGATTGATTCACCCGCCGCCGATTCCCAGGAAGTTCGGCCGGGCGTGGTGCTGGATTTCGATGCGCAGGGCCGGCTGGTGGGGATCGATATCGATCACGCCTCCCAAAACGCCTCCTTGGATTCGCTCCACATCGACGATCTGCCGGTTCGACAAACGGTACTCGGATGAGCCGGTGGATGGATTCGCTCCCATGCTGAGCGCGAGTTGGGGTGACAAGGTGACAAGGTGAGGGGGGAAAAGAGAAATGTGCCACGGAGCCACGGCTCGACTGAGCTCGCCGAAGTCAGAGAACACAGAGAAATTCTCTTTATTCTCTGTGATCTCTGAGTCTCAGACTTCGGCGAGCTCAGTCGAGCCGACTTCGGCGAGCTCAGTCGAG
>JADLBV010000090.1 GCA_020847545.1 Phycisphaerales bacterium
TATCGGCCTACGCTGCCAGGCCCCCTACCGCTCCGGCACCCCGGCCCACGTCCAACGCCTAAAGGATTGGTGTAAACAGAATGCACCGGTGCTGCTGAATGGCAAATGATCAAACTGCCGAATGTGCGGTGAATTCAATTGGGATGCCCAACATCGGGCCGAGGATTTGGGCCGTGACCTTCCCCACAAATGGCGGGCGATGAAGGCCCTGGCCTGCTGGATCAATCGCTCAATCTCGCCTGGATCGCGTGCAACACCGATGGTCCTGAGTACGCGATAGCCGCACGACTTGTCGATGATCTGCACGCTCACCGAGCCGGAGGCATTGACCTTCTGGCGAACGAACATGCAGGCATTTTGCGCGCGGGACACCCATATCCGAAACACGCCCCTTGTCATTTAAGGACTTACGACACATTTTGGGCTTGTGCGGAAGTCAGGAAGCTGTTTGAGCAATGACACCGTGCCGGGCAGCGCTGGCGCGCCGACGTGAATCGACTCGCCAGCTTATTGTGGAAAATTCAATCTGTCAGAGCGTGATTCCCCAGGATGATTGCTTTCCAATCTGCCGCGAGCGTGTGATCCCTTTGTATTCTTCATTAAAATGCAGCGATTGAACCGCATTCCAATCCATTTCATCCGTACACATCACATGAAGGGGGTTGATGCTGATGACGCTGCCTGAGCGGGCGTAGACAGGAATGCGTTCGAGGGGGCATTTGACGTTGTGGAGCCAGCGCGGGCCTTCAATTGATTCGCCGGTCCAGAGGTCGGTCCATTTGCCGGCGGGGAGATAGACGTTGCGGATGCCCTGTGAATTGAGGATCGGGGCGACAAGCAGGTCGTCGCCGCAGAAAAACTGGTCATCGATGTGCCAGCAGACCGGGTCATCCTGATGATGAAGGATCATGGCGCGGAGGAGGGGGTATCCCGATTGGCACGTCTTGTGCCCCTGTTCGACCAGGTAGGGAATCAGGGCGTAGCGAAGTCGCAGCCATTGGCGGACGATGCCGCTGACGCGTGGGTATTCGTACGGCTCGCGCGGCTGGGCGCCATGATAGCGCAGGTGCGAGCCGAAGACGGCCGCCTGTGTCCAGCGGACATACAGCTCATCGCTGGGCCAGGTGTTCATGAAGTCGGGCACGCCGTGGAAGCCGGGAATATCGTGGCTCCAGAAGCCGAAGCCCGACAGGCCCAGATGCAGGCCGCCGCGAATGCTGGCGGCGAGGCCATCCCATGTGCTGGCGGCATCTCCGGCCCAGTGTATGGGATAACGCTGGCATCCGATCCAGCCGGCGCGTGCCCAGATCACGGCGTTTCCATCCCTCGACTGCTGCGTGGCCTCGTGGATCAGTTTTTGATACAGCAGGGCATACATGTTGTGCAGCAACTCAGGGGTGCCGGCGTGATAGCGGGCATTCATGTCGATTTCTTCGCCGAAGTCCGCCTTGATGGCGGCGACCCCTTTGTCGAACAGTTCGCGCAAACGGCTTTGATACCATTCGACCGCGCGGGGATTGGTCAGATCGATTGATCCGGCATACCGCTGGGTGCTGAAATTGGAACCGCCGGCGTTGTCGGCATCTTCCGGACGCGTGGCGAGCACACCCTGGGCGGCCGCCTCCTCAAACAGCGCTGTTTTGACGCTGACTTTGGGCAATTGCCAGAGGCTCACGCGATAACCCAAGTCTCGCAGCGAGGCGATGAATTGTTGATCCTGTGGGAATTTGTCGTTGCAGAACTGCCAGTCGCACGCCCAGTCTTCCTTGAACCATCCGGTGTCGATGTGCATTACATCGCAGGGGAATCGCTCCTCGCGAAGGCGCGTGGCGGCCTGAGTGACTTCGGCGGCGCTGGCATAGGTCATTCGGCCCATCCATGTGCCATAAGACCACGCTGGCACATCGTGGGGGAAGCCGGTCAACCTGCGATAGTTGTAGAGAATACGCTCGATGCTGCCGCCGCCAATGAAGAACAGGTCAAGCGTGTCTTGCCGGACCAACCCCATCGCGGCCCGCGTGGAAAGATCAGCCAATGAAACCCGCGCGTGGGCGCTGGTGAGGATCAGCAGGCCGTAACCGCGGCTGGATATATAGAACGGAATGTTTTTGTAAGCCCGGCGGTTGTTGACGCCGAGGGCGTCGGCGTTCTGGAGGTCGATGGTCCGGCCGGACAGATCCATCTTGGCAAAGCGCTCACCCGTTCCGGCAAAGCACTCATCCGCCTGCGCGTGGAGCGAGAACATCGAGCATGTCCGCCGGCCACCCTGTTCGACATAGGCCAGCGGGAAGGAGTTGAACTGCCCCGGAGAGAAAATATCCCATGACATGAACGGGACATCGACCCGGCCATCGGGCAACACGCTGACCGTGAAGGCGGCGGCGGGTTTCGACATCATGTCGTTCCATTGGCGCACCGGTGGGTCGATCCGATCCATCCGCAGACGCACATTTCCGCGTTCATCGGTTGCCAGCCAGGCATCCTCCTGAGTCCGCAAGGTCAGGGGGGATTTCTTCAATGTCGGATGCCAGTCGAGCATGGGGGAATCATCCGCGACGGGGTGGTCGCCGAATGTCACCCGAACGATTTCATCGCCGATGGCGGCCGCGATGACCGTGTGTTTGCGTTGATGCGTATCAGGATTTAGCTGGTCGCCGGCGTTTCGATACGATTGAAAGGGGACTTCCATCCGTACCTCGCCGGCCTTTGCGATGACTTCCTGCGGACGTTGTGCGCAAAACAGGATATTGTCGGCCGATTGCCCGGCCGGCATTTCAAATTCAAGCCAATTGCGAATCAATGGGTTCATAAATACCGGGGCGATCTATAAAAATGAATGCCCTACAAAGTGTAGCATACAACATATGGAAACGTTTGCAAAACGATATTTTGATAGGTTGAAACAACGGAAATAGCGGCAGGATTGCGTTTTTGGGTATGAAAGAGGAATGCTCCTGTGATAGCGGCTTCTGCTTTGTGTTCAGCTCCTTCGGTACTTTTCCGTCGCCGCCAGGAGTTCGAGTGCCTCTTGTTCGCTGTCGGCCTTGGCGATGATGAACATCCCTTTGGCGCCGACGTTTTCAAGCAGAGGCAGGACATATTGGGCATCGATGATCATCGCCTGCACCGATTTACCACCTTCCAGAATCTTTCGATAAACCGGATACCATGTGGATGAGCCGTTGGGTTCGGTGCCCGCCTGCGGCGTCCATTGGATCGCATCCAGTTCGTCGATGGCCAACAGATGATCCAGATGTTGAAGGCATTGCGTGCCGTCGAGATGGAACATCGACCAGTCCAACCATTGGCATTGCTGTCGCAGAGCCGGAATGACGAACTCGGCAAACATCCCGGTTGAAATCATCGCGGATGCATCACACTGCACCTTGGCGGTTTTGCCCGGGCCCCAGATGCAAAACATCGAAAAGACATTGCCCCCCAGGTCGTCTTTCACAACCTGGTGGATCGCGTCAAAGGCCTGGACATAGACCTGATTCACCTCGGCTAGCCGTTGTTTGATCACATCCGGTTGTTCGAGCATGTCGATCATCAGTTCCTGCGGGCCGCGCAGCGAGGCGAGCGTGTCGATGTTCTCGATCAAGTCGGGCACGGCCACAAGAAACCTGCCGTTGTTGATGCGCATACCTTCGCGCAGAAGCGCCAGTTGCGACTGAAAATGCCGGTTGGCCGGGTCGAATCGCAATGGCGGAGCGGTTTCAATGTCGCTCATACATGGTTCGAACCAGATGGTGTCCGGCATATAACCCGGCTCGGAACCCAGAAACGTCGCCAGGTTTCCAGGTCCAAGGTGCAGTTCAAGAAACGGAATGTTGTCTCCCCCCAGAAAGAGCCGGGAGAGATCATATTCAGCTTTTTTGATCCGATAGACCGGATCGAGCCAGCATTGTTCCAGCGTGGCCGGCGGCACTGGGCGTTCCAGGTTTTCCATCGGCCGATCCGCCGGCGCCTGCACCTGAAGCACCAAACCTTCGTGCTTCCACCATTTCATATAGCGCTGGCGGACTTCCAGCCAGTCGGGTTTCCATCGAAGCGACATTAGATTCCCCGGTAAATGATTCGCCCATCCTTGAGGAACGGAACGGCCGTGTTCCATTGCGCGGTCCCTTCCTTGTTCATGATGACATCCGGCGAATACTGGCACAGGTATGACCGACGCGCCTTGTGCGTGGTGTTGAACCCGCTGCGATGGAAGGTGGCGCTGCTGAAACAGACAATGCTGCCGGCCGGAACGATCACCGGGATGCCCGGATCATCCCCGAAGTAGCCGACCATGTCGTTGCTCCCCTCTTCCTTGCGATGGGGGACATATTCCCGTGTGCCGGCGCGGTCATAGGGCAAAACATAGATCGTGCCATTGGCTTCGGTCATGTCATCCAGCGCGCACCACGCCGACAGATAGGGTGTGTGCGCGTGGCCGATATACCCGCCATCCTGATGCCAGGCGAATTTCATCCCCACCTCGGCCGACTTGACGACATATTGTTCCAGAAACAAAAAGGCATCCGGCCCGATCGTGGCTTTGCATACCTGGGCCATCAAGTCACTGAACAGGAACTGCCTCAGCAGTTCGCTTTTGGATTGCTTGTTGGCGACGAAGTATCGCTTGTCTCGGTGATTGATCCCCATGACCTTCTTGCCGGCGGCGTCCATTTCCGCGTTGATCTCATCAATGAACCGCGTACACTCATCACGCAGCATCTCAAGATGCTCGGATGGAATGGCGGCCGGTAAAATGAAATACCCCTCCTCGATGTATTGACGCTTCAATTCATCGCTGATCACAAACGTGTTTCCCGTCGTTGTCGCAGTACTCATCAGAATTCTCCTTGAAAAGGTTGTGGGATCATTATTTGCTCTGTTGAGGCGAATATCTTCTCATATTTACGCAATATGTTATCATTTCATGTCCAATGAAAGAGCAACTGCACATTGATCGCGCCCTGGATGGATGGGTGATGTATTACCGCCACAACGGCCGGGTTCATCACATGCACCGCCACAGCGAGCTGGAAATGAATCTGGTGACGCGCGGCCGGGCGACTTATCTCATGTTTGATGGCCGGCGCACGGATATCGCCAGTCAGACGATGCTGTGGTTGTTCCCGGAGCAGGATCACATTCTGATCAATCCATCGCATGATTTTGAAATGTGGGTGGTTGTTTTTCGGCCGACGATGGTCAGGCGATGGACGCATCGGGTTGAGGAATATCGTGTATTGTCCCATCCCAAACCGCCGAAAAATTTCAGCCGGCGGCTGAATTCCGCCGTCGCCTCGCGGCTGGATGCCCTGCTGCAGGAGCTGGCCTCGGCGATGAGCCGGCCGGGGGAACAGCAACGATTCAACTCGGGGCTGACCTATGCGATGCTGTCGGCGTGGCGGGCGTTTCTGGATGCCGAGGAGTCGCCCGATGCGGACGAGCGCATCATTCACCCGGCCGTGGAGATGGCGGCACGCATCGTGCGTGATGAGGTTGAGCCTTGCGGCATTGATGAACTGGCACAACGATGCGGAACCAGCACATCACACCTCAGTCGAATGTTCAAACGGCAGACGGGTGTGACGCTGGTCAACTACCGTCAGAAGATGTGTGTCGAACGATTTTTGAGAAACTATCACCCCCGATCAGACCTGAACATGCTGCAATCCGCGTTGGATGCGGGGTTTGGCAGTTACCCGCAGTTTCATCGCATTTTCAAGCAACATATGAAGCGCAGCCCGGCGGAATATCGTCGCGAAATACTGGATCAGCCACCCGCGAAGGCGTTGAAACAGCGGCCTGACAGCCGCGCTTTGGCGCGCCAGTAGGTCAGCACGGTAAAGACCGGAACATCTCCGCTGAGAACGTTGCGAATCCAGTCCAGTTCGGGCACGAGCTGCCGGCCGTCGGGGTCGACGAAATGGTGCATCCGCTGGTTATCCAGCCTTTGGAGCATGCGCGATGCCAGATCGAGCGCATTGGGTGAAAATTCCGGCGCGTGCTGGTGGGCGATGATGCTGGCATCGGGTATCCGCGAGGCGTGGTCCTGCCAGCAGGCTTCAGAATAATAGGCCGACAGTAGAGACCCGGCCAGCGCGTTTTTGCGCGTTTCATCGGTCAATTCGGTGTGAACCGTGGACCAGGTTTCATGCTCCAAATCCACTTCAATCCCATAGAGCGTCATAAAATCATCGCGCAGGCCATACTGCATTTGCCTCCAGTAGCGGGCGATGACATGTTTGAGGAGCGGGCCGCGGGCGCTGTCATGGGCCATGAACCAGTCGGCGCAGGCTAAACCCAAGTACATTTCGGCCGAGACTTCGCGGGTGCGGAATTTGAACTTGCCGAGCGATGGGTCGTATCCGAAAAAATCGCTGTTTTGAGTCAGCGAGGCCGGGTCGGAGTGCAGAATTTTCAATAACTGGTTGTCGTAAGTTGTGGCCCAGGTGCCACACAAGCCCCACATGCGGTCAGATTCGCGGGCATATTGAGGATCGTCGGTGACGCGATATGCGATGGCGTTGAGACAGGCCATGCGCGGGGCATGATAGGGTAAAAGATCAAAATGTCTTTCAAAATAGACAATCTTATATTCGGCCTTGCGCCACCAGTCGGCCATTTTCCCCAGCATCTGGGCGATGCGCTGGCGTGTGATTCGATCCGCAATGCACCAGTATTCCCACAAACCCATCATGGCGCCGATGTATTGGTCCACGCTGGTCTCTTCGCTGAAACGCCAATCATAAGGCTTGCCCAGAAGCCCCTCCCGGCCGTGTTCCTCCCCCATGTGATAGATGATCTGTAGCGAATTGAACGCCTTGCGGGCGAATTCCAACGCCTGAGCATCGCCGGTGGCGTGATATCGAAGGCATTGGGATTGCAGAAAAAACCCGGACATCATCGGGCCGTTCTCGCCGTGACAATATCCTTCAAAGGAGAAACCGGCTTTGGTCTGAGGATAGTTTTGGCCTTCGCGGCGGTCGGTGCTGCGAAATGGGCGCAGTTCATCGTCCTTCCAATACCAGAGCGTGTACATGATGCCGCTGGAGGGATCAAAGTATCGGTTGCCGAGAAAGGATTGAATTTGCTTAACCTTGTCGGCAATACTCATGTCGGCGCGAATATCCAATCCGGGGCGATCCATGTTGGTGTACATTGATTATGAAAACGTTACCATTTATTCAGTTGTTGTCCAGTTCCATGTGGCAACACACCACATTGGTGTGCGTGTGAAATCGCCATTCCGCCTCATTGGTAGGCCCCGATAAACGCCTGTAGAATGGTGCTTATGGGCGTTGGTTCGATCAAATCCACTGTCAGTCGGGTGACCTGCATCGACATCGCCAAAATGGCCGGCGTCGCCCCATCGACCGTGTCGCGCGTCATCAATGATTCAACCCGTGTTGCGCCCGAGACGCGAAAGCGGGTGATGAAGGCGATTCATGCCACGGGATATCGCCCATCGCAGGCGGCCAGCGCCTTGCCGCGTCGGCGCCATGACACGATCGGGCTGGTCAGCGAGATGGTTACCATGGGCAACCATGGCCCGGAACTGATTCGCGGCATCTCGGTGGCACTGACGGACTCCGGTCATCGGCTGACGATGAACATGGTTCCCGAGCGCATGGCGGCCGAGACGCTTGAGAATTTGCCGCTGTTTCAGTCGGTTTCGGTGGATGGGATCATCATCGACGCCTGCAACATGATCGGGGACATCGATTCGGTCGTCGGACGGCTTCGGATACCCGTTGTTTTCGTCAATGCGCCAAGGCCGCGGCCATCCAATACCGTGATGCCCGATGATGAACTGGTGGCCAGACACGCCACGGAATACCTGATCGAACGCGGCCATCGCAGGATTGGGTATCTGCCGGGGTGCAAGGTGACGCACTCCAGCCATGCGCTGCGGATGAACGGTTACACCCAGGCATTGATGGCACATGGGCTGACGCCGCTGCCGATGTGGGATGTAGAATTGGATTACCGACCGGAATTATATGCCCAGCGCATATCGATATTGAAATCGCATGGTGTGACGGCCGTGGTGACATACAACGGCATCGGCGGAGCGCTTGCGGTTCGGGGCGCCATCGAAACAAATCTGAGGGTTCCGCAAGACCTGAGCATCGTGGCTTGTGATTTTGACCCTGTCGCACAATTCGCATTTGTTCCCGTGACCTGCATCAAGCTGGATCGCGCCCAGATGGGCAAATTGGCGGTGGAGATGCTGGTGGAACGGATCGAAACCAAATCACAGGACATCACATCCATTTTTCTGACCGGCGAAATGGTCGAATTGGACTCTGTCCGTTCCCTTTGATTAAAAATTTTTCTTGACAATCCATAAACATGGGTTATTTTATCTTCATGGAAACGTTTTCAGACTCATTTTGCCGGCCAACCCGTCAAACTGAAAAACGCCCTTCCATCCCTTATTCTCTTATAAGTATCGGCTATTTATTGATTTAACGTTCCGGTCGCCCTGGATTTTGTGTAGTAGCGCGGTTGTTATGGCAAACGTTTCTACAATCACCTTTCCGACCCCTTCCGACGCCCGCCGGGGACGATCGCGCATCACCTGTGTGGATGTGGCCAGAATTGTCGGCGTCGCCCCATCGACCGTCTCCCGCGTCATCAACAGTTCAGATCGCGTCTCGCCCAAGACACGCGACCGGGTGTTGAGTGCG
Source organism: Phycisphaerales bacterium (assembly GCA_020847545.1). Classification (GTDB taxonomy): domain Bacteria; phylum Planctomycetota; class Phycisphaerae; order Tepidisphaerales; family Tepidisphaeraceae; genus JADYZN01. Next base: position 8,688 of record JADLBV010000090.1, read on the forward strand.
ATCAAGACCACCGGATATCGCCCCAGTCTGTCGGCCAGTTCACTCCCCCGCCGAACACACGGCACGATCGGTCTGATTTCCGAGGTGGAAGGGGCCGATGACAGTTCGTACGGCACGGATCTGATCAAGGGGGTTTCGTTCGCCTTAATGCGGTTTGGCCTGCGGCTGGCGATGGATATGGTCCATGTGCGATCGGATGCCCATGCCATCGAGTCGTTGCCTCTGCTGCGGTCGGTTTCGATTGATGGAATGATCCTTGATGTGTGCAACGTTCGTGGAAACGTTGGCGAGGTGGCCGATCAACTGCAGATACCGGTTGTCTTTGTCAACGCCCCCGAACCGCGCACGTTCAACACCATCATGCCGGATGACACCGCTGTGGCGCGCAGCGCGGCCGAATATCTGCTGAAACACGGCCATCGCAAGATCGGATATTTCCCCGGCGCGGCCGTCAACAAGCATTCCAGCCAGTCGCTGCGGATGAACGGGTATTCCCGCGCCATTTTCAAGGCCGAACTGCACCCGATACCGATGTGGGATGTCCCGATGGCGTCCAACGGCTATCAACTGCCCGACTATATCGAGCGGGTCAGGAAATACCGGAGCCTGGGTTGCACCGGGATCGTCACCTACAACGCGCCGACCGCGGCCTATCTGCTGCGCGCCTGCGCTCATCTTGGCATTTCGGTCCCCGGTGAGCTGAGCATCATCTCGTGTGACTACGACCCGATGGTTCCATTCGCCATCGTCCCGATCACATGCTATCGGCTTGATCGCGTCGAGATGGGCCGGATGGCGGTCGAAATGCTTCTGAATCGCATTGAAAACGGCACAAAGAACGTACCGTCGGTCTTTCTGGCCGGCGAATTAAAGGAGATGGATTCGGTCCGCACGCTTTGACTCGGAGGAGGAAATACAACGATGACCGCACGCACCTTGAACATCCTCGCCATGGCCGCCGCCGCGGCCCTGTGCGCATCCGCATCGCGCGATGCCATGGCGCAACACACCATCGATATGTCCGGTGGACAAGCGATCCACCCGGACGTGCGCGGCCAGAACCTGCCCAACCTGGGCGCGGGGACCGTCTACGACCAGAAGACGCTCGATTTGACCAACGGTTCCAGCATCCGCGGCCCGGCTCCGGGTCTGTTTGCCGAAACCTACGACTGGAAAGACCGCACCGGATATGGTGTGGACCAAGCCGGCGCTCCCAGCACACCAACACTGGATTATCTTCGTTACGCCCGTGACAACAACGCCGACCTGTTTATCACGGTCAACACGCGCGGCACGGGCACGGGTTACAGCAGTTCCACCTTTTCCTATACGGATACCACCGGAACATCGCTCCCTTTGATGGCCGCCGACTGGGTGAGATACACCAACTTCATTGCCCCCGGCTATAAACAGGGTGATTCCCTGTCGGCCGGCGATGCGGCCATCGTCAATTCCCTGCAATGGGGTTCCTACGACCGCCTGCGCGGCACATCCGAAGCGCCGACCACCAAGGTCAAATATTGGGAAATCGGCAACGAGCCGGATGTCGCATTCGGTAATCTGAATTTCACCCTGACTCCCACCCAATACGCCGATCGATATGTGGCCATCACAACCGCGATGCGCGCGGTCGATCCGACCATCAAGGTCGGCCCGGTTGTGGTTCGCGGCGTCGTCAACCAAGGTCCCAACGCCGGCCAGACCGATCCATATCTTCTGGCCGTCCTGGACCGCAGCGATGCCCAGGTCGATTTCATCAGTTACCACCCTTACATGGGGATGTTCAGCGACTACCTGCTGAACAACGGTCCCACTCCGACAGTCTCGGATACCGAAGCCGACTTGCGCTATATCCGCCCCAAGCAGCAATCGGAATATCAGCTCATCCGCAATGCGATCCAGAAGAACAACGACAACAATTCCTTTTTGGGAGTCCCCATCCCCGCGCTTGGCCCGCAACGGAATCTGGATACCTCCGTCGTCGCCAGCGAATGGAATCCCAGCCCATGGCAGGTTGGCGGCAGCTATCTCGGCCGCACCATGGCCCAGGCACTGGGATCGGTCGAGACCGTCTTCAACTTTGCCCAGAACCAGAACATGATCGCCGCCCAGAACTGGGTTTGGCCGGTCTGGAGCACCGGCGCGGAGATTCCGGTTTACAAGGCATTCCAAGGCCTGCGCGACCACATGGGAGACACCCTTGTGGATGTGCTGACCACCGACGATTCCAGCAACATTCGCCTCTACACGACCAAAAACAGCATCACCGGCGAGATCGTCCTCTGGGGATTGAATTTTTCAGATGACATCTCACAGGCACTTCAGCTCAGCCTAGACAACCTTGCGCCAGGCCAGAATTACACCATCACACTGATGAAACTGGCCCAGCTTTCCGGCGATACGGGCCTGCTGAGCTACACCACTCCGCTGACCAATGTGCCGCAATCCATCGACTGGAAAAGCACCGATCTCACCGGACAGATCGACTTATCAAACTTTTCGCTGACGCTGGACGATGCGACATTAACGGCACTGGTCCTCACACCCGTGCCCGTTCCCGAACCGGCAGGTGGTCTGCTGGTCATGTCCATCGCCGGCGTGGCGATCTGCAGGCGTCGTAGGAGTAATCACCTCACTTCTCTTTTGAAAGGAGAGAAACATGCGTAGTTCGTCTCTTATCGTAGGGTTGTCGGCCGGAGCAGTCGGCCTGGCGCTCACCCTTTCCTCCACTGCTGTCGCCGCGCCTTACACGTTATGGCAACATCCATATGCTGATGGAGACAGCAATGTGATGGTGCTCATGCACATGAACGAGACCAGCGGCACAACCGCCGCCAACACCGGCGACAAGGTCACCTGGGGCACAAGCGATGGAACCTACTCTGCCGCTGCGACGGGAAATGTCGCCAGCGGCGCCGGCAGTCCCGGCGGGGATTTCGGAAACGCCTTCAGCACGCAAGGCGGCACGGCGTGGATCGACGTGCCCGACGCAGCGAGCATGGATGGCGCGTTTGGCGACGGACGCGTCATTGAGATGTGGTTCAAGGCAAACTCCACTGGTGACTCGGTCTTTGCATCCCAATATACCGGTACGCTTGGAGGTCCTCCCTCCGGTCGGCATTGGATATTCGAGATATACCAGGACAAGCTGTACTTCGGATCGTTCCGCTCTGACGGCGTGAGCATGGCGATGACTGGTACGACGGCGATCAACGCGGGCCAGTGGTACCATGTCGCCGCGCAGTATAACACCAATTCGGCCATCAATGGCGGCAGCAACCGGTGGGAGCTGTATCTCAATGGCACAATGGAAGCTTCTGCCAGTTATGGCTCCTGGGGCTATGCGAACGATTCCGTTCCCATTGTGATCGGGGCATACAACGATCATACCAGCAACTTCGACGGGTATATCGACGACTTCCGCATCTCCAGCGGACAGTATGAATTCGCCGTCCCCGAGCCGGCCAGTCTGTCGCTGCTGGCGCTGGGTGGCCTGACGATGCTGCGTCGTCGTAAATAAATTGGGGATTGTCTTTTCGGCATCCCGTCGCCTGACCGTGGCGGGATGTCTTTGTGGAACTGAACCGTTTATTGTCTCCTTTTCATGGAGGTATTGCCATGTCCGCCAATCGTATTCGTGCATTTACGCTCGTTGAGTTGCTTGTCGTCATAGGCATCATAGCGCTTCTGATCAGTATCCTGCTGCCTTCGCTGAACAAGGCGCGCGAGGCGGCCAAATCCGTTGCCTGCATCTCCAATCTCCGGCAGATCGGCCTGGCCTGCAAGATGTATGCGAATGACTACAACCAGTATGTCGTCTGGGGGGAGGGGAGCACCACATGGAACAAGCAGTGGAACGCCGTGCTGATGGATTTGAAATATCTGCCCGGCGCGAATGATGGGTATGTCAACCAGGTCTTTGCCTGTCCATCGGAAGATTCAAGGGCATTGGATTTGACCCCCTATCGAACCGAATATGGGTTGAACTATCGCAAGACCTTCGGATGGACTCCGACCGCCTTGGGCGCAGCGCAAAAATGGACACAGATTCATAAAAGCGCAACGACCGTCCTGCTGGCGGATGGGTACATTAACAACTATGGCGTGACATGGGGGTTTGATTATGGAATACCCTCCCTCACGATCTACACCCCACGATACCGTCACTCCGGCCAGAGGGCGAATGTTCTGTTCTTCGATACGCACGCGGAATCGGGAAATCTGGCCTATCTGATTAACGATATCTTCTGGTATGACGACATCTTTTGATGGATTGTCAAACACCGACAGGAGCCGGTTCATTGAACAAAATATCCATACTCGCCGGACTGGCCGCGGTCATCATGCTGACAACCGTTGCGGCCAAGGCGGATGCGCCCGTTGATTTTGTACAGATACACGATGGCCACTTTTCCATCGGCGGCAAAAGGCTGAAGCTGTGGGGGTCGCAATCCAGCCCGTTGGGAGACTCCCCCGCCGCGATTGACAGGGAGGTGGAACATTTCCGAAAGCTCGGATTTAACCTCTATCGCAGCATCAGTGTCGGGACCTTGTTTGCGATGAAGTACACGCGCGGCGATGGTTCGCGCATGGACCTGCAGGATTACACGTTTGCCGCCATCGCAAAATCAGGTGGATACAACTGGATCGACCTGATGAATGATGTGCGGATCACACCCGAGGATGTGGATGTGGTCGATGATCCGCTGGTGAGCCGCCAGGATTGGCTGGCGGCCATGAAGGGACAGTCGTTTCGTCCGGTGAACGCCCAGCTCATGTGGGACAAACGCACGCAGGAGGTGTATCTGAGGCACATCGACGAGGTGATGGAGCATGTCAACCAGTACACCGGGTTGCGCTATGCCGATGATCCGAGCATCGCGCTGATCGAATTGGTCAACGAGCAGTGGTGGATGCCGAACATGCTGGCCGGCGGGGAGCTGGAGACACTGCCGCCCACGATGGTCAGGCCGCTTTTGCTGCAATGGAATCAATGGCTGCGTGACCGCTATGCGAACATGGATCGCCTGCGACAGGCATGGGGTGAGCTGCTGCCGGGGGAATCGTTGGACCAATCAACGGTTCTGCTGCAACCATTGCGCGGGCGGGCCGCCATGCCGCAAATGGCGGAGGTGTTGGGCATCCAGATCGATCTGAACAAGAGCAGGGAACTGAAAGCCCCCGCCAATGGTGCGCGGGCGCGGGATGTGGTTGAGTTTCTGACTGATCTGGAGATCCAATTCAAAACGCTGGCGCTCAATCGACTGCGTTCCCACGGCCAGAGCGGCCGCGGGGCTGCGGTGGTGCCGGTGCTGTTTGACACCGGCGCCAGCTATTCTCCACAATCAGCCTATGTGGACTCGTTCGGCTCTGCCTTTGCGTTTGGCAGTTATCTGAGCATGATCGATACGGACCGATCCAAGCCGACATTTCCATGGTCGGCGGCGCTGGCCGAGCCACCGACGCTGGGGAGCTGGATGGTGCAGAACAAGATCGAAGGGGTTCCGGGGGTGATCTATGAGACGATGGCCTTCCAGCCGGGCAAATATCGGGCTGATTATCCCCTTCGCATCGCGGCATTCGCTACCGTGCAGGATTTGGACGTGGTGGACTGGCATTTTTATGGCGAGCACGCCTACGGGGCCAAGGCCACGTCGCTGCAAATGCCCAACGAGGGGCATTACTGGCAGGCGGTGGTTTTTGGCGGTGATGAGGTGATGCTCGCATCAATGAAGCTCGCCTCCACGATTTTTGTGCATGGTGATCTCAAGCCGCCGGAACATCCCACCGTGCTGGTGGTTGGACGGGACATTCTCTACAACTCTGAAGCATCAAAATGGGAACCGGTGTTTCAATCGCTGGCCCCCACGGCGATGCAGTTTGGTCTGCGGCTGCGATTTGATCCCAAAGCGCCCAAGTCACACTTTGTCGGGAAGAATCTGACCACCTACACGGATGTGTGTCGGCCGACGCCGGAGATCACCTATCGCTGGAAACAGGGAATGTTGATCATCGAATCGCCGCGCGTGCGCATGCTGGCGGGTTTTGTGCCGCAATCCTTCACATTTGACGGCCATGAGACCTTGAAGGACATCCAGTTGAACATCCCGCCGGGAACCCCATACGTCCGTGAGGGTGAGCGCTACATCTGCTTTGCGGTGTGTACTCAGGACAACAAACCGCTGGAGAGCAGTTCGGACATCGTCGCGATGGCGGTCAGCACAAGCTGGAACAGCGGTTTCAAGTTCGATCCGGACAAGTTTGACGCCGCCGAGAAAGTGCGGCCCCACGCCCCACTGTCGGCCGCCAAGTCGATGGACCCTGGCGGTTTGCCGGTCCTGGTGACGCGCGTCGGCTGGACACTCGATGCCCCGTGGCTCGCCGGTATGACCGTCAGGCGTAACGACTTTTCGCTCCAGACCTACCGCACCGATCACCTGAGCGGCCCATCGCTGCACGTCAACGCCGATGAACCACTCTTTTTCATGAACCTGACGTGCCCGTGAATGGACGTTTGGCATGGCTAGGATTGAGCGAGGCCGTCAGCACCGATGCTCGGCGTTACGAATGTGGTGAATGACAGGACCTTCAACAGGGCAGGCGTTGATTGCCTGCCTTACCCTTGGAAATTTATGGAATCGAACCTCTGCACCATCGCGTTCCTTGATGATTTTGCCCTGCTCAATCGCACGCAGTTGACGCGGCGGTATTTCGAGCCGCGGATAATCGAGGAATCGCAGTTTTTTGACCCGAACTACTCGTTGTCCTATTCGTCGATGCAGTGGTGTCCGGAAGTCGAAAAATATCGCCTCTGGTACAATGTCAACCACCAGGTATGCAAGGTGGAGATTGGTGGGGAAACCCAGGATGAGCATTTCATGCTGGCGATGGCCGAGAGCGCGGATGCAATTCACTGGGAACGAGGCAACTACCTCAACCGTCCGGACGGGGCGAATCTGGTCTGGTCCGGCGAGGAAGGCAGCGTGAGTGGCGCGATGGTCTACCGCGATCCGCACGATGCCGATCCGGAGCGACGATACAAGTGCGCGGCAAGCCTGGACTCCATGCGGCATGGCAGCCAGAGCATCGCTCCGGGCATCATCGCCACCAGCCCCGATGGCATTCACTGGAATAGTCAGCAGTTGCGGTATCAGTGGGGCCGATCCATGTCGGATGCCTATAACTGCCTGTTTTACAATCCGGTTCTGGGCGCCTATCAGGTGCTGTTTCGCGCCGTGCTGACGGATCGACGGATTTGCACGAGTTACAGCAGCGACCTGATCCACTGGAGCACGCCGCGCGTGATCCTCGCTCCTGACGGCAACGACCCGCCTTGTTCGGAATTCTACAACATGTCGGCGCATTATCACGACGGCATTTTTTATGGGTTTCTGTGTGTATTCGAGACCGACATGGTGGATCGCGTGCCATGGAAATTCAAGGGAAACGTCTACACGGAACTGGTCTATAGCTATGACGGGCTGAGCTGGCAGCGGACGCACCAAAAGGCGATCGGCCTGCGCGGCATCGGCGAGTATGGGGCAACGCAAAATTATCTGTTCAACATGACGCCAAATCGCAAGGGCGATCAGTGGATGATCAGCGGGATTTTCCCGTTGCTGGAACATGGCTCGGCCACCTATTCCGAACACAGAACCAGCTTGTCCAACGATTCCAACCGGCTCGTGGCCCATTACACCAGCACGATTCAGCCGGGGCGATTGTGCGGCCTGCAGGGGGTGGGCGACGCATTTCTACGCACCAAGCAATTTCTGCTGAAGGATGATCAACTGACGATCAACGCCCAGTGCCCGCACGGGGAGATGAAAGTGCAGCTCATCGACATCTGGCAGAAACCCATCGCGGGCTTTTCGTTCGATGACAGCGAGCGATTCAGCGGCGATGAGATTGCATGGACGCCCCGATGGAAAGAGCGTTCGATATCCGAATTACTCGGCAAGCGGATCGGCATTGAAATCCGACTGTATACGGGGTGCGTTTACGGCATCACCGGGCATTTTCATCCATTCCACGGCGCATTGCCGCAGCAAAGCTATGGCGATCCGCGAGACATCGCCGAAGCCGTATTCGGCCCCACCGTCGATTACAGCCGAATTGATCCACAATGAACCCCGCAACAGCGACTCATCACCGGAGCCCGGTTTATTCAAGTAAGGATGATGTAATAGACCATCTTTTAACGACAAGCAAACCCATGATTCAACCACTGACTCGACAAACACTCCGCGGCGCATGGGCCGCCCTGTTCGTCCCCTGGACCGACAGCAATGAGCTGGATGAGGCCCGCTTCATCAAGGAATGCCGCTCCTATGGTGACACCGGAGTTCACGGCATCTACACCGACGGAACAACCGGTGAATTTTATGTACAGGATGACCGAACCTTTGAAGCCATCACCCGCATCGCCTGTCGGGAGGGTCACACGGCCAACCTGCCGGTTCAAATCGGCTGCACCACCCTGAGCACACGCACCGCACGCGCCCGCTATTTGTGGGGAAGGTCATACTTCCCTTCGGTCAAGTGCATCCCATCCTCACAGGATGTGCGGCTCAAGACTTGGCGGCCGTCTTGAACTCCAGATTGCTCAGGCGTTGCAACTGGATCACCGTGAATCCGATCAACATCGCCCCCAGCACCCAGGCCATCGCGGCGCCGGAGCCGAATTTCAGATAGCCGAACGTCTCGTAAAAAATGTGCAGCCCGATGACATCCGTGGCCCCGCCCGCCTCGCTGTATGGCCCGCCGCCGGTCATCGCCAGCACGAACGCCGACGACCCGCGCACCGCCCCGATCATCGCCCCGATGA
>JADLBV010000091.1 GCA_020847545.1 Phycisphaerales bacterium
CGCGAGGCGATGGTTTGCAATTCTTCACGCGGTATTCGTCCTTCGATCAGATACGCCCGGCCGGTGCGAATCTGCCTGGCCTCCACCCCCATGTCCGCCAAGGCCAGTTCGGTCGATGCCGCAACCGGGTCCATCACCCCTGGCTTCAGATGCACCTCGATGCGGGAATGCCCTTCATCTGACGGCGGTGATTCGATCCAGTCGGCCTGTTCCACCACGGGGTCGGCCAATAATTCGCGAGCGGCCTTGCGCACCTGCTGATGCGGCGCCTCGCTGTCGATCAAAAAAATCCTGCTGGTGCGGATCGGCCCGATTTGAGAGCCGAATTCCTCGATCTGGTGCCGAATGGCCTCTCCCAGCGAATCGACCACCGCTCCAGCGTCAGAGGTCGATCCGGCGGCGCGTACATCAATGCGATAAATCATAAGACCCGCGATTGTATCCGATTCACGTGCGATGACACACACCGCGCAATCTCCGCAAAGTTGGTTTGACGCTGACATTGACCCTTTTATAATGCCCCCGCTCGGTTGATTCGGATCAATACCCCAAGGAAGGAGTCCGTTGGTGCAGCGCATCGCGATTGCAGTGATTTTGCTCGCTTTCGCGTGCTGGCCGGCGCGGATTTGGGGACAGTACCAGCCTCCCAGCGAATCCCTGACATTGCATGGCCAGACCGCCTACACCTGGATGGACGGTCAGACCAACATCGTCGAGCTGGATGGCCCGGTGACGATTGAGTTGGATCGTGCCAAAATGACCAGCGGCCGCGCGGTGGTCTGGCTATCGCCGATTCAGGGGGTGGCACAGGATCAACAGAACGTGCAGGTCGTCCTGCTGGATGATGCGGTGTTGGAGCAATCATCAATCCGTCGAACCGGGCCGATGCTGTTCGTGACCGCAACGGTTCGCGGCTCGATCCGAATTGTCGCCGATCAAAGATTGGCGAAAGAACGGGAACAATCGCCGACGTTTGTACGGGCGCTGGAGATTCGCCAGTCGGTCCTCAGCGGCAATCCGCTTCCCACCACCACACCGACGACCACACCCACTGCCACTGCCGCATCCCAACCGGCCGAGCAGACTACTCCCAAACGAAGGCGTTCGGGGGCTGGTGAGCCGGTCACGTTTGAAATGCCCGGGCGCTTCCAGATCACCCGCACGGAAGAAGGGCATGTCGCGGTGATCGTGCCGGATGGCATCACCCTTTATCAGCGCGGCAGGGAGGGGGATTTACTCGAATTACAGTCCAAACGGGCGGTGTTGTTTACCTCCCTGGACCGTCCCAGCGACGCCATTCAGCCGGGTAAAAAGACCGAATTGCGCGATGTCATTACGGCCGTCTATCTGGAAGGGGATGTGCGGATCATCTACACCCCCGCCAACGCCGCCATGGGCGAAGCAAAGCTGGAGGCCGAGCGGGCGTATTATGATCTGGCCACCGACCGCGCCATTTTGACCGATGCGGTGTTGCACACGATTGATCCCAAACAGCAGATGCCGATTATCGTCCGCGCCCGCACAATTCGACAATTGGCGCTCGATGACCAGCTCCGCGAATACCGCGCGCAGGATGTCCAACTGACAACCAGTTCGTTCGCCACTCCCTCTTATTCCATCGAAGCCGACCGGGCCTATGTTCGTCAGGACAACACCGCCCCCGATGGCGGCCCGCGTTCCACCTTCAGGACCGAAAACACCACCTTCGATGTCTTTGGCGTCCCGATTTTCTATCTGCCGGTGGTGGGCGGGTCGATCACCGATCAGGGGACGCCGCTTCGGCAGATTCAATTGGAAAATTCCAACCGGTTTGGATTTGGCGCCCGCACCCAATGGGGGCTGTTTGAAACCCTCGGCCGGCCCCACCCACCCGACCTGGATGTGGCCTATCGGCTCGATTATCTGGGCGACCGTGGCCCGGCCACCGGCATCGACGCCCGTTATGGGGGCGGTTTCATCACCCGCACCACGCGCGACCCGTGGAATTTCAACGGCAACATGACTGGCTATGTGGTTTACGACCACGGGATCGACGATCTGGGGGCTGATCGGCTCGATGTGGACCCCAAACGCGAAATCCGCGGGCGGTTTTTGTGGATGCACCAGCACTTTTTCCCCGATGACTGGCAGGTGCAGTTGCGCACGGGGATGGCATCGGACCCGACGTTTCTGGAGGAATGGTTCGAGCGTGATTTTTATTCCAATCAGCCGCACGACCTGAGCCTCTATGTCAAACGTCAGCGCGGCACCGAGGCCCTGACGCTGGCGATTCAGGCACAACCCAACGATTTTGTCACCAACGCCGATTACCTGCAGGAACAGTTTGAACTCGAAAAACTTCCGGAGATCGGCTATCACCGCATCGGCGACAGCTTCGCCAACGACAACCTGACCTTCTACAGCGACAACACGGTGGCCGGCCTGCGCATGCGCGACAGTGAGGCGTCGCTGCTTCAGCAGGGGTTCGCGCCCGGCCAATCGCCCGGAATGCCTGCCGTCGGGACCACCGGCCACACGGACAAATACGTCGGCCGGGGCGATTTCCGCCAGCAGGTCTCTTTCCCCTTCAGCGCCGGCGAATTCAAGCTCGCCCCATATGTTCTGGGCCGATACATCACCTACAGCGACAGCCCCGGCGGAAAGGTTGAAAACCGCGTGCTGGGGGGCGCCGGCGTGCGGATGACGACCGCATTCTGGGCGGTTGATGACAGCGCCCAGTCCGATCTGCTGGACATCCACCGCATTCGTCATGTGGTGGAGCCGGAACTGCATCTGTTCACCTCCGCACAGACCACCGACCGCAACAAAGTCTTCATCTACGATGAGGATGTGGACAAGGTCGTGGATGTGTCGGCCATTCAACTGGCATTGCACCAGCGCTGGCAGACCAAACGGGGTGGACCGGGAAAATGGCGCAGCGTCGATTTCCTGACACTGAACATCGAGGCCAATTATTTCGCCAACCAGCCCCCCGACCGCGAATTGGCGCCGACAGCGTTCCGTGGGCTGTTCTTCCCAACATTGCCCGAAGCATCCATCCCCCGCCAGAGCATCAACGCCGACATGACCTGGCGAATCAGCGACACCACGGCGCTGTTGTCGGATGTCCAATACAACTGGGAAAAGGGTGAACTGGCCACCGCCTCGGTGGGGCTGGCGGTGTCGCGCGATCCGCGGCTTTCCTATTATCTGGGCAACCGCTACATCGAGGAACTGCATTCCAACATCATCACGGCCGCGATTTATTATGAATTGAGCACCAAATACGCCCTGGCCCTCAGCCAGAGTTTTGACTTTGGAGACAGCTCCAACGTCTCCAGCAGCGCCACCCTGATCCGCCGCTTCGACCGCTTCTACACCGCCCTGCGGTTCTCATACGACGCCACCAACGACGAAAGCAGCATCACCTTGAATATCCTCCCCGATGGCGTCGCCTATGGACTAACCACCGACGCCATGCGTCCCAGTGACAGGTAAAATCAATCTACTATTTAATGGGTTTCAATCTGCGAAAAAGGCCCACCCCAACGTAGGGTGGGGTTCCTCCCCACCATTCTTTCTTAAACCAACTGCGTCTCCCCCACCTCCGCACACGACTTCGCATCCCGAACCGCATCCTTAACACTTCGCACAATCCCCGCCGCATCAAGCCCCACCTCGGCCAATTGTTCCTTGCGGTTGGCATGGGCGATCAATCGATCAGGATGTCCCAATCGGGTCAGATGTCGCGTCGGAAGCTGATGAGCAACGGCATATTCCAAAACCGCGCTGCCAAACCCGTTTTGCAACGAATGATCTTCAATCGTCAAAACCGCATGACCCGGCCGCAGGGCGGCTTTAATCATCTCCCCATCAATCGGCTTGCAGAATCGGGCGTCGATGACGGTTGCGGAAATCCCCTCATCCGCCAGCGATTGGGCGGCAGTCATGGCGTTTTCAACCAGTGATCCGTAGACAATCAGCGTGACATCTTCACCTTGTCGCAGGGTTCGGCTTCGTCCCACAGCCCACGGCTGGCGGGCGGCGGGCCGAAGCGATGAATCGATCACCTCTTCAAAATTCTGTGCCGGAACCGTGTCGCGCGGATAACGCACCGCGCTCAATGTCTCCAGCGACAATCCCAGTTTCAGGGCGCGGTTCAGTTCCGCCTCGTCGCTGGGTGCCATCAGCACAATTTCGGGCAGCGGCCGCAAAAACGCCTGATCCAGAAACCCATGATGCACCGCCCCATCGTCACCGACATACCCCGCGCGGTCCATGCAGATGACCACCGGCAGATGTTGCAACGCCACTTCCTGCCAGATCTGGTCAAAGGCGCGCTGGGTGAAGGTCGAATAGATCGCCGCGAATGGCCGCAACCCCGCCTTGCACATCCCCGCCGCCATGCCGGTCAAGTGGCTTTCGCAGATGCCGGTGTCAAAATAGCGGTTGGGGAATTCCTTTTCGTATTTGCTCAATCCCGTGCCATCGGGCATGGCCGCAGTCAATGCCACAACGCGGTTGTCTTCGCGGGCCAGTTGGATCATGGCGTCCGCGTAGGCGTTGGTCCAACTCTTGCCAGTCCCCTTCTTGATCTCCACCCGGCAACCATTGACCTCAAACGCGGCCGGGCTGTGAAACTTGGTCGGCTCGGTGCAGGCAACCTCACAACCCTGCCCTTTGACCGTCTTCACATGCAGCAAAATCGGCTGTTGAACGTGTTTGATCTCCCCAAGCATGTTGATCATGCTCGGCAGGTCGTGGCCATCAATCGGGCCAAGGTACATCAACCCCAATGTTTCAAAAATCTGGCCCGGCCAGATGGCGCTCTTAAACCCTTCGGCAATGTGTCGCCAGACATCCTGTACCGTCTGGCCAACGCTGCTGGGCAACCGCCCCATCACTTTTTCTGCCAGCTTTTTGGCCTCGGCGAATGTGGTGCTGACGCGCACACGCTCCAGATATTGGCTGAACGCACCCTGCGGCGAACTGATGCTCATGCCGTTGTCGTTGAGGATGATCAGCAACTGGCGTTTGAGCGTGCCGGCGCCGTTGAGTCCTTCAAAGGACATCCCGTTGACGATCGAGGCGTCTCCCACCAGCGCGACAACATGATTGTTGCGTTTCATCAACCCATCGCCCCGCGCCATGCCGACGGCGGTGCTGATGGCGGTCCCGGCGTGGCCGACCGCGAACAGGTCATATGGGGATTCATCGGGCGAGGGAAACCCGCCGACGTGCCCTTTTTTGCGAAGTTTTTCAAAATCCCCCGCCCGGCCGGTCAGCATCTTGTGCGGATAACACTGGTGGCCGACATCAAACAACAATCGATCCGGGCCGGCCGGATAAGGGCCAAAATCATAAACGTAGTGCAGCGCGAGGGTTAGCTCGACAACACCCAGGTTGGAGGCCAGGTGCCCGCCGTTCTTGCTGACGCCGGAGAAAATGCGCTCGCGCATCTCGCCGGCAAGAACCGTCAATTGATCCATCGACAAGGCGCGTAAATCACTCGGACGTTTAATCTGGTCCAGCAAAGTCATCGAAAATGACCTCCAAAGTCCCTTTATTTCAAAATACCTACGATAGCTTAATTGTAAGCAACTCCAATTGCCAGAACAACTTGGCAAACAATCGCAAGATTTTGATGTGAAACGCCTGTCCGCAATGATTGAATGCCCGAATATCAGGCAACCAAATCCAGCGGGTCGTTCCCAACACCCAGCCTTCGCCACATTCGGCGGATCATTTCCTTGCGTTGTTGCTCCTGTTGGGAGGAATGGCCCTGCTGGTGGTTTTGTTGATTCTGATGCTCGTCGCCAGTGGCATTTTTATCAGAACGGGCGCTTTGCTGGACGTGCAGCTTGTCGATGCTGACACCCTGCGATTCGAGAACCTGCTTGAGCTGGGTCAGGCTGTGGCTGAGCAGCTTGGTGGCCTCATCGTTGGAGGTTTCAAATGAGGCGCTCATGATCCCATCGCGCATGCGCACCGTGACCTGTAGCGCTCCCAATTCGGGCGGGTCGAGGCGGATGTGCATGGTTCCGTTGGAGCCGGCGATTTCGCTGCGCAGGGCGGTGATGATTTTTGGGTGGTTGTCCTGTGCGAACTGAGCTTCGGGAGCCACCGGAGGGGGCGCAGCCGGTGTATTGGTGACGGCCTGTGCGTGTTTTGGAGTGGCCGAATCACCCAAAGGTGCGATCACCATGTCGATTTTGGCATTCAGATCCGTTTTAGACGTGGCGGGATGATCGGCCTCAGCCGCGGCCGGGGTGGTTTGTGCAACGGCCATTTCTGCATTTAGCGCATTGGCATCCTGGCCGGCTTTGGGATTGGTCTGTTGCGCCTTTTGATGCTCGCCGGAAGAAGATTTTGAATCATCGGAAGATTCCGCGACAGGTTCGCCCAACGTAAGTGCCGGTTGATTCTTGGCTTGCGCGATTGGTGAAGAAACGGGTTGTGGAGGAGCCTCTTTGGGAGCCAATTTGTTGTCAGGCACTTGCGGCAATTGTTTATCGAGTGCGGCTACGGTCGTAGGATCGGATTGAGCTGCGGCAGAAACCGTGGCTTGTGGTTTTTGTTCGGGTTTGGCCGGTTCGTTTTGTTTAAGGACAACCGGCTGTGGAACAACAGCCTGGGCGGCCACGGCATAATCCTGGGCCGAGGGTTCGTGTTGATCGTCAGTTTGATCGGATGGGGTGTCGGTTTGGGCTTCGGTGTTGTCCTTGGTCTGGCTGACAGTCTCTTCGTGTGACTCGGCCGGTTTTTCGGTAGGCTTTTCGACCGACCCTTTGGACGGCTTTTCAGTCGATTCCGTTTTTGCAGGTTCCTGCTCTTTATTCCGCTGTACAGGACGGGATTCTGATTCGGTGGAAGTTTTGGCCCGTGGTTTGTTCGCCTGTTTCAGAATTTTGCCAAAATCCTCACTCGCGCCATTGGCGGCGGATTTTTTGGATCGAGCTTCGGCCGATCGGGCGGTTTTGACCAGTTGTTGTACTTCGGCGGGCCTGTTTATGGTTCCTTGCTCGATGCTTGTTGTGCTTCAAGTTGCTGGGCCTGCCCTGAGTCAGGTCCAAGGGCCTGGCGCATCTTCTCCAACACTGATTGAATTCGGCCGATTTCCTCCGGACTCTTAAATTCTTTGCAAATACGAGACGCCAACCGGGGTGGCATCGCCTGCAGATAGGCGATCACCACATCATCAGGGAGGGTCATGAAGATGGTTTTCACCTGTTTGGCGGGCATCGATTGATACAAAAGCAGGCTGTCCTGAAAGCCCTGATCGGTTTGCAGGCGAACAGCTTCCTGTTCGCGGTTTTGGAGTTTCTGGCGTTCCTGCTCCAACTGGGAGCGGTCGCGAGCCATTTGCTCGCGGGCGAGGTCCACTTGCTGTTGCAGGTCGTCCAATTCGCGTTGTCGGCGGTCGAGTTGGACCATCTGCGAATCGAAGGCATGGCGGATGAATTCGATCTGTTCGGATGCGGTCCGGCCGGTGTGACGGGCGAGAAGTTCTTCCAGACGGGCGCTCGGCTGTGTGGCCGGTTGAGTGGTGGTTTCCAGCTTCACATCGCTGGGGGGAGGGGGCGGAAAGAGCAGTTCCTTGATGGCGTGGATTTTGTCGCGGTCCAGCTTGCCGGTGCGATATAGCCACCCCGCCCCACCCGCCAAGGCGAGGAAGTTGATCGCGAGGGTCAAAATCAGGACGTTAAAGAGTTTTTTCATCCCACCGGCTCCGCTTCTTCAAGTTCGATGCCGTGCCAATAGCTGAGCTGCATGGCGATTTCATCCTGCTCAGTGAGTTCGCGCCGACCCAGCGCGGTGGACCAGCGTTCGTGATGGCGTTCACGAAGTTTCTCGATCACTTTTCGCTGCTTGGCGGCATGGGCCAGGGCCGATTGGGCCTCCAGCACCTGCCGTTGCACCAGTGCCATTTTCTGGGCCAATGCCAGGGCTTGACGCTGGGAGGCAAGGGTGAATCGGCGGTGGGCCGCCAGATAATCCAGATCAAGACGGCCGGTCAGATGATTTTGACGCAGATCAGAGCCGGCCCGCCGCACCGATTCATCCAGTTGACGTAATTGGGCTTGCAATTGCGTCATCGCCGATTGCGCCTCGGCCAATGTTCGCTGGCGCAGTTGTTCAATGTGCTTGCGGTGTTTGAGTACGCCTTCGAGTTGGAAGTTGAATTTGGGCATCGAATGCTCTTCTCCACTCTACGGTTGCGTTCAGACCCGCGCCGGTTGACGGGCACCAGCCTTGGCCGACTGCGCCTTGAGGGCCTTGTCCATCTGTTCGATCCAGGCCGTCAGTTCGGCCAGTTGTTTGCGGGATTGTTCCAGTGTGCTGGGGGCGGTCGGCTCCTGTTGTAAAAACTGCACGATTTTTGGCCGGGATAGCACCGCCAGATCAAATTCGGCGTTGGTTCCCGCAACGTAGGCGCCGATGTTCACCATATCCTCGATCTCGTGATAAACGGCCGTCAGCGACAAAATTCGACGGGCCATGCGCACATGGTCCGGGTCGGTCACATCGCCACGCACTCGGCTGATGCTTTGAAGGACATCGATGGCGGGGAAATGTCCTCGATTGGCCAGAGATCGGCTGAGCCACAGGTGGCCATCGGTGATCCCTTTGACGGCATCGGGGATCGGCTCGTTAAAGTCATCCCCCTCAACCAACACGGTGTAAAAGCCGGTGATCGAACCGGTGGCGGTGGTGCCGGCCCGTTCGAGCAATTCGGGGATCAGGGCGAAGACACTGGGCGGGAAACCCTTGGTGGCGGGCGGTTCGCGTGCCGCCAGCCCGATCTGACGTTGAGCCTGGCACAAACGGGTCAGTGAATCCATCAGAAGCAGGACATTCAACCCCTGATCGCGGAAATATTCGGCGATGGTCGTGGCAACCTTGGCGGCGCGGACGCGAAGCAGCGCTGGATCGTCGCTGGTGGAGACGATCACGACACAGCGCGCCATGCCGTCGGGACCGAGGCTGTTGTGGAGAAATTCCTGTACTTCGCGGCCGCGTTCACCGATCAGGGCGATAATCGAAACATCGGCGCTGGTGTGCTTGGCGATGGAGGACATCAGGGTGCTTTTGCCGACACCCGGGCCGGAGAAGATGCCCATGCGCTGGCCAAGGCCGCAGGTGTGCAGGGCGTCGATGGATCGCACGCTGGTCCCGATGGGTTTGCGGATGTTGACCCGATCCAGAGGAGTGACACCCCGGCCATCAATACGGCGGGATTCGCTCAGCAATAGCGGCCCCTGATTGTCAATCGGCTCGCCAAAACCATTGAGAACCCGCCCAAGAAGCTGATGGGAACACCAGATTCGAGGCGCGGCTTCGACATTTTCCACACGGTCGCCACGGGCGACGCCAACCGGCGCGGTGAGGGGCATCAGGAGGGTTTTGTCACCCTGAAATCCGATCACCTCGGCCACACTGGATCGGCCGCCAAGGCTGTGAATTCGACAACGCGAACCCAACGGCAAAGGGAGGGCAATGGCCTCGATGGTCAGGCCGCTGATGGAGTCCACCTGACCGGCCACGCCGAATGGCATGGCGCCATGAACCGCTTCGAGTTGTGCGGAAAGATAACTCATGGGTTCAGATGGATGATTGTTCCTGTGGCAGCAAATCGGCCACGATCCGGTCCAATTGGGCGTTTAAGTCGGCGTCCACAGAGCCATGCGCGGTAAAAATCCGGCATCCACCGGGGGCCAATTCAGGGTCTTCGACCACCTCGACGTGGCGCGATTGGGACCATTGCAGTTGCAGCCGGGGCAGGGCATCGGCGAGGGTTGATTTTTGGGTGGGGTGGATGGCAATGCGGACATCAGCCGCGTGAACGACCAGTTTCATCGCATCGCATAAATTTTGTTCCAGAACCTGTGGGTCCAGCTCACCCTGTCGGCGGGTGATTCGCCGGGCGATGCTGATTGCCAGCTCAACCACTTCAGTCAGTGCCTGGGCTTCGAGCCCCTGGCGGGATTGATCGATCTGTGCGGTTGCCCCGGTGATGGCGGCGATGGCGTTGGTCAAGGCGGTACGGTGTTCATTCAGGGCCTGTTCGTGACCTGCCTGTTTGCCCTGACGAAGCCCGGAGGCGAACCCTTCCTGCCGGCCGGTTTCAGCGCCATCGATGGCGGCCTGCTGTTTGAGCAGTTCGGCTTCCCGCTGCGCTTCGGCAAGGATGGATTCGGCCTGTTGTGTGGCCCGCCGCAGGATGGCGCGGGCCTGATCCTCGATGCTTTTCATCGAGAAGGCGGCCAGCGCGACAGGCGCCTGGTTGGCTTTGATGAGGGGCATTTAGACCACCATCTCCTTCTCGCCACCGCGGCCGGCGATGATGATTTCGCCGGCATCCTCGAGCCGACGCACAATGTCCACGATCTTCTGTTGTGCGGCCTCCACGTCGCTGACGCGAACCGGCCCCATGTATTGCATGTCCTCCTGTATAAGCTGGGCGGCTCGTTCGGACATATTCTTGAAAATTTTCTGTTTCAATTCCTCGCTGGCGGTCTTGAGGGCCAGCGACAGTTCCTCGTTGTCCACTTCCTTGAGGACCGACTGAATCCCCTTGTCGTTGACCAGCAGAATATCCTCGAAGACGAACATGAGCCGGCGAATCTGCTCGACCAGATCGGGGTCCTCGGCTTCGAGGCCTTCCATGATCCCCTTCTCGGTGGAGCGGTCGGCGAGGTTGAGGATTTCGGCGACTGTATCGACGCCGCCGGCTTTCTCGAAGGTCTGGCTGACGATGTCGCTGAGGCGATGTTCCAGGCCGCGTTCAACCTCCTTGATGACCTCGGGGTTGGTCTGCTCCATATTGGCGACGCGCTTGACGACCTCGATTTGTTTCTGGCTGGGCAGGCCGACAAGAATTTCAGAGGCTTTCTGGGCCGGCAGATGGGCCAGAATCAGCGCGATCGTCTGCGGGTGTTCATCCTGAATGAACGTCAGCAGGTTTTCGCTTTCGGCCTTTTGTAAAAAAGAAAAGGGGGTCGTCTGAACCTGCTGGGTGACCTGTTTGATGACACGGTCGGCGTCATTTTCGCTCAGTGATTTTTTCAACAGCGACTTGGCGTATTCCAAACCCCCTTCGCTCAGATACGAATTGGCCAGCGCCAGGTTGTAAAATTCGCCGAAGACATCCTTTCGCGAACCCAGCGAGATTTCGCCAAGCGATGCGATTTCGCGGCTGACTTCCTCGACCGCCTCGGCTGAGAGGCGCTTGAGAATCTCGGCCGCCTGGTCCTGTTCAAGGGACAACAGCAGCACCGCCGCCTTTCGCACACCACTGAGATCACCGGCCATGTTCGCCTTCCAATCCGCAATCCATTATCAGGTGCGATTCAACCAACGTTTGACCAGATTCGCCGCCGCTTCCGGGTTTTCCTTGACCAGCGTGGAGACTTGTCCGAGCATCTGCTGGGTCCGAACGGCATCCTCATCCAGTTCCATCCCATCCAGCGCCGGGTCGCCTTCGCCGGCCTCGCCGACCAGATGTTCACCAGCGGTCAACGCCTGTGGCACTTCCGGCTCGAGGGCCGCCGCCGCAATCGCCGGCACGGGAGCGCCCTTTCGCACCATCATCATCACCATGAAAAGACTGATGACCGCCAGCACGCCGACGCCGATCTCCTTGATGTGGCCACCCAGCATGAGGGTGACCGGCGAGGAGACCGCCGCAGTTTGCTCAGCCGCCAATGCCAGGTCGGCCGTGACATCGGCATAGGTGGCCACGGAGACATCCGTATCCTCCTTCAGGCCGGTGCATTTTTTGATCCCATCCCGGATGCTCGCCAGTTCACCCTCCATCAGGTCCTTCAACTGGGCATCGGATGGATCGCCCGTGGAGGCCGTGTGCAGGGTCTTGTACATCCGCACGAAATAACTCCGCGGCACGCGCACCGAAGCGCCCACCACGGTTGGCTTGCCCGCGGGGGTGCGGCTGGAGACCGTCCTTTGGCTGGGGATCAGCGTGAATTGCGTTTTGTCTTCTGAAGATGTGCTGGTGGTGTTGTCGCCGCCACCGCCGCCATCGATGCTGATTTGGGTATTGGCCGAAGCGCCGACATCCGCAATCCCCTTGCTGGCGGAAGACCCTTCCTCGGTGCGGTTGCTGATGGTCGTTTCCTTGTATAGGAAATTGTTTTTATCGACGATGACTTCCTGCGCCTGTTCGGAACGGATGTTCACATCCACCGTGACCGAGGCGATCAACCCCTGGATATAGGAAAACTGCTCGCGAATCTTGTCCTCCATCAGGTGTTCGCTCTGGTATTTCCATTCCAGTTGATCGCCGGCCAACACCGAATCATCCTCGCGATCCTGAACCGGATAGGACCGGCCATCGACGATCACGGTGATGTTTTTGCGTTGCAGGCCGGCCTGCGCCCCCACCACCGCATCGGCCGATGCGACCACGAGTCGTTTGACATCAAACCGTTCACCGCTGCGGGTCTGGATGGTGACCATCGCGGTGGGTGAGATCGAATTTTTGCCCAGCCGCACCTCATCCTTGGGATCAATCAAAACCGTGGCGCTGCTGACGCCGGGATAATTGCCGATGACCTTCGCCAGCGTGATCTGCTTGGCCTGGATGTACATCGCCTGCACCTGGCTGTTGGGCATGAAGGCGTTGATCTGCTTGGCGATGATGTCAAAGCCGGTTTCGGTGTTGCGCGGCAGGAGCTGTTCGTAGCTGAGATCCGCCAGGGCCTCATATTTGCGGTCCGTGGGGACCATCACCCGGTCGCCGTTGACCTGATAGCGGATGCCGCGGGAGGCCAGCTTGGTGGTGACGCGGGAAATTTCATCCGCCGTGAACGGCTGGTCGAGCAGCGCTTCCATCTCGGCCGTGCCGGCGTAACGCGCCCAATAGAGCATCGTCATCACCATGATGGTGACCAGCGCCGCCACCAGCATCTTCTGGCTGGCGCTCAGGCCCGACAACTGTTGCTGGATACGCAGCAACTGCGATTTGATCACGTCCATCTTTCGGCCCTCCCTGGCCTAAAAGATTTCACAAACACACCTTGTTCAACTTGTCCACGCGGCTCCGCCGCGCGACAACCAACCGCTACATTGCGATATTCTTGATCTCCTCATAGGCGTCCATGAGTTTGGACCGAATCGCCAACAGCGTCTTGAACGCCAGGTCGGATTTTTCCATCGCCGTCATGACGCCGGTGACATCCTCTGACTTGCCGGTGGCAAGGTCCTCAACCGCCTTGCTGGCATCCATCTGAAGCCGCGACACCTCGTCGATACTGTTTTTGAGCATCTCCGAAAAGCTCGATCCGTTGGTCCCGCCCGCCGCGGAGGCTTTGGCGCCGCCGGCGGCTGTTTTCGCGGCCGAGTTTATCGCACTGTTCAATCCATCGATCATGTGGAGTCTCTTAACAAATCATCATCAGGCAATCAACCGCAGCGTCGAATTCAACATCGCCTTGGTCACTTCCATCATCGTGACATTGGCCTCATAGGCCCGCGACGCCTCCATGGCGTTGACCTGTTCGATGGCCAGATCGATGTTGGGATATTTGACATAACCATTGGCATCCGCATCCGGGTGTCCCGGTTCATATTGCGTGCGGAAGGGGGTTTTATCGATCTCGATCTGCGCGTGAACGCCCGGTTTGTTGCGATTTCCCGCCATTCCGGCCGCCATTGAGACAAACCGCCGACGGAAGGGAATTTTTTCCCCCTTCTCGTTGCGGGTGGTGTTGATGTTCAAAATGTTCGCGGCGATGGTGTCCATCCGCACGCGCTGGGCCTGTAATCCACTGGCCCCAACGTCCAGAATATCAAACATGAATCACCATCCTTTCAACGGCATCGTTTTTACGCGATGCGCTCCTTGAGCGCCATTTCCATTGCCGCGTACTGCTTGCGGAGCAGTTCCACGACAAAGTTGTGCATCATGGCGTTCTTGGCCTGATCGGTCATCAACTGCTCCATGGAACGGTTGTTGCCATCGTGAAACAGCACATTGCGCCGGGGGTGTTCGATCTCGGCGTCGATGTCGGCAAATCCAATCGCACCCGGGCCGGCCGCATCCCGCAGCGCAACCCGATTGCGGAGCATTTCCTGAAACTTTTCCACCGACAGATCCTTCTGGCGGTAGTTGGGCGTGTCGATGTTGACGACATTCTCCGCGATCAGGCGGTGACGCGCGGCCGTGAACTTGAGCACCCGCTCCAGCAGCGGCGCGTTTCCCTGATTCAAAAGCCGTTCAACAAACATAGCCCGTACTCACTTATCAAAACCCGTGCCACCGACAAGCGGGAGAAAATTCCCTAAAAACCCGCCGGTCTTTCATGCAATCCCGCGCAATCCCTGCGCACCATGTGCAATTCACGCGCAATTCATGCGCGATGATTCACACGCTGATCTCGACCATCTCGACCCCTTCTTCACGCCATTTTTTCAATTTCATGCCCAAGGTCCGCACGCCGATGCCCAACGCTCCGGCCGTCTTGATGCGGTGCCCTTTGAACCGTTCCAGCGTGCTGAGGATGACCTGTTTCTCGACATCCGCCAGCGGCTTGCCGGCCAGGTCGCCCACTTGTTCGGCCGAGCGGGTTTTGAGCCAGGGTTCGATCGTGGAGGCCCGCACAACCCCTTCCTGTCGTTCCAATACGCTGGCGCGTTCGATGATGTTCTGCAATTCACGCACGTTTCCCGGCCAGGGATATTTTTCCAGCAGCCGCATCGCTTCCGATTCGATATGCCGAAAGGCCGAGTTTTCGCGGCGGGCGATCTGATGCAGAAAATGGCGGGCCAGTTCCGGCACATCCTCCGAACGGCTTCGCAATGGCGGCAGATCCATCGGCACGACATTCAACCGGTAATACAAATCCTGCCGAAACCGGCCGGATTGCACTTCTTCTTCCAGATCGCGGTTGCTGGTCGCCACCACGCGCACATCCACCTGCTGCGTGAGGCTGCTGCCTACCCGTTCAAACTGGTTTTCCTGCAACACCCGCAGCAGCTTGGCCTGCAAGGCCGGCGCGATCTCGCTGATCTCATCCAGCAGCAACGTCCCCCCATCCGCCAGTTCAAATCGCCCGCGACGAAGCCGGTCGGCACCCGTGAAAGACCCCTTTTCATGGCCGAACAATTCACTTTCCAGCAGATTTTCGCTTAACGCGGCACAATTGACCGCCAGCATCGGCCGGTCGCGCCGTTCCGATGCCTGATGAATCGCCCGCGCCACCAGTTCCTTGCCCGTGCCCGATTCGCCGCGGATCAAAACGGTTGCGCTGCTCCGGCCGATCTGTTCGATGGTCTGACGAATCCCCTTCATCGACTCGCTGGAGCCAATCAGCGGCCGCTGGGCCGACAATTCGGTCATGCTCCGCAAGGCGGCGTTTTCCTTGATCAGCCGATTGTGTTCCAACGTCCGCTCCACCAGCAGCTTGATCTCCTCCCCATCAAACGGCTTTTGGATGTAGTCATACGCCCCCAGTTTCATCGCCTCGACCGCCGTCTGCACGGTGGCGAAGGCTGTCATCAGCACTACGGGCATTTCCGGCCGCAATTTCCGTGCTTCGGCCAACAATTCGATGCCGGTCAGTTTGGGCATCTTCAGGTCGGTGATCAGCAGATCAAACCGCCCCTCGGCCAGTTTTGACGCCGCCATCGCACCATCCGCGCACGCCACCGGCTCGTGACCCTGACGTGCCAGCGTCGCCGCCAACGAATCCCGCATCATTTCCTGATCGTCCGCAATTAAAATTCGTGCCATTGTGCCCGCTCCACTGTTCAAATTTTGATTTCGAACCTCGCTCCGCCTTGCTCCTGGTTTCGCACCGTGATCGTCCCTTCGTGCGCTTCAACGATCCGATGCACAATCGCCAATCCCAACCCCGTGCCGGTATCACGGGTGGTGAAAAATGGATTGAAAATCCGATCCATCACGGCCGGATCAACCCCCGTGCCATTGTCGCTGACCACCAACCGAAACTGTCCCTCCCGCTCCGTTGGACCACCATCAAACTCCACCCGCACACACCCCTCTTTTTCACACGCCTGAATCGCGTTTTGCACCAGATTCATCACTGCCTGGCCGATCAGCAGCTCATCTGTTCGCACCATCAGTTGCGCCGGCCCGCTGATCTCACAATGGACATCGCGGCCTCTGGCCACATCCTGCGTCAGTTCCATCACCTGCGTCACCAATTCACCCAGATTCACGGTCGTATAATTCGGCCGAATCTCCCTCGAAAATTGCAACACCTGACCAACCAGCCCCTCCAATCGTTTGACACCTGCCGAAATTTTCCTCACCAGTTGCAACGGCTCTTCCCGGTCGGCCAGATCACCCGCCAGCATGGACGCATACAACTGAATTCCCCCCAGCGGGTTGCGAATTTCATGCGCCATCCCCGCCGCCATTTCACCCAATGCCGCAAGGCGGTTGCGCCGTTCCAACTGACGGTTTTTATCCCCCAATTCCTCACGCAACGCGGCCACCGTCTTTTCCAGCCGTTCGTGCGATTCCTGCAGCCGTTCGGTCACCTCCGAATAGGCCATGATGATCCGACCCAGCTCCTCGATTCGCTGGCCCGCATCCGAAATTGGCTTGACCGTTGCGTTCATCGCCTACCAATCCTCAACCGCAAAACCTCATCCGCCGATGTCCACCCGCGAAGACCGCGCTCCATACGCGGCGGTGGCGTAATTTCGGTTCACCTGGCCGGCCGTCCGTGCGGCGCTGATCTGCCGGCCCAGATTGAGCTTGCGCTGCTGCAACATCAGCGCATCATCCCGATCCGCCGCCGTGATCCGCTCCAGCAACCGCCGGGTCTCCCCCAGCAACACCTCGGCCCGCTGTCGCACCGAAACAGCCAAACCGGCCGCATATTCGCTCCAGTTTCGCCTGGCCGGCGCGATTGTCCGTTCCAGCCGGGCCACATCGTCCAACACTTCCTGCCGACGATTCAAAACCTCCAGCAGTTGCTCCGTCTGCGCGTGTTGCACATGCTCGTGCTGCTGCTCGGCCAGCTTTGCCAGCCGCCGATAGCAGGCCACCTGCTCCTCCAGAGCTTGAATCAACACATCGCTCATCACCACATCCCCGACTGGCTGGTCCACGCCAGCCATTGTTCCCAATACGCCTTGGGCATCACAAACGAACCATCCTCAAACGCGCTGGCCGGCATCCGCCGCAACAGCCATTTGGCCCGCTCATTGGCGGTCCTGGCCTCGGCGATTTTCCCAAGCGCACAATATGAATTGACGATTTGCACATACGCCGCCAGCGCCGAGGGGTCTTCCTGATACCGAAACGCCGCCGCGTCATACAGCCGGATCGCCTCCTCATAATTCCCCAGGTCATAGGTGCAATCCGCGCGATAAAAAAAACTGAGTTTCAAATAAAGCCGATCCTCATCCGTGGCCGTTCCGCCGACGCGATAGGTCTCGATCACGCGGTCATACAGCTTGCGGGCCTTGTCCAGCCGATCCCGACGGGCCGCCAACGCCTCGCCCTTGTCGGCCGGCATGGTGGCCGGCGGCTCCTTGTCGGACGCCACCCGGCTCTCCAGCAATCCCGCGCTTTTGCGATAACTGTCGGCCATCAAAAAGAGCAACTGGCCGACCTTTTCCTCCTTGGGATACCTCTGAATCCACTCCTCCAGCCGCGACACCGCCTCCTCATATCGACCCGTGCGGTAATACAACCGCCCCAGTTCAAACAACGCCCGCCGAAATTCCGTCGCATCGGGCGTCAAGAGCGGATTGTTCTCCAAAACACTCAGGAGAACGCTCTCCGCCTTGGAATACTGTTCCGGCCCCTTGGCCAGATACGCCTGCGCCAACGGAACCGCCGACTTGCTCGCGGCCAGACTGTTGGGATACCGAAACGCGATTCGCACAAACGCGGCAATAGCCTTGTCAACCTGCCCCCCAGCCTGCAATGCCCTCCCCAGCCGCAACAACGCCTCAGGTGTCAACGGATCCTCCGGCCGCTCGGCGACAAATACCTCCAACGCGCTGATCGCCCGCTGCAAGTCTGATGCCCTGTCATACAGGTCAATCCCCTTCCACATCGCCTCCCCATACCCCTTGTCATCCGTCAGCGTCAGCGCCCGCGAATAGGCGATATAGGCATCCCCCGCCCGCGATCGCATGTCCCGCACCTGCTGGCCGCGTCGGGCCATGTCGGCCGGCTTGGCATCCGCAAGACTCGCCTCCAGTTGATCCGCCCGTCTCTCATACACTCGTCCCAGCCGTGCAAAAAACGACGCCGGCGGGTCCGGCTGCAACTCCTGCTCATACGCCAGCACTTCCAGCGCGCCCGAAAAATTCCCCTTGTCGGTCAACATCGCGCCCGCCTGCCGCAACGACTCCAACGCTTCGGGTTTATATTTGGCGCGCGAACTTTTTCGCCCCACCTCCCCCACCAGATCATGCAGATCCGTCAACCCCGCATCATCCTCGTTGAGCATGATCCGGCAGACCCCCCGCCCCAGCCGCGCCAACGGCGCCACCTTGGCATCCGGATGATTCACCAGCACAACCTGATAAAACGAATTGGCCTGTTCCGGCAGTTTGCGATCCTGATAAATTTTCCCCAGCAGATAACAGGCATCCGCATCCACCGGATGCTGCACCCGAAGCTGATCCCGCGCCACCCGCAGATACCGCTCCGCCTCGGATGCATCACCCAGCTTCAATGCGCAATACCCCAGCCGATAATTCAGCTCCCCCTGCGCCACCGGATCGAGTTGCAGCTTCAACGCCTCCATCAGCAGCGTCCGCGCATCGGAGACCGAACCCCGGTCGATCAGCAACTGCGCCCGCTGACCCAGCGCCCAGGCGCGCTCGGCGTTGGTCAAATCCTTGCTCTTGAGATAATTGTCCAGCAGCGCCTCGGCCGCCGCCGGTTCCCCCTGATCCACCTGCAACTCAATCACCCGCTTTTGCAGCCGCAGTGACTGGTTCGGATCCAGCGCCATCGCCTGACGATAATTCGCCAGCGCCTCGGCCGTCCGGCCCAACGCCTCAAACGCCTCTCCAAGCCGCAGATACATCGCCGCATCCGGCTTGGCGCCCAGCGCCAACGCCAGACGAACCTGCTCGATGATCCGCTCATGATTGGCGGGGATGTCGATTTTCTTCTGCTTCTGTCCCTGATCCAGCGCCTGCGCCAGCATCAGATGAATGCGGGCCTCATGCTCGCGATCCAGCTTTTCGGTTTGTAGCAGTTGATTGAGATATTCGATCGCCGCTTCAGGCCGATCCTGTTTCAGATAGGCCTGCGCCCATTCGATCTTCTGATCAATTGTCGGGCCTGATTTGGGATCAATGAAAAGATACGCGGCATAGCCGAACAATCCCACCGACACCAGCAGCAATGGCATCTGCCAGAGTTGAGAAAGCCGCCCTTTTGTGTATCCCAAGGCCATGGCATCCGTGCCTCTCCCCCCGAATTGAAACCGCCCGGCCATCCTGGCCGACACGCCCGCTCTGATGCCATCCATGGCTCAAAGACAGGAACAAACCCGCTCACATCCGCGCGCCGGCATCTGTGCCCGCATCGCAAACTGAACGTCCGATAAGCATCCTACATCGGCCAAAGACAAACGCAAGTGTTTTCCTGCGTTTCAATTATGGAATTTTTGCGGAAGGATTTGCGGATGGGTTTTGTGTTGTCGCCGGCCCCCGCTCGGCCAACATTCCGGCGACCGCTTCCAGTATCGTCCCCGGTTCGCTCATCCGTCCCGGACCGACGTTTCGACAGGCCAGCCACCCATCTTCCGGGCCGATGAAAAAATGCCCCGCATCCCGCAATTTTTTTACATTCTGGCGGGTAATCGGGTTTTCCCACATGCGGTTGTTCATCGCCGGGGCAAACAGCACCGGACAGGCCGATGCGCAGATCAGCAGGCTGATCAGGTCATCGCACATTCCATGGGCCGCCTTGGCCAGATTGTGTGCCGTCGCGGGAGCCACCAGCAGCAAATCCGCCCGTTCGGTCAATCCGATGTGCTGCGGGTCGGATGAATCCATCAGATCAAACATCTGCGTCCGCACCGCCCGGCCCGACAACGCCTCCAGCGTCAACGGCGTGATGAACCGCTGCGCCTCGGCCGTCATGCAAACCGTCACCCCCGCCCCGCTTTGCACCAGCTTGGAGACAACATCCGCCACCTTGTACGCCGCGATCCCCCCGCACACCCCGACAACGATCTCGCGGCCTTGAAATATGCCTTGGCGATCCGGAATGTTTTCGATGGTGGACATAATGACCATCTTTTCCGCATCAGATGCGGATTTTGCGCGTTCTTACTTTTGCCCGGGCGTATTCAACCCACTGGCTTCATAGTCGATGGCGATCTTGTCCTGCAGGATTTCCTGCACGACGATCTCCAGGTCCGTCAAATTGTCATGTTCAACCAGCGGACGGGCGCCATTCATCAGTTCCAGGGCGCGTTTCTGGATCAGCGCCGTCAGTTTGAACCGGCCGCCGACTTTGTTCACGATCTCGTCGCTCTTCAATGCTTCAATCATAGTTCAGTCCTTTTCCTGTGGTTAGAGTCCGCCCGATCGGCGGTGTTTGACGATCTTGATAATTTCATCCACCGCCGCTTCCAGGCGGTCGTTGATGACCATGTAATCAAATGCCCGGCTACCCTTGGCCATCTGAATTTCGCGCTTGGCCGCCCGAAACCGCTTGTTGATGTCCTCGGCCGAATCCCGGCCACGGTCGTTGAGCCGCTTCAATAGTGTAGGCTCATCCGGCGGTAAAATGAACACCAGAACCGCCCGCGGATAGGCAAACCGCACCTGCAACGCCCCCTGAACGTCGATCTCCAGCAGCACATCCCGCCCGGCCGACAGATGATCCAGCGCCGGATGCTTGGGCGTGCCGTAATAATCACCATACACCTGCGCGTATTCCAGAAATTGATCCGCATCCAACCTGCGGAAAAACTC
Source organism: Phycisphaerales bacterium (assembly GCA_020847545.1). Lineage (GTDB taxonomy): Bacteria > Planctomycetota > Phycisphaerae > Tepidisphaerales > Tepidisphaeraceae > JADYZN01. The sequence goes on from JADLBV010000091.1 coordinate 20,926, forward strand.
CTCCCGCGAAATATGGTCGTAAATTTTGCCGTTGTCATCCCCCGGGCGTTTGGCGCGGGTGGTGGCGCTGACGGTGTACCAGACATGCATCGACTCGGCCAATTGGCGCGAAATCGTACTCTTGCCGACCCCCGATGGGCCGCACAACACAATCAACAAGCCGGGATGGTTGGGTTCCTGTGACATGACTACAATGATGTGTGCAAATCTCGAACATATGTACTAATACTCCCTCCCCCGGTACTCCGGGGGAGGGTTGGGGTGGGGGCTTCTTCACGACGAGATATAAAACCCCCTCCCTGCCCTCCCCCGGAGTACCGGGGGAGGGAAATAAAGCTCAACCCAAAAATTCGATGTTCGAAAATCATGATCTTCAAAATAGACAACATCACTCGACGTTCTGAACCTGTTCCTTGAGCCGGTCAATCGAACCTTTGATCTCAACGATATGCCGGGCGATCTGGGCATCGTTGGCCTTGCTGGCGAGGGTGTTCGCCTCGCGCAACATTTCCTGCGTGATGAAATCCAGCTTTCGGCCGGCGTGTTCGCCCGTTCGACAGGCGTTCTCAAACGCATCCAGATGGCTGTTGAGCCGCTGAATCTCCTCGCTGATGTCAGCGCGTTCGGCGAATACGGCCACTTCCTTCAGCAAATCCGCCTGATTGACCTGCAATTCCGCCTTGCTCAACAACTGGTTGACCCGCTGCGAGAGCTTGCGGTGATAATCGTCGATCACAAAAGGCGCCCGCTGCTCAATTTGCGCCAGATGCGTGCGGATGACATCCGCGTGTTTCATCAGGTCGCTGAAGAGCGCCTGACCTTCGCGGTCGCGCATGGCCTGCAATTTGATGATCGCCTTTTCGGTGATCTGTCGGATGGTTGGCCCATGCCGGTCGATCTCATCGCTCTCATCGCGCGGCTCCTGACAGACGCCCGGCATCGCCAACAGGCCGGCCAGATCGATGTGAACCAGCCGATCCAACCCCTTCACCTCCTGCAACTGCGTCAAATACGCCTTGAGCGCCGGCGTATTGATGTGATACGCCGCCTCGGCGCTGTCCATCCGCATTTTCAGTATGTAGGTGATCGACCCCCGCCCCAGCCGTTCGCGCAACACACTTTCCAGTTCGGGTTCCAACCCGCTGACATTTTCAGGCAATTTGATGACCGGCTTGAAAAAGCGGTTGTTGAGCGAACGGATTTCGACCGCGTAATGCGTCCCCTCGCATTCGGCGGTGGCGTCTCCAAAACCAGTCATGCTGACGATCATCGGGTGTGGCCTTTGGGAGGGTGGTTACTGGGGTGTGGCCGGGGTGTTCGGAACCGGCTGTTGGACTGGCGTCGGAGCCGAATTGGCCGGGATGTTTCGAGTGTTGCTGGTCATCAGGTTCAGCACCATCGCCAGCAACAGGAAGATGCCGAAAATGATGCTGGTGGCCCACGTCAGCACGTCGCCGGTTTTGGAACCGAAGGCCGTATTGCCTCCCGATCCGCCAAAGGCGCTGGAGAGCCCGCCGCCGCGCCCTTTCTGGATCAGCACGATGAGTACCATCAGCACCGACACCAGAATGAACAACACAAAGAAAAACCAAAGAAAAAAAGTCGACATAATCGCTCCGTCACCCTTATTTCGCCGCGTTTACAATCGCCAAAAAGGAATCGGGCTTCAACGAAGCACCGCCGATCAACCCGCCGTCCACATCCCGTTGCGCCATCAGGCCGGCTGCGTTGTCCGGCTTCATGCTGCCCCCATATTGAATGCGTACGCGGTTGGCAAAGTCCGGGTTCCACATTCTTCCCATCGCCTCGCGGATGTAGGCATGGACTTCCTGCGCCTGCTGGTCGGTGGCGTTGCGGCCGGTGCCAATCGCCCAGACCGGCTCATAGGCGATCACGAGGCTGTTCGGATCTTCAACAGAGCCGCGCAATTCCTCAAGCTGGCTCTGCACCACATTCAATGTATGCCCGGCATCCCGTTGTTCCAGCTTTTCCCCCACGCAATGAATCAATGTCAATCCGCCGGCCACAATCGCACGGGCCTTTTGGCCAACCAGTTCGGACGATTCACCCAGCACATGCCGGCGCTCACTGTGGCCGGCCAGGCAAAATGCCACCCCCAGGTCCTTGAGCATCTCGACTGAAATTTCGCCGGTGAAGGCGCCGCTTTTTTCAAAATAAACATCCTGCGCCCCCAGTTGCACCTTTGATCCGGCCAGCGCCTGCCCCACCGCATCCAGATAGACAAATGGCGTCGCAACGCCCACCTGCACACCGGCCGGCGCGCCTTTGGCGACGCCCTTGGCCAGTTCAATGGCCGAGGCCTTGTTGGTGTTCATCTTCCAGTTGCCGGCGACAAAGGGTGTTCGTGCCATGAATAAAGTCCTTTAAGCCCCAACCGGCGCGGCCGATTTGGTAAAATGTTTGTTGAAAATGGTCGCGATCTGCCTTAATTGTCCCATCAGTTCCGTAAAGACTTCCGGCAGCAGGGCTTGCGGCCCATCGCACTGCGCTTCGCTGGGGCAGTAATGCACTTCGATGATGGCACCATGCGCCCCTGCCGCCATCCCCGCCGCCGCGATCGCCGGCACAAAATCGCGCTTGCCGGCCGCGTGCGAAGGATCAATGATGATCGGCAGGTGCGACAATTGCCGCGCCACCGGAATGCTGGTCACATCCAGCGAATAGCGGATGCTGTCTTCAAATGTCTTAATTCCCCGCTCGCACAAAATGACGCCCCGGTTCCCCTGGCTGAGGACATACTCGGCCGACAAAAGCCAATCTTTGACCGTCGCCGCGAGACCGCGTTTTAACACGACCGGTTTGCGGGTTTTGCCCACCTCGCGCAACAGGTCAAAATTCTGCATGTTGCGGGCGCCGATCTGGAATGAATCGGTATACCGCTCGATCAATTCCACCTGCCGGGTGTCCATGACTTCGGTGCAGATGGGCATCCCCAATTCATCGCCGCACGCTCGCATCCATTTGAGTGCCTGTTCGCCGTGGCCTTGGAAAGAATATGGACTGGTGCGCGGCTTGAATGCCCCGCCACGAAGGATCGTCGCCCCACCGGCACGCACCAGCCGGGCAATTTTGTTCAGCATCTCTTCATTTTCGACCGCGCACGGCCCGGCGATGCAGGTGGCAAATTCGCCGCCGATCTTGACCTTGGGGACGCTGCCGCCGCCGACTTCGATGACGCTGTCTTCCTCATGAAAATCGCGGCTGGCCAGCTTGTAGGGCTTCATGATCGGCACGACTTTTTCAACGCCGTCCAATGAAGCCAGATGGTTCTGATCCAGCGAGCCTTCCTCCCCCACCGCCCCGATCACGGTACGAAACTGCCCGCGTGACAGATGGGCCTTAAACCCCATGCGCTCGATCGTCTCCACCACACGATCAATCGACTCCTGGGAAACCTCGGGGTTCATTACAATAATCAAGGGAAACTCCTGCTACGGCCGGTAAAGTCCCGTAGTTTAACCCAACCATATCATCAATACAAGTTTACATAACTCGTTTTAATGCAATGGGTTACAAGCGATTGATTATACCCTGATTCGATACTCGAAGGCGTCGCCGAACCATTGGTTGGGGAAAAACCGGCTCATGTGCAGGATGATTTCGCCGGTTTGGCGATCCTCATGGGCCATGAAATTGGAGAGGGTCAACGATGGGTCTTCATCCGATGTGCGATCATCGACCACCCAAATGGTTTCTTTTTTCAACTGGAGCGAATCGGGATCCACTTCGGCAATGATGAAGGGGTATCGTGGTGAATTGTTCTGGCAGTTATTCGGGCTGATGTTGCCCAGCCAATAGAATTTCCCATTGGAATGGTTCAATAGCTGCGAACAACTGCTGGGGGAGAAAAACGCATTGCCATCCGTATCGGTCCACGGCTTGGGAATTCCCCAGGTTCGGCCGCCATCCTCACTGACACACACCCATCGATAGCTGGGAATCTGATGGTTTGGATCCTTGCTGCCGCCATTGCTGCCGCGAATGACCATCAAAATACGGCCATCCGGCAATTGGGCGATGGTGGGTTCGACCGCACCGCGGGTTGATCGGCCAGGGTCGATTGAGATGCGATCGGACAAACTCCAGTCGATGTGTTGATTGTCCTTCCATCTGCCGATGAGTACCGCCGATTCATGGAACGATAATCCGCCGCCGGGGTTGTAATACTCCCCATCGGGACCGATGGGGCTGGTTTGCACCGGCACAAGAATCTCTCCCTGTCGAGTGCGGATCGGACGGCTCCCCATGTCGCCGATCATGATCGAATTTTTGCCCACCCAGATGCATTCAAAGGGGTGATCGGGGGTGTAACCCGGTTGCACGATCATCTGATCGGTCACACTTGTCCGGCCGCCATCTTCGGAGATGCGATAGCGAAGAAAATAGTTCTTCATCCCATCATCCGGATTGTCGTTGGGCAACAATCCTTCCAGCACGATGCTGAGTAGCCGATCGCGCTCGGGATCGACAAATCCCGGCGTCGTCCAGAGCCGGCGCATGCCCTGGGGTTCCTTGAAGTTGCAGGGGATATCCTTCCAGTCCGTCCAGTATTTCTATTTCCCATTGTCGGACGACCAGGCCACCTCATTGTTGTCAAAGAGGTCGCTGCGGGTTTCGAGCATCCGCGTGCGCATTTTTTCATGCCCGGCCGCCCGGACATAAAATGAATTGCCGTAAACCAACGTGCCAATTCCGGGGGATTTCAGATAAACCTGTTTGCTGGTGAGCTTCATTTCGGTTCGGCCTCTTCCCAGAGTTGTTCGATGGTGCGGGTGATGGACTGTTCAACATCCTTTGTGAAGGGGGATGGGAAGCCGCATTCCAACATGCCGCGGGTTCCTTCATATCCACCTTCTTCCAATACACGCAACGACGGGATGTAGGCGATGTGTTCGTTGGCGTATGCCAGCACCCATGTGGAATCGACGCCATACTTTTGCTTGAATTTGATCTGGTAATCGATCACCACCTCGCTGGACATGATGACGAAGGTTTGGCCGCTGCCGAACCGCCAGACCTGCATGGAGTAAGGGTATTCCTTAATCTGAGGTTTGCCGGCTTTAAGCAGGTCGATCTGATGTTGCACCTCACGCAGATATTGCTCCGAACGTCCAGGGAGCATCGCCTCATATTCGGCCAGTGTCGGCGGTTTTTCAAACCGCAATGTGGCTGATCCGGCCGCCGCGTTCAGCGGCCCGTTCACCGGCGTTGATGGAAGACACATCCGTTGTTTGATCTGATCATCCACTGCGGTTGCCAGAATGTGCCCATAAGTCCGGCCCAATTCGGTCTTGAACCTCGGATGCGGCCCCTGATCTCCGCCGCAACCGTTAATGAAAAGCGCCACCGCGCCGGGATACAGCTTCTCCAATTCCTCCTGGGCAAAACCGGCATAGTCGCCGTTGATGGTGTCATCGTTCACCGTGGTCGTGTGGCAGGCATAACCAAAAGCGATCCCGCGCACCTTTCCCTCCAGGTCGCGCACGCACAACACCGGCACATCCTGATCAACCACATTGGCCCACGCCCGACCATCCGGGCGCGAACGCCGACGGTTGATGGCGAATCCCGCCATGTTGTTGCCGAATTCCAGTGTCGCGGGGGCCAACTCCTCAATCGCCCGTCCTATGGCATCAACAAACTTGTCGTGCAGGCTGTCGCTGTAACGCTTGATGACTTCCATCTGCTGCGGATTAAAATCGTAATACAACGGCAACACGTTGGTCGTGACCGGCGCGCTGTGATTGTGTGATGCGCACAGGATGAGCCGGGCGCGATCGATGCCGAACCGTTTTTTGGCGGTTGCGACCACCTCATCGACAAATTCCACGCTGTAGGCCATCAGGTCGCTGCTGAGCAGAATCGACACCGGGTCATTTTGATATTTGAGCGCCAGAGCCTTGGCAAAAAGGCGCGTCGTCACACCGATGGATGGCTGGGTGCGATTGCCCCAACCCGCCTGCCAGATTGGTTCCGCGGGCGTGATGTCCACGGAAGAAAGCCCCGCTTGCCAGTCGGATTGAGCCTTGGGTTTTGATGTTGTACTCATGGTTTAGATGGTTCCCTTAAACACTCGATTTGTAAAGCCCCCCCACACTGATGATAACCCAGCGGCCGCGCTATTGCTCCAGCCAGGATCGGTCAAAAATCGCGCCCCGCAGATCGATATGCCCGGACATGCACCAATTCTGGTTATATCCCATCTCAAACCACACCAGTACACATTTTCCCGAACGGGTGAAATAAATCACCGGGTTGGAATAGCAGCGATTGGGATCGGCCACGATGTTTTTCGGCATGGACCAGGTTTTGCCATCATCCCTGGAAATCGCGGCCGACAACGGGCTGCGTTTGCCATAATGGCTGCCGAACTTCATGTCATATTCGCTGTTGTTCCAGACGATCAGCAAATCATCGGAACCGGGAAGATTGGCCAGTTCCGGACACGATTCAGGCGCTTTCAACCCCGTGGTCTGCCCCTTGCTCCAAGTGATGCCGCCATCGGATGAAATTGATTGAAACACCGCTCCCAATTGCGTCCGCACCACCATCATCACCCGGCCGTCACGCAATTCGGCGACGTGTGGTTCCATCACCCCGCGCATCGGCAAATCGACCCAGCTATCGCTGATTGTCCACGTTCGACCATCATCATCGCTGTAGACAGACCCGGAAACTTCATGATCGGTTGGCGACCAGACAAGGCCTGTCTGTCGACAAATCGGCAACAAGATTCGACCGCTTTTGAGTCGTTTGATCACTCCACTGGCATATGCCAACGGTTTGCGTGACCAGAGTGTCGATTCTTCCGCAAACGTCTTTCCATCATCGCGCGACCGCCACAAATACGCGGTGGTCATGGGTGGTTTTCCGGCCGTCAGTTCGTTGTAACGGAAAAAGAGCATCAGAATGTCCCCCTCGCGCGAACGAATCAGGTTCGGACTGAAGACATTCGCATCTCCGGGAAGATTCTCCACCAACACCCGCCGGCCACCCCAGCTTATCCCTCCATCACAGGAAACCATGGCCGAAAGATGCCCCGGGGCGTTGTCTTCCGCCTCCAGTTCGCTGCTCTCAAATTCCTGCCAGACGATCATCAATGAGCCATCATTCAGCTCGATCATCGCCGGCTCGGAGTTGCGGGGGTTTTGAGGCGAGGATTGGGCGATGGTGACGATCTGAGGTGGTGTGGACATGGCGCTGCTGGTCTTTCTTTTGATGACGACCATCAACCGATGAAGTCGGCAGGATTACAGCACCACCGGCTTCCCGGACGACTTGCTTTCATTGGCCGCCTCCAGGAAACGGACGACCTGCAATGTCTCCTCGGCCGGAACTTCGCTTTTGCCCTTGGGCAATGTCCCCATGATCGCCTTGAGCATGTTGTAATAATACGACCGCTTGTTGTTGCTCATGTTCACATATTGAGCACCTTTTTCGCGTTGCAACGTGACGCCGTAACTGTAATTTTCGTTGCGGTTGCCACGCACGCTGGCCATTCTGCCATCGTTCCAGACGCCGGTGATCAGGTCGAATTTTTCGCTGGTCGCCACACGCACTTCCCGGCAACCCAGACCCATGACATAACTCATGATCTCAACGCTGTGGATGCCATACCAAAACAACCCCGGCAACGGCGGCTGAATGTCCATCGGGCCATACACATCGCATCCGACAACTTTGCCCAATTCCTGCGCCTTGGGATCATTGAGCGCATCGGTCAGGCTGTCGGCGTAACGCAGCGATGAGCAGCTCATCACCGTCACGCCATTGGCCTGTGCCAGCTTGAAAATCGCCTTGGCATCCTCGCTGGTGGTGGCAAACGGCTTGTCGATGAAAGTCGGGCGTTTGTATTTGACGATCCGCTCAAACAACGCCCGATGCGCCCGCCCATCGACCGCGGTCATCAGAACCAGATCCGATGCCTCGGCCACCGCCTCCGGGCTGTCCACCATCGTCACGCCAAATTTCTCGCGGATTTCATCCGTGAACTTGCCAACCCGTGACCAGCTCAGTTCAAAATCCTTTGATCCGCCCGGATAGGCCGTCACCACTTTGCCGCCCGGCAGATGCTCCGGATCTGTCTCCACGTTAAATAGCCGTGCAAACGCCGGCGCGTGCGAAGTATCCAGCCCGATCAAACCAATGCGCAGTGATTCCGCCATCGTAAATATCCTCGTTTTTTAAGCTAAGTTGCTTGTTTTACAGCAATTCTTCGGCCCGCAACGCCACTTTTTTGTACGCCTCGGCATAACGGGTGATGATTTCCGGTTGGTCGTGCTTGAAATAGGGCACGCCGACGCAGCGCTCGCCCGCCGCCTCGCTGTGGGGCAACGAGCCGGCCTGCTGGCGAACATCCCGATCCGTAAAGGCATTTCGCGTCGGCTTCCCATCGCGATAAATATCCGCCTGCAAAAACACCGGGCTTAAGTGCAACGGGAAATTGATATTCCGTCCCACCCGGCCACCTTCGGCATTAACCGCCTCGACAAATTTGTCCACCGACAGTCCGCCCAGCTCCTCGGGCAGATAATGCCCCAGCGGGTTGTACCACCCACCCATGGTCGAGCCGCTCCCCTTGGCCGGCCGATGCGGCCGCAGGCCCGGGACGCCTTCGAGCAAATCCCAGAAGCGGTTGATCGCATCCTGAATCTCCTTGATCCGCTTCTCGTAATGTTTCAACTGCACCCGCCCCATGGCCGATGCGGTCTGGTTCATCCGCCCCTTCACCCCGCCCAGCGGCAACGCGCCGATGCGGCCCTGGCCAATGCACTGGTTTCGCAATTTCGGATCGGTCACATCGCTGCCGATGCGCTCATAATGTGCAAAAGCAACAGCCCGCTGATAAATCATCTCGTCATTGGTGCAGAACATCCCGCCTTCGCCGGTCGGGAAGCTCTTACCGGCCATCATCGAGATGCCGGCCGCATCGCCAAACGCCCCCACGCGCTTGCCCTTATAAAGCGTCCCCTGCGCATGCGAAACATCCTCGATCACCTTCAGCTTGTGCTTGCGGGCGATGGGCATGATCGCATCCATGTCGCATGGGTGGCCGCAATAGTGTACCACACAGATCGCCTTGGTCTTGGGCGTGATGCGGTGTTCGATGTCCTTGGGGTCAATCGTCAGTGTTACCGGATCGATATCAGCAAAGACCGGCGTGGCCCCCAGCGAATAAGTCTGCAATCCGCTGGCCCAATAAGTGATCGAAGGCAGGATCATCTCATCGCCCCGTCCCAGCCCCACGGCGAACATCGCCGCCAAGAGGGCCATCGTCCCGTTGCAATGACCCAGGTTGTATTTCGTCCCCAGATACTGGCCCCATTCGGCCTCAAATTTCTGGGTGATGTCGATGCCGGACATGTTGCCGGCACGCAGCACATCCAGCACCGCCTGCTCATCCTCGGCCGTCACGATCGGCCAGCGGAACAGTTGATCATCCTGCCCCGCGACGGCCTTGGAGCCACCATTGATCGCCAACGAACTTGAACTGACAGATGTAGCCATGATTCGAATTCCTGAAAATCCGACCGTTTGCCAAGACAATGAAAACAGCCCGATTTTCCATAAAAATTAGTGTATCTTTGTCTTTTACGCCTGTCTTGGCGGTTGTCAGCATACAACTTTGGCGAATCGAGTTCAATGCTCATTGTGAGCCGACGCCGGTACATTATCATCCATACGATGCCAGATGCGATACAGCGCCGGTAACACCACCAACGTCAAAAAGGTTGATGAAACAATCCCGCCGATCACCACGGTTGCCAGCGGTTTTTGCACCTCCGCGCCCGTTCCGTTGGCCAGTGCCATCGGCACAAATCCCAATGACGCCACCAGCGCCGTCATCAACACCGGCCGAAGCCGCGTCAACGATCCGGCCACGATCGAATCCTCCAGCGATCGCCCCTCCTGTCTCAATTGGTTGATAAAGGTGATCATCACCAGACCATTCAACACCGCCACGCCGCTGAGGGCGATGAACCCAACCGCCGCCGAGATGCTGAAGGGCATCCCGCGCAGCCAGAGCGCCACCACTCCACCCCCCAGCGCCAATGGCACGCAGGTAAAGACCATCACGGCATATTTGGCGCTGTTGAAGGTGCTGAACAACAAAACGAATATCAGGAAGAAGCATGCGGGAACCACCACCGCCAACCTTTGCCGCGCCTCCAGCAGATGCTCAAATTGCCCACCCCAATCCAGCCATGTTCCCGGCGCCGGCAGCGCTTGGGCCGCGATGGCCGACTGCGCCTCATTCACAAATGATGCGATGTCACGCCCGCGCACGTTCGCCTGCACCACCACCCGCCGTTTGCCGTTTTCCCGGCTGACCTGGTTCGGCCCCTCCACCATCCGAATCTTCGCCACCGCATCCAGCGGCACAAATCCCATCCGTTCCGCATCCCGCCATGCTGCGTCGGCGGAGGAGGCGATTTGAGCCACCCCACGCAAATCGCCCGTCGGCAACGGGATCGGCAGATTCGCCAATTCCGAAACATCTCCTCTCAACCCCTCCGGAAGTCGCACCACAACGTCAAAACGCCGGTCTCCCTCAAACACCTGCCCCGCCTCCTGGCCACCCACCGCCGCCGCGATCACCTCCTGCACATCCGCCACGTTCAGACCATGTCGGGAGATCGCCTCGCGGTCGATCTCCACCTGTAACATCGGCAACCCCTCGGTCTGTTCCACCTTCACATCCGCGGCCCCCTGCACACCCTCCAGCACCTTGGCGATACGCACGGCCGACTGCTGCATCCGTTCAAAATCATCCCCATACACCTTGACCGCCACATCCGACCGCACGCCGGAAATCAGTTCGTTAAACCGCATCTGGATCGGCTGGGTGAACTCATAATTGTTCCCCGCCAGTCGGCCAACCGTCAGTTCGATCAGACGAATGAGCTTCCCCTTGTGTCCTTCCGGCAAGGGGGCATGTTCATGTTCGTCTTCATGTTCACCGGATTGATGATCCTCGTGCGCCGGTTCACTTTCATCTTCAAGTTGTTCGATCAATTCCTGCATTTGCGATTCAGCTCGCCACTGGTCTTTTGGCTTGAGAATGACAAACGCATCGGAGACGTTGGCCGGCATCGGGTCGGCCGCCATTTCGGCGGTTCCGGTCTTGGAAAAGACAAATTCCACCTCCGGAATGGCGCTGATCGCCTTTTCCACCTCCATTTGCATTTTGGTCGATTGCGTGATGCCGGTGGATGGGATGCGGATCGCGTGCATTGCGATGTCCTGCTCATCGAGCGTCGGCACAAATTCCTGTCCCAGCCGCGCGAACAACGCCATCGACAGCACAAACGCGCTCGCCGCCACCCCAACCACGCCCCACCGCCACCGCACCGCCAGCCGCACGGTCGGTTCGTAGGCCCATTTGGCCAGTCGGATCAGAAAATTTTCCTTCTCCTTGATTTTGCCGCGCATCACCAGGGCGAGCATCGCGGGGACAAACGTCAACGACAACACAAACGCCGCCGTTAGCGCGAAGATCACCGTGATCGCCATCGGGCGAAACATCTTCCCCTCGATCCCCGTCAACGCCAGGATCGGAAGATAAACCGTGATGATGATCGCCTCGCCGAACGCCGTCGCCGAACGCACCTGTTTGCTGGCGACGAAAACCGTGTCCAGTCGTTCGCGCAGCGTCAGTTTTCGGCCCAGTTCGTGCTGACGTTCGGCCAGTCGGCGCAGGCAGTTCTCAACCAGGATGACCGAACCATCCACGATCAGGCCAAAATCGATCGCGCCCAAACTCAACAGGTTGCCGCTGATGCCGCTTTGGACCATGCCGGTGGCCGTCAAAAGCATCGAAATCGGGATCGCCAATGAGGTCAGCAGCGCCGCCCGGAAATTCCCAAGCAGCACGAACAGCACGACGATCACCAGGATCGCCCCTTCCACCAGATTTTTGCGAACCGTGCCGATGGTCGCATCCACCAGTTTCATGCGGTTGAGCATCGGCTTGGCGACCACATCGGGTGGCAATGATCCATTGACCTGCGCCAGTTTCTGATCCACCGCGGCCGCCACGGTGCGGCTGTTGCCGCCGATCCGCATCATCGCGGTGCCGACCACCACCTCGCGCCCGTTTTCGGTCGCCGAACCCGTGCGCAACTCCCGCCCGATCCCCACCTGCGCCACCTGTGCGATGGTGATCGGCGTCCCCTGTCGAACCGCCACCACGATCTGGCCGATCTGTCCGACCGATTCGATCCGGCCATCCACCTTGACGTTCAGCGCCTCGCCGCCGCGTTCGATGTATCCCGCGCCGATGCTGACGTTGTTCCGCTCCAGCGCATCGATCACCTGCGCGAAGCTCAGTCCATAACTGACCAGTTTCATCGGATCGGGGGTGACGTGGTATTGCTTGACATATCCGCCGATCGCGTCGATGTCCGCCACATCCTTGAGGCCCTTCAATTGCGGGCGGATGATCCAGTCCTGCACCGTCCGCAGATAGCTCGCCCGCTCCACATCGCTTTTGAGCCGCTCCCCTTCCACCGTCAGGTAGCTTCCATCCGACTGCCACCCCGGCTGGCCATCCTGCTTGGCCGCACCGACGCCATCGGGATGCTCAAATTGCACCGCCCACATGTACACTTCGCCCAAACCGGTGGTGATCGGACCCATTTGCGGCTGCGCGCCGGCCGGCAATTGCTCGCGCGCCGATGCCAGACGTTCCGACACCTGCTGGCGGGCGAAATACAAATCCACCCCATCATCAAAAACGGCCGTCACCTGCGAAAACCCGTTTCGACTGATCGAGCGCGTCTGTTTCAACCCCGATATCCCCGCCAATGCGGTCTCCACCGGATACGTCACGCGCGTCTCGATCTCCGTGGGCGACAGCGCGGGGTATTCAGTGTTGATCTGCACCTGATTGCTGGTGATGTCCGGCACGGCGTCAATCGCCACCTGCCGCACCGACCAGACCCCCACCCCCGCCGCCAGCACCGTGAGCATCACGACCAGAAACCGATGCTCCACCGAAAATTTCAACAACCGCTCAAGCATGTTTGTGTCCTTTTACCGCGTTCCGGATGGCGTCTTGTCAATCACAATCAGTGTTCGTGACCCACACCCTCTTTGCCCATCTCCGCCTTCAAAATAAACGCCCCTTCCACCACCACCTGTTCACCCTCTTTCAACCCCTCCACAATCTCCACCTGGTTACCCAACTGTTTGCCCACCTTCACCCCGCGCCGCGCGAAGGTGTTTTCCTCACCTTCCACCGCGACGAAGACCGCCGGTCCACCTTCGACCACCTGCACCGCCCCCGTGGGGACCGCCAGCACTGACTTGGCCGCGCCATCGCCGATCCGCGCCCGCACGAACATTCCCGCGCGCAAACCGTCACTGTGGTCCAGTTCGATCCGCACCGCCGCCGTCCGCAATTCCGCGTTCAATACCTCCGCGATGTGGCCGATCTTTCCCTCGATCTCCTTTTTCCCCGCAACCTCAACCCAAGCCGCAGATCCTTCCTTCACCTCTGCCAGTCTGCTTTCGGGAACCTCCGCGATCACCCACAACCTTGACACATCCGCCACCACCATCAACGCATCGCGGTCCGCGCCGATCCATTCGCCGAGCGTCGTTTCACGCTCGATCACCTTCCCATCGATTGGAGCGCGAACCTCAAACCGCCACTGGATCGCCTGATCCTTCTTCAGTCGATCCATCGCCGCCTGATCCATCCCCAGCAGCCGAAGCCGATTTTCAGCGGCCGCCAGCGCGGCCTGCGCGCCGGCCAATTTCCCCTCCGCCAATTCCCACTCCGTCTGCCGGCGATACATCTCCGCCTCGGCGATCCCTTCATGGTCCTCAAACAATTTCTTCGCCCGCTCAAACGCCCGCTTGGCCGGCGCAACCGCCAATTCAGCCACCTTCACCTCGGCATGCCTGACCAGCATTTCACCCTGTGCCTCGGCCAGTTCCGCGCTCTCAATCACCAGCACCACATCCCCTTTTTTCACCTCATCACCAAGCCTGGCCTTCAATTCCACCACCCGCCCGCTCAATGGCGATCCCACATGCGCCAACGCATCGGCATTCAATGCCACCCGCGCCGGCGCGATGAAGGATGAACCATTGGATTGATGCTTCACCGGCTGGGTTTTAACCCCGTGGCGGGCGATCTCATCGGTGCTCAGCCGAACCTCGTCCACATGTTCCTTCTCCTCATTCCCATGATCGTGGTCATGGTCGTGACCCTCACCTCCGATGGCCCACGACCCGCACATCAAAAATGCCGATACAACGCTAATTCCGAATATTCGTCTGATTTTCATGTCCATTTCCTTTATTTCACCGGCCGAGTTGTCCCTTTGACCTGCTTCGCCGCCTGTACTCCACCCGCCGCCCATACCAATTGCGCGCCGGCGGTGGCCAATCGACGCTCCTGTTCAATTTTGCGTATCCGCGCCTCCTGCAATTGCTGTTGCGCCAACAACACCCTCGTTTGATCCACCTCACCTGCCATAAACATCGCCTGAACACGGCTCTGCTGCTGTTCCAACAAAGGAATCAATTCATCCTGCAACAAGGCAATCGTCCGCTGACCATCCCGAACCGCGCCCCACGCCCGCCGAACCTCCTCGATCACCTGCCGGCGAATCTGCGTCAGCTTGTGACGGGCTTCCACCAGCCGGGCCTCGGCTCCCATTTGCCTGGCCTGCCCCCAATCCAGAAATGGAATCGGCACCGACACCGACGGCCCCACCGACCATTTGCCTCCATCTCGCTCGGCCGCCACGCCCGCTTCCGTTCCTTCCCGCCAAGGGGATGATGCCAGATCAGCCTCCTCCCCCAATGCGGCCAACTCCCACCGCAACGCCTGTATTTCCGGCCGATGTTCCAGCGCCGATTCCACCCACGCCGATTCATCCCCCCCATCAATCTCCTCCGCCCGCCACGGCACAACCCGCCACTGCAAATGCCCCGACGGCATCCCGATCAGCCTCGTCAATCCCAATTGCGCCTCACGCAGCGACGACCGACGATCCATCAGATCCGCATCCACCTTGGCGCGTTCCAACTTGAACCCCAGCACATCCAACCCGGATGATTCGCCGGCCGACTTGCGCGACTTTTCCCGCTCCAACACCCCGTCCAGTTCCTTTCGCCGTTGTTCCAACAACGACAGTTCCGCCTCCAACCCCTGCACCGCGACAAACTGCTCCTGAACGCTCAACACCACGTTCAACGCCTCGACCAGCGACTCAGCGCCGGCCGAACGCAGCTTCAAATCTGCCGCCCGCATCTCGCCCGGCCTTCGCAACAGCGAAAAAACCTCCGCCGCTAATCCCGCCTCAATCGTCGGATTCCCCCCACCTTCGGGAAATCTGAAAACAACGCTGAGAATCGGATTGGGCAACAATCGAACCTGCTCGGCCTCCGACATCGCCACTCGTGTGCGCGCCAATGCCTGTTGAACCTTCGACGACCGCTCCAACCCCCACCGCACCGCCTGCTCCATCGTCAGCGTATCGCCCGAAACCTCCCCTACATCATCCGGTCCGCCGGACGTGCGATATTCGATGGCTTGACCCAAACCGGCCGCCTGTGCGATCCGATTTTCTGAATCCACCCGCGGCGGACTGGCACAACCAGATCCCGCCACAAATCCACCTAAAACCAGCAGAAATATAATCTTACGATTCAAGACCGATCCTCATTTCCACCCCCAAGCGCAGCGCAACCCTCACCAAAACCCAATGAAGGGTCTGGTTTCCGTTGGAATGGAAATAAAAATCAATTCAGCAAAGGAAGGTTTCGCGCCGGCGGAGTTGGCTCAATGAGCGTCCGCGCCGCAAAATTCAGGCAAAACGAGACTGGCTCGATCACCATAACCGGGGCGTGATACGCCGCCGGCAGCATGTCCACCCCCATGTGAACCACCCCGGACCGGTCGGCCGACGCCTTTGGACGCTCGCACACACAATGATGGCTCTGGTCGGCAGGATGCGAAACGCACCCATCCACCGCCGCCCGCTCCACATCCGATTTTTCAGCATCTGATGTGCGGTCGTGACAACTGCTCCCCAGCGCCATCTCCTCCCATGCGCAAGCCCGCAACGGCGTCGATTGCAACACCAGACAGGCCAAACATAGGAAAATCACTGATTTCACAGTGCCACAACCATAGGAAATGACTTGAATTTCGTCAAATCCAACCATCTGTATCGATCAGATGAACCAAAGAAATGTGAAAATTTACTTGACAATACCGGTTGTCAGGATAAAAATTAAATTGCATCGTCAAACTGATCGGATCAATGAGCGATACAGCAATTGGAACCCGAAGCAGGAATTTGGCGCGTTGGATCTCCCAATCCATCGAGCGCGGCGACATCGCCATCGGATCGTATCTCCCTTCCACCCGCACACTTGCCAGCCAACATGGCGTCAGCTTGGGAACCGTTCAGGTGGCTTTGCGAGAATTGGAAACCCAAAACATTGTCGAATGCCTTCCCCGCCGCGGCGCGAAGGTGCGCAGAGTTCCATCCGGCACGCCGGCCGTGCCTGCGGATGCTTCCACCGTCTCTCGATCCAAGGCCCATCTGATCGGCATCGCCGGAATGCGGATTGACAGTTACTTGCCGACTAGCTGGGGCCACCACATTGTCCGGGCCTTTGAAAAACATTTGTTCGACGCCCATTTCACGATGGCGCAGCTCCCCTGGTATGAGAGCGATGGGGATTTGAACCGCATCATGTGCGGGCATCTCGATCGGCTGGGAGACAGTCTCGCGGGCGTCCTGACCTGGAACTCGCCCGAATTGGACGAGGTGACGGCCGAACTGGATCGGCGCGGCATTCCCTGGTTGACCATCAGCCGGCCGCACAAAAATCGCCCGTTGAATTTCGTCGAGGCCGACAACCTCGGCTCCATGCGACTTGTGGGCAAATGCTGTGCCCAGAGCGGGGCGCATCGTGTGGTCTATCTGACGACCGCGCTCAATGAAGCCATCACGGCCATGGACAAGGCCACCGGTTTTTATCAGGGGTTTCTCGACGCGGGCGTTTCCACCCGCGACATCGAAGTCCTGAGCGTCAATGGCGTCATGGAATCCGATGGATATCAGGCCATTCGGGAATATCTGGCCCGTGTCGATCAACCGCCGCAGGCGGTGGTCGCGTTCGGCGATTTGCTGGCGGTCGGCGCCGAGCGCGCGTTGCATCAGGCCGGCCTTCGCGTGCCTGAACAGGTTGCGGTGATCGGCGGAACGGGTTCGATCATCAACGAACAGGCCCACAAGACCATCGGCGTTGTCGCACAGCCGATGGACCAGATGGGCCACACCGCCGCCGACATGATGCTGGAGATGATCCGCACCAACCAGCGTCGAATCCTGGGCCGCACCATTCATTGCCAGCTTGATCTGCGTCATTCGCTGTCGGTGTCGGCTGAGTTGGCGGATGAAATTTCCCAATACAACGCCGCCGGCGAGGCGATATCGGAATCATCGCCGGATGTTCGATCAAACCCTTCAGATACGGAGGAGTGGACATGTCCGCTCGAAACCTGTCAGCCTGCTTAATCGCGGCGATGTTGTCGCTGGGCGCATACTCGGTCCACACCAGCGGATTGTCATTGGATTTTGAAAATGACGATCCGGGCAGCCCCCCCACCGGCACCATTGCCACCTCCGGCCGGGTTGAGGTCGTCGATTCCCCCGATGATCCGGATGACCCATTCGCCACAGCGGACAACAAGAGCCTGATGCTCGAAGACAGCGTCATGGAAACCTCCGCCAACGCCGCCTTCGCACTCAATGCCGACGGTCTGGAATCCGGCACGTTGACCCTGGATTTGTATCTGACCAAGGACAAAACCTGGAACGTGCCTTACCTGGATGTGCGCCTCGGCACCGGACGGATTACCTCCGGGTCGGATATCGCCGTCTGGATCGGATTTTATCCCAATGGCTCGATCAAGGATGAAGCCGGCGGCACATTGGACAACACCGCCACATTCAACAAACCCCACAAGTTGGAAGTCCAATTCAACGCCAAAACCGGAAAATGGACCGGAAAGCTCGACGGCAAGGAACTGACCGCCAAAGGGGGAACCGTCAAGGAATTTGGCTTCAAGAACGCCGTCCCTTCCATCCAATCGGTTGGCTTTGGCTCAGGATACAGCACCAATGAAACCTCGCGGGTTTTTGTGGATAACGTCGTTATCCAGCCTGCGGAGGCTGCTCAATGATCGTGTACGTGAAATGCAACATTTCACTTTTTTGGAGGAGCATCATGTCCACTCGAATCATGTCCGCCGCACTCGTTACGGCCGCGTTGGCTGTGGGTGCATCGTCGGCTTCGGCCGCCATTTTGTCCCAGAATTTTGAAGGTGACACCCCTGGCGGTGCGCCATCAGGAACCTTATACACTTCCGGCCATATTGAAGTTGTGGATTCATCCACCAACCCGGTCGATCCATTCGCCGCATCCGGCAACCATAGTCTTTTGGTAGAGGACAACTCAGACCCAAACTCCGCCAACGCAGTTTTCTCAGCATCGGGAGCTTCCACCACCGGAACTTTTTCCTTTGATTTCTGGAGCACCAAGGACGGCACATGGACCACCCCATACTTTGAAGTCCGAATCGGAAATAGCACCGTCCAAAACGGATCAGATTTGGGCGTCTGGTTTGCATTCAACAATAGTGGCAATATCGTGAATTATGGCGGTCAGGGAACTCTGGACCAAACACTCACTCATAATGCCTCTCATACGATTGTGATCAATTACGACACCTCAACCGACAAATGGTCAGGCACACTGGATAACGTGCCCTTAACCGCCGGAAGCGGCAGTATCACACAGTTTGATTTCTATACAGCGCTGGCCTCCGTTCAATCATTCGGATTTTCGGCTGGGTATAGCACAACCACTACTGTCCGAGGTTTCGTTGACAACCTGCTGGTTGTCGTCCCCGAACCGACGACGTTGAGTCTGCTCGCGGTCAGTGCCGGTCTGGGATTGCTGCGGCCTCGCCGACGCCGAATTTGAGGCTAAACAGGAGACCATGGTTCTTGAGCATCAATGTTTGGTACCAAGCCTTGACTCCCTCTCCCTGTACTCAGGGAGAGGGAGTGAACGCAGATCTGTCCGTGGCCGAACCACTTGGACGGACGGAATAAATTCAAAGGAGTGCGTCATGCTGAATCATATCAAAAAGGCGTTCACTCTCGTGGAATTGCTGGTCGTCATCGGCATTATAGCGCTTTTGATCTCGATTCTGATGCCGGCGCTCACCAAGGCGCGTTCCGCGGCCGTCAGTGTCTCCTGCATGAGCAACCTTCGACAGATCAATCTGGCATTTGTGCAGTACGCCATGGATTACAAAAACTACATCTGCCCTGGTTATGCCCCGGGAAATGATCCGGTCACCGGCGCGTTCGGCGGTGATCGCCCCTGGCACGAACGGCTGGCCAAAGTCGGCCCCAACAGCCCAAAAAATTATCTCCCATGGGCGAACGATTTCTGGGATCGTGGCGTCTGGCTCTGCCCGGCGGAGACCCGGCAATTCGTTTACCATGACTACTGCGTCAATCTCTGGATCTGCGGCATGGGGCCATATCCTCAAATCTACAATTACAATTTCCACCGCTACAACGAACTCACCGCGCCGCGAGATCGCGTCATCATTGTCAGCGAAGCCAATTCGACACAGGTTGGCTCCAGCGGCTATGGCCTGCCATTGCAGGACCCACCCATGGACGCATTCCGTCACGATGGAATGAAATGGATTAACTTCCTTTATGCCGATGGATCGGTTCGCCCCATGTCTTGGGATGAGGCGTACAACCATGATGTCTACGGCCCGGGATACAACACCAGCGACCTGACCAGCCGATTTTATGTCGGCGTGTGGTTTCCGCGATAACCTTATTGGAGCAATTGATGCGACTTCTTCTTGCATTGGCGCTTTGCGCCATGGCTCTGGGTTCAACCTCAACCATCCAAGCGGCACAACAGGATGTGAAACTCACCGTCGAGACGCACCGCAAGACCTACTATCGCGGCGAGGAGGTCAAACTGACGATCCTATGCCAGAACAATGGATCACAGGCGATACAGGGAGCGACGCTGCGGGTTGAGAAGGAGAGTCTGATCTCCGTCAGCCAAAACATCGACAATCTGGACGCCGGCCAGTCCAAATCGGTCACGTTGGACCTCCCCACCATTAAATTACGCGCCGGCCCGGATTACATGCTGACCATCACGTTGATGAAACAGGATCAGATTTTGGCAACCGCCAAATTTGTGATCTCGCTGATCCCACGCCCCAATCCCGAACGGCTGGACATCTGGCTCTGGATGAACGGCGGGCCGGTTCAGAATTTTTATGACAAGCATGGATTCACCAGCGCCGGCGGACCAATGTTCCCCACCTCCAAGTCCAAGCCGGAGGAAACATTGGAGCAGATCATGGGCCCCCTGACCTGGCCGAGCATGGATGAAACGATGCGCCGCGGCATCGACACCACTTTTTGCCCCCACAACGGCCTGTGGGTGCGTGATTTTACGCTCGATCCGCCACCGGCCGGCGATGACATCCAATACAAGGGAGCCGGCCGCAATCCCGAACAGTATTACAACCCCTTCAACCCGGTCGTCGCGGAACTTCAAAACAAAGCCAACGAGTTGATGATGCGGTCGATCGGGGATTACCCGAATCTGAAGTTCGCCTTTGTCGGCATGGAATGGGTCGATGACCTGTGGGAGGCCAACACCAACATCGGCGGCCTGGAACTGATGAAAAAGGAGCTGGGTTTCACGCCGGATGAGATCGGGGATGTCAATTACATCGCCCCCGGCGTCATCCCCGACGACGACCGCGCGTACAACTACAAGAAATATGTCTACACCAAGGGGAACGGCACGGCGCTGGTCTGCCAGCGCGCCGCCGAGGTGGTTCATCGGTTCCGTCCCGATGTGAAGGTGTTGGCCGACCCCTATCGCACGGCCGCCATTTACGACATCTATCCCGGCCTGGACCTGATCGAGACCTGGACCTACACCAACCCCGATCCCAAGCTGATGATCTACATCGACACGCTGATCGCGGCGTGCAAGCCGGCCAACCAGACGCCGCTGCAGGTCATCACCATGCTCAATTATCCCGGCTCCATCGCGCCGGAGGAAAAATGGTGGACCATGATGGGGCCGGACCGCATCCGCGAAACAAGCTGGATCGTCATGTCCCGCGTCGTCCCGATCGTCGGTTATTTTTACGGCAGCGAAATCGACCCGGTGAAATACGCCAAGGACACCTGGCGCGTACCGCCCGAATCTTCCGATGCGATCAAACAGATGTCGGAAAAATTATATCTTCCCTACGGGCCGATGATCCGCCAATTGAAGCGTTCGCCGCGCAGGATCGCGCTGCTCAATTCATACTCCTCCCGCGTCCATTCGCGTTCGCCGGGGTTGCTGGGGTATCCCAATGAACAGATTCTTCATTTCCAATCCGTCATGGAGATGGCGCATCTCAACACCGACATCGTCTTTGACCAGACCATCGAGCAGAACGGCCTCGATGGATACGATGTGTTGGTGATGCCCAAATGCGACACGCTGACCTCCACGGTCTATCGCAAGATTCAGGAATTCCAAAAACGGGGCGGCATTTTGATCGCCGACCAGTATCTTGGGCCGAAATTTTCCAACGTCATCCGCTTTGATTTTGATTTCACTTATCGAAACAAGGTGAACGCCAACGCGATTTTGAAAAACCAGATGCACGTCGGCACCGGCAGTGACGATCACATCAAACCCGGAACCACCGCCATGGAACAGGTCGCGGGCGTGACGGCCGAGGATGACCGGCTCATCATGCTCTCCTATGCCGAGCAATTGCGCAAAACGCTCGGCGGCAAGGTCGATCCTTCGGTCTGGAGCGACCGGATGGATGTGCTGTTCAATCAGACCGAAAGCAATGGCGTCAAATATCTGTTCGTCATCAACGACCGCCGTGAATATGGGCCGAGGATGGGGCAATACAAGGCCATTCTGGAAAAACTCATCCCGCAGACGGTCAACGTCCGCATGAAAACATCACAGGCCGGATTGGTCGCCTATGACCTGATCGGACGAAAAAAAATCGACTTGACGACCCAGACCGCATCGGATGGCAAAACCCCGGCTGAGGTCTCCTTCCCGGTCGATCTAAGCGATCTGGGCGGCACCATCATCGCCTTCTATCCCCATCCGTTGCAGAAGGTGGAACTGACCGCGACCGATGGCGTTCTGGGTGGCGAGCCGATTGCGTTGAAGATCAAAGTGCTGGACAACGATGGAAAGACACAACCGGGGTTGTTCCCGTTGAAACTGACCGTCACCGATCCCAAGGGATACGAATCGGATGTCAGCGAATATTATTGTGCCACGGATGGATCGATTGAAGTACCATTCCATCCGGCCATCAACGACCGGCCGGGGCAATGGAAGGTGCAAGCCGAGGATTTGATCTCCGGCCTGTCGGCACAGACAACCTTTAATTTACAGGATTCCAAGAAATAAAAATGAGTTCATCAAAATCAACCGACCTGATCGCCCATTGGCCGTTGCAGGGTCATTCCAAGAACGCTGTCTCGGATGCGCTGCATGGAACTCCCAAGGGAAATCTGACCTACGATTCCCATGGCGCGGTATTCAATGGCCGCGATGCCAGGCTGGTCATCCAGGATTCCGAGTCGCGTTTTGGACGTGACAATTTCACGCTGTCGGCGCGCATCTGGATCGACGCGGGCGAGGCCGAGAGCATCGGCGACATCGCGAGCAAATTTGACCCCATCACGCGATCCGGATTCAACTGGTCGGTCGTCGATCATGGCGGCGTCACCAGCGCCTCATCAAACTATCGCAATCTGAATTTTTCGTTTGACGCCGGCACCACGCCCAAATGGACCGATTGCGGCCGGCCGGGCAATGCTCGGCTGATTAGCGCGCTGACCGCCCATCGTGGCGAACTTTTCGCCGCCACATCTGAATTTGGAGATACCGAAATCGGGCGGGTTTTCCGATACGCCGGCAACCAACAGTGGGAAGACACCCAACTTCCCTGCAAAGCCAACACGGCCTTCGGGCTGGCGTCGATTGATGGTGTGCTTTATGCCGCAACCGGACGATATGACCCGCGCAACTCCTCATTGCCGCTGGTCGGCAATCTGAATCTCGAAACCCGCGTCTGGCGGCTGGATGAAAATGGCAAATGGCACGATTGCGGCAACCCCAATCCGGAATCGGAGGATTTATACAATCTTGCCATTTATCGCGGCCGACTCTACGGCGCTCCCAGCTACTCCAGGGGCCTGCATAGACTGGAGGCTGATGGGAAATGGACACGATGCGCTGATGGGTATCCCCGTTTTCTGAGCCTGTGCCAATGGCGCGGCCATTTATACGGCGCCAGCAATCGCGGACTTCGCCATCAAGGCCCCCCGCCCGAACGCAAAATCACCTTCACATCATTGCCCGACTCCGATGGGGTCTACCGCTTTGATGACCATACCAATGAATGGACCGCCTGCGGAAAAATCCCCAACGAGGACCAGATGTATTCCTTCGTGGTCCATCGTGGCGAGTTGTTTACCGGCACCTGGCCCAACTGCAAGGTATTCAAATCCGCCACCGGCATCGGCTGGGAGGATTACGGCCAGTTCCATCCCGATGAAAAAGAGGTCATGGGCATGTGCATCTACAACGGCATGATGTATGCCGGCACACTGCCCGCGGCCGATGTGTATCGATTTGACGGCCCCCACCGATGGACCAACGTCGGCAATGTTGACAACACCCAGGGCGTCAAATATCGCCGGGCATGGAGCATGGCGGTGCATGATGGGAGGCTCTTTGTGGGTTCGCTCCCCGCCGGCAATGTTTATGCCATGAATGTCGGGGCCGTCGCCAGCGACAGCCACCAACTGACCACCGGCTGGCACAAAGTCGCCGCCGTGCGTGATGTCAACACCGCCCGACTATATATAAATGGTCAACTCAAAGGCCAATCCACGGCCGACGTCGCTCAAATGGACCTGACCAATTACCTTCCGCTGGCCATCGGCTATGGCGCGCATGATTTTTTCAAAGGTAAAATGGCGGATCTTCGGCTCTTCGGGCACGCGATTCAGAAGCACGAAATTGAGAGCCTGACGTAATTTCACAATTTTGGGACGCTCTCGAAAACTTGACAGAACCACCCTCAGGGCCTAACGTACCGCTCTTTCCGCTGGTCGCGGGTCGAGGTATCCGCCGGCCTTGGTTGTTCTAATCGCTTATCATTAAGCGGTTTACGGCGCGTGCGTTTGGCCGCGTTGGTTGCAGGAGTTGGATTCATGGTTCCGGTACAGAAACACAGCAAGTCGCGTAAGCGTAAACGCCGTTCGCATCAGGCTTTAAAGCCGATTCATTATGTTCGTTGTCCGCAATGTGGCAACGCCAAACTGCCGCACTGCGCGTGCGACAATTGCGGGTTTGTCAATCCAAAATTGGCACTGCAGATGGATCAGGCCGGCGCCTGATCTTTGGGTTAAAAGCCAGAGGAGACAACGGTGCGAGCTGCGGTCGATGTGATGGGTGGCGATCATGCGCCGGATGCGATCCTCAAGGGTTGCTGGGAGGCGGCCGCCCTTCTGGACGAACAGGATGTCGTCCATTTGGTTGGGGATGAGGGAATCATCAAGCAGGGGCTGGAACAATGCGGGCTGCCCCCCGCGATCCGATCCATTTTCAAAATAGTCGCGACAACGCAGGTCATCGAGATGGATGATCCGCCGGTGGAAGCCATTCGCGGCAAGCCGGACAGTTCAATCTCCGTCATGTGCAAAATGGTCGCCAAAGGCGAGGCGGATGTGGTGATTTCCGCAGGCAATACCGGGGCGTGCGTGGCGGCGGCACAATTGCGGATGAGGACGCTCCCTGGGGTCAGCCGGCCTGGCATCGCGGTGATTTTGCCAACGTTTCACGGCCCGATCGTCATCTGCGATGTGGGGGCCAATATATCCCCCAAACCAAAGCACTTACAGCAATATGCCCTGATGGCCGGCGCATACGCCCATGCCGTCTGCGGGGTTGAAACCCCGCGTGTGGGGCTGCTCTCCATCGGCGAAGAAGACGCCAAAGGGACCACCACCGTCAAGGAAGCGCGCAAATTGATGCGGGATGAGCCGCAGATCAATTTTGTGGGGAATGTTGAAGGTCGCGACCTGTTCAAAGGGGTGGTGGATGTGGTGGTTTGCGACGGGTTTGTCGGTAACATTGTGCTGAAATTCACCGAAGGAATGGCCGAAGGGCTGTTTCAGACGATTCTGGCCGAGTTGCAGGAATTTGCCCCCGAATTGTTGGAGCAATTCAAGCCGGTGATGAAAAAAATCTATAAGAAGCATGACTGGCAGGAATATGGCGGCGCGCCGCTGTTGGGTGTGGGTGGATATTGCCTGATCTGTCACGGCAAATCGGACAGCCGGGCGATCAAGAATGCCATTCGGGTGGGCAAACAACTGGTCAACAGCGGCGTCAACCAGAAAATCGTCCAGCGGATTGAAAGCAGCATTCCGGTGGGGGAAGAATAACGGTTGACGTTTGAATACGGATGCCAGATCAGGGAAAGATCATGCCTAATGTCGGAGCCATCATCGTCGGGACGGGCAGCTTTGTGCCGGAAAAACGGCTGACCAATGATGACCTGTCCAAAATGGTGGAGACCAACGACGAGTGGATCGTGCAACGGACGGGCATTCGCGAACGTCGAATCGCCGGCACGGGCGAATCGACCGCGACGCTGGCCAGTCATGCCGCCACGCGGGCGCTCAAGGCCGCATCACTGGAAGCCAAGGATTTGGATTTGATCCTGTGCGCCACCATCTCGGCCGAGATGGTTTTCCCATCCACCGCCTGTTTTGTGGCCGCCTCATTGGGGCTGGACAGCACGCCGGCGATGGATGTGGGGGCGGCGTGCAGCGGGTTTATTTATGCGTTGGACACCGGGGCGGCGTTTGTGAAGGCCGAACGGTATCGCAATGTCATGGTCATCGGCGCCGAGACGCTCAGCCGGATCACCGACTATACCGATCGGGGTAGTTGTATATTGTTTGGCGACGGGGCCGGCGCGGTCATATTGCAACCCAGCGCCGACCGCAACCGTGGATTGATCTACAGCAGCCTGCACGCCGATGGGCATGGTTGGGATTTGCTGCATTGCGATCCCGGCAGCCGACACCCGATTGACGCGAACATGGTGGCCGGCCGTCAGCAATTCATGAAGATCAAGGGGCGGGAAGTGTACAAATTCGCCGTCACCCGGTTTGAGGAATTGATCGAAAACGCCATGCGGGCGTGCGAATTGTCGGCCGATCAGGTCAAGCTGATCGTGCCGCATCAGGTCAACCAGCGGATCATCGATTCGGCGATGGAGAAGCTGGGATTGCCTGCGGAAAAGGCGTTTGTGAACATCGCGAAATACGGCAACACCTCGGCCGCCTCGATCCCGATCGCGCTCGATGAAGCGGTCCGTGAAGGGAAGCTGAAACAGGGTGATGTGGTGATTTTCGTGGCGTTTGGCGGCGGGCTGACCTGGGCCAACGCGGTCGTGCGGATGTAGGCCGACAAATAAAGGGAATTTAGACGCTACAGTATGGGCAATCAGTCATACATTTTGTGTCCCGGACAGGGAGCGCAGACCGTCGGGATGGGGAAGGATTTCGACGCCTCCATCGAGGTGGCCAAAGAGACCTTCGCGCGGGCCAATTCGATTTTGGGTTTTGACCTGTCGTCGATCTGTTTTAATGGCCCGGAGGAACGGCTCAATCAGACCGATATCAGCCAGCCGGCAATTTATGTCACGAGCATCGCGGCCTATCGCGCGGCACAGCGGGCGGGATTGATCGATCCGGCGTCGGTGTCGGCCTATGCGGGTTTAAGTTTGGGGGAATACACGGCATTGCATCTGGCCGGCGTCTTTTCATTTGAAGAAGGCTTAAAACTGGTCGCGGCGCGCGGGCGTTACATGCAGCAGGCGGCGGTGGCATCCCCCAGCGGCATGGTGGCGATCATGGGGGCCGACCATGCGGCCGTGGAACAATTGTGTCAGGATGAGGCCAAAGGGCAGGTGCTGGTCACCGCCAATTTTAACGCACCAGGGCAGGTTGTGGTCAGCGGGGCCATTGAAGCGTGCGAACGGGCGTTAAAGGGGGCCGAGGCCAAAGGATTCAAGGCGGTGGCGTTGAAGGTGGCTGGCGCGTTTCACAGCCCGCTGATGCAAAGCGCCGCCGATTTAATGTCGGCCGAGCTGGCGAAGGTCGATTTCCGGCAACCAAAGACAATGGTTTATTCCAACGTGACGGCCGAGCCTCACGGTGATGTGGATTCGATCCGCAAATTACTGGTTGACCAGATTGTCAAACCGGTGCGGTGGGAACAGATCATGGTGAAGCTGGTGGCTCAGGATGGGGCGCGGTTTGTGGAATTGGCCCCCGGCAGGACACTGGCGGGACTGGCCAAACGGATCAACCGCCGGCTGCCCATTGAGAGTCTGGCAACGGTCGAATCGCTGGCCCCCACTGCCGGAGCGCATGGGACCAGGTAAATCACCTTCTCCCGGAGGGAGAGGGAGTTAGCGAGAGGATCATGGATCAGAAGAAAGTGGCATTTGTGACCGGCGGATCACGCGGGATCGGGGCGGCGATTGTGCGTCGGCTGGCGAAAGATGGTTTTCATGTGGTGGCGGTGGCGCGCAGCGCCGACAAGCTTTCGGAGGTGTGCGCCCAGGTCAAGGACGCGGGCGGATCGGCTGAGGCGTTGGCTTGTGATATCGCTGATTCGCAGGCATTGGCCGGTGCGATTGAAAAAATCGCCGAAGCGCACGGCCGGCTGGATGTGCTGGTCAACAACGCCGGCATCACGCGGGATGGACTGATCCTGCGGATGGAGGATGAGGATTTTGACCAGGTGATCAACACCAACCTCAAAAGCGCCTTCGTGGCGATCCGGACGGCCGCCCGGCCGATGATGCGAACCAAAGGAGGCCGGATCATCAACATCAGCAGCGTGGCGGGTGTGGCCGGCAACGCCGGGCAGGCCAACTATGCCGCCAGCAAGGCGGGATTGATCGGCCTGTCCAAGAGCGTGGCCAAGGAACTGGCCGGGAAGAACATCACCTGCAACTGCGTGGCGCCCGGTTTCATCACAACGGACATGACGGATGTGCTCAATGACCAGATCAAGGATACGGTCAAGGGGCATATCCCGATGAAGCGGTTCGGCGTGCCCGACGAGATCGCGGCGGCGGTGTCATTCCTGGCCGGCGCTGATTCGAGTTATGTGACGGGTCAGGTAATTTGTGTTGATGGTGGAATGGTCATGTAAAGCGGGCAGGGTTCATCCCCGCCATCGGCATGATAAGAGTGTAATTCAAGGTGTGACAGGCTGTTGCAAATGGGTATGTGACGGCTATAGTTTGCGAACGTTCCGGCGTGTGGCCGGGGCATAACTTTGCATCACAGGTGGAGCCTATGGAAGAGATCGAAACGAAGGTCATCGAGATTGTCAGTGAGCAGATGGGCGTTGATAAAAGCGAGATCACTCGCGAGACGCATTTTATCAACGATCTCAACGCCGACTCGCTGGACACGGTCGAACTGGTGATGGAATTTGAGGATGAGTTCGAGCTGTCCATCCCCGACGAAGAAGCGGAGAAGATCCAGACCGTCGGGCAGGCGATCGACTACATCAAGGAACATTCCAGCAAATAATCACCGCTGGACCGGTCGGGATCGGTAATGAGTCTCGCCACCCGTCTGCGCGGCGGGTGGCCGATGCCCCAGCGTCCGCGGGTCGGAACAGGATATGAGCAAACGCCGTGTCGTCATAACGGGTCTTGGGATCGTCTCATCGCTGGGCGAATTGGCCGACCAGGTGTGGGAGGCGGTTTGTGCCGGCAAAAGCGGCATTGTCACCATCCGCCGCTGGGACACCGGCAAATACCCCGTCAAGATCGGCGGCGAATGCCTTGATTTTGACGTGACGAAATACGGCGTCGATGGCCGCGAGGCCAAGCGGATGGACCGGTTCGGCCAGTTTGGCCTGGCGGCGTCCGTCAGCGCGGTCAAGGACTCGGGGTTGAATTTTGAATCGGAAGACCGGCTGCGCTGCGGCGTGATGATCGGCAGCGGCATCGGGGGGATCGAGACGCTGGAAGAACAGAACAAAATTCTGATCGAACGCGGGCCGGGCCGGGTCAGTCCGTTCACGGTCCCACGGCTGATGGTCAACGCGGCCAGCGGCAATGTCTCGATCATGTTCGGGATTCAAGGCCCCAACAGCGCGGTGGCGACCGCCTGTGCCACGGGATCCAACGCCATCGGCGACGCCGGCCGATACATCCAATATGACATGGCGGATGTGATGATCGCCGGCGGATCGGAAGCGGCGTTGTGCGAATTGGGCATGGCCAGTTTTTGCGCCGCCCGCGCCTTGTCGACCAGCAATGAACATCCGCAAAAAGCCAGCCGCCCGTTTGACAAGGGGCGCGATGGTTTTGTCATGAGCGAAGGGGCGGGCGTGGTGGTGCTGGAGGAATACGAACACGCCAAAAGACGCGGTGCGCGGATATACGCCGAGTTGCTGGGGTACGGCATGAGCGGCGACGCTTCGCACATTACCGCCCCCGAACCCGAAGGGCGCGGGGCGACCCTGGCAATGCGGCGGGCACTGGCTGATGCGGGGGTCAATCCGGAGGTTGTCGATTACATCAACGCCCACGGAACCAGCACGCCGCTGGGTGACATCGCCGAGACCAAGGCGATGAAAGCCTGTTTTGGGGCACACGCGCATAAGCTGGCCGTCAGCTCAACCAAGAGTCAGATGGGCCATTCGCTGGGCGCCAGCGGCGGCATGGAGGCGTTGATCACCGCGATGGCGGTCTGGCGCAACCTGGCCCCCCCCACCATCAATCTGGACGATCCGGACCCCGAATGCGACCTGGATTATGTGCCCCACAAGGCGCGCGACCGCAAAATCAACTATGCCATGAGCAACAGTTTTGGTTTTGGGGGGCACAACGCGAGCCTGCTGTTTAAGAAGATTTAACAGACCTCGCGACCCCCCCCGCCGGACCAGCGGATTTGACCTATGGCAACATACGGGATATCATGCTCTTAATGTTCTTTTTTCGCACACAGATCGGCCCGATACAAATTACCCCTCGGCAACGCGGGTAGGGCTTTTGTGTGCATCTGTTGCGACTGATCAGGCCCTGCCCATGATGGCGGGGCATTTTTGTTTATGGACTGGATGGCAACCATGGCAACGACACGCCGAATCGAAATCTACGACACCACCCTCCGCGACGGCACGCAGGGGGAGGGGTTTAATCTGTCTTTGCAGGACAAGCTGCTGATCGCCCAAAAACTCGATGAACTGGGCGTTGATTATGTCGAGGGAGGGTTCCCCCTCTCCAATCCCAAGGATGCGGCCTTCTTTCGCGAAATTCGCACCGTCCGCCTTAAACACGCCAAGGTTTCGGCCTTCGGCATGACCCGCCGTCGCGGCATGAAAGCCGAGGATGATCCGGGTATGAAATCGCTTTTGGATGCTCAAACACCCGTGGTGACGATCGTCGGCAAGACCAGTGATTTTCATGTCAAAAAGGTGCTCAATGTCTCCCTGGAAGAAAACCTGGAGATGATCAAGGATACGGTTCGGTTGATGACCTCGGCCGGCCGAAAGGTTGTTTATGATGCCGAACTGTTTTTCGATACCTATCGCGACAACCCGCAATACGCCCTGCGGACGCTGCACGCGGCGCTGGAGGCGGGGGCAACGGTGCTGTGTCTGTGCGACACATTGGGTGGCAGTATGCCTGAATTTGTGGAATCCACCGTCGCGGCCGTACTCAAAGAGACCGGCGCGATGATCGGCGTGCATACCCACAATGATAGCGACGTGGCCACCGCCAATGCCCTGGCGGGTGTGCGTGGCGGGGCCAAGCACGTTCAGGGGACCATCAACGGCGTCGGCGAGCGATGCGGCAACATGGACCTGATCCCGCTGATCGCCAACCTGAAAGTCAAATATGGTTATGACTGCCTGCGGGAGGATTCGCTGCGCAAATTGACCGAGGTGAGCCGGTACGTCTACGAAACCGCCAATATCAACCTCGTTCCCAGCCGCCCATATGTTGGCTCCAGCGCCTTTGCCCACAAGGGCGGGATGCACGTTCACGCGGTGCAGAAGGATGCCAGCACCTACGAACACATCAACCCCGAAGCCGTGGGCAATACGCGAAAAATCCTGATCAGCGAAATGTCGGGGGCCAGCAACATCACGGCCAAACTCGGCAACAAATTCGACATCGCTACGGACAAGGCCGCGTTGCGCAAGGTGTTGGAAACGGTGCAGGACCTTGAGAACGCCGGTTATCAGTTTGAGGCGGCCGAGGGGAGCTTTGAGCTGCTGCTGCGAAAACAGATCGGCCGACACAGGCCGTTTTTCAAGCTGGACCATTACCGTGTGATTATCCAGCGGTTGCACAACGCCGAGCCGGTGGCCGAGGCGACGTTGAAACTGCGGATCGGCGATCAGGTGGAACATCGCGTGGCCGAGGGGGATGGCCCGGTCAATTCGCTGGATGGCGCGATCCGCAAGGCGTTGATGAAACACTACCCGCAGATTGAGCAGGTGCGGCTGACCGATTACAAAGTGCGGGTGATCAACAGCCGCGAGGAGACCGCGGCGGCCGTGCGGGTGATCATCGAATGCCGGCGCGAACGCGCGGATGGTTCAAAGGAGAATTTTGGAACCATCGGCGTCAGCGCCAACATCATCGACGCCAGTTGGCAGGCGTTGCTCGATGCGTATGAGTATCATCTGATTCATTGCGAGGAAGAACGCCATCCGGAGTCGGCCGTGCGGGCCGAGGGTGTGGCCGCCGGCGCCTGATGAATCAGAGACATCAAGACGAACATCATGCAAACCGAACCGCCGAACCAGTTACTAAATAAGATCGCCCCGGAGCGGTTTCCGCGCCATATTGCCATCATTATGGACGGCAACGGCCGATGGGCGGTTCGACAAGGCAAGCCGCGAATACAGGGGCATCAGGCCGGCGCCGACACGGTTCGGCGGATCGTGACCGAGGCGGCCCGTCTGCGTAAAGAATGCGGCGGTCCGGATTTTCTGACGCTCTATTCATTCAGCATTGAAAACTGGAAACGTCCGGCCCAAGAAGTCGAGTTTCTGATGCGGATGTACATTGATTATCTGCAACAGGAACGCCCGACGATGATGAAAAACAACATCCGATTCCATCAGATCGGGCGGCTTGATCATCTTCCCGAGCCGGTGCTGGAAGAGATGCGCATCACGCTGGAACAGACCCGCAACAATGATGGCCTAAACCTTGTATTGGCAATCAATTATGGCAGCCGGGCCGAGATCACCGATGCCGTGCGTGCTATTGTTCGTGAAGTGGAGCAAGGCCGATTGAAGCCGGACAATATTGATGAGCAGACCATCAGCGCGCATTTGTACACCGCAGGGATGCCAGACCCGGATTTGCTGATTCGGACCGCTGGCGAGATGCGGATTAGCAATTATTTGCTATGGCAGATCAGCTACGCCGAGTTGTTCATCAGCCCGGTCTTGTGGCCCGATTTTGCGGAAAAAGACCTGCACGAAGCGATTGTGGCTTTTTCAATGCGGCATAGGCGATTTGGGGCGTTGGATCAGACCAATACGCTGAAATAGCTGATCGATTCGCCGGGTGACACCCCCACCAACATCCGTTGACATCAGACCATCCTCCCGATTACTGTCCATTGCACGGGAACAATCGTTAATCCTTGTCACGGGTGAATTTGCAGCATGAAGACCGTTGTATCACGAGCCAAGGCGTATCTTAAAGTCCGTCATAAAAGCGTTCGTGATGCGATGAAGCACCTGGACATTGACGGCCTGTTGCTGACCCATCCGCCGGACCTGGCCTATTTGACGAATTTTACGGGTGATGATTCCATCGGACTGATCACGGAGAAGGGGTTTTTCCTGATCACCGACTTTCGATACCAGGAACAGGCCGAGATTGAGGCGGGATGGCTGAAGACGACCATTCGCGATGGGAAGATGGCCGACAGCGTGGCGGCGGTGGTTGCGGATGCGAATCTGAAAAAGATCGGTTTTGAGGCCAATTTCACCACGGTCGGACAAATTGACGCACTTTTGACCGCGTTCAAGCAACAAAAAGACAAAAAGGCCCCGGAACTGGTTCCGCTGGAAAACGTCCTGACCAACATCCGTAAGGTGAAGGATGACACGGAAATCAACCTGATTCGCAAGTCGGTCAATATCGCCG
Organism: Phycisphaerales bacterium; assembly: GCA_020847545.1. Taxonomy (GTDB): domain Bacteria; phylum Planctomycetota; class Phycisphaerae; order Tepidisphaerales; family Tepidisphaeraceae; genus JADYZN01. Next base: position 54,308 of record JADLBV010000091.1, read on the forward strand.
AGGAGGCGTTTGAGGCGATTCGCGGTGCGATTGAGGTGGGTCAGAGCGAAAATTATCTCGCGGGATTGCTGGTTTTTGAGCTTCGTTCGCGGGGCGCATCCAGCAGCAGCTTTCCGGTGATTATCGCATCCGGGGCCAATAGTTCGCTGCCCCATTACCTGCCCGGCGAGACCCTCGTCCAGAAGGATCAGCCCCTTTTGATTGACTGGGGGGCGTTGTACAAAGGATACTGTTCGGACCTGACCCGGACGCTGATCATCGGGCGGGCGAATCCGAAGATGAAGGAAATTTACAATCTGGCGTACGAGGCACAGAAGGCGGCCATTAAATTCCTGCGTCCCGGCGTCACCACATTGCAGGCGGATGCCGTTGCCCGCGACATCATCACCGCCGGCGGATATGGCGAGCAGTTTGGACATGGGCTGGGTCATGGCATTGGCCGGGAAATTCACGAGTTGCCCACGTTGCGCAGGACCGGCGGCGAGGAGGAGCTTCGCCCGGGCATGATCGTTACCGTTGAGCCGGGAATTTATCTCCCCGGCATTGGCGGGGTTCGCATTGAGGATGATGTCCTCATTACGCACTCCGGTTGCGAGGTGCTGTCCAGCCTCGATCGTAATTTTGAAGCCAACCATTTGGGATAGACCCAAACGGGTGGCCAACCTTGAACAAGGACATGGACCTTGAGCGAGAAAAAAACAAAGAAATCGTCTGAGCCACTAACCAATTCCCCGATGGATGTACGGCTGTTGCAGGAAATTGTCCGGCTCATGGCCGCCAATGACCTGTCCACCGTCGATGTCCGCGAAGGCAAGCAGCGGATCATCCTGAAGCGCGGCCCGCAGGGAGCGATCATGGGAGCGCCCATGTATGCCGCACCCCCCGCCGTCGTCGCCCCATCCGCCCCACCGGCCGCCTCGGCTGCCCCGGCGGCACCGGCCGACGCGGATGCGGGATTGACTCCCATCAAATCACCCATGGTCGGCACGTTTTACGCCGCTTCTTCGCCGGATGCCAAACCAATGGTTTCGGTTGGTACGCGGGTGGATGAGGAGACGGATGTGTGCGTCATCGAGGCGATGAAGGTGTTTAACAACATCAAGGCCGAAATTCGCGGCACCATCGCCAAAGTGCTGATCAACAATGGCCAGAGTGTCGAGTTCGGCCAAACCCTCTTTCTGGTCAAGCCATGAGCCGACGACAAACACTCAAATTCAATACCGAAGATGATGTCATCGCGGATGTCCAAAAGCTGCGAAAGGGCTATCAACAGGCCGGGGCGTGGAATTTGCCACAAGTTTGCTGGCATCTGAACGTCAGTGTGCAAACCCGCATGAAACCCGGGCCATTTCCACCCAACACCCCCGAACAGGATGCCCGCAAGGCGCAAATTCAGCAGATTCTGGCGGCCGGGCGACTTCCCGATGGTATTCCCGCGCCGGAGGCGTCGGTTCCTCCGCCCGATGCGGGTGATGCGGCGATTGAGACATTGCTGGCCAGCCTGCAAACGTTCAAAACATTTACCGGCCGGATTCCGCCGCACAGGATTTTCGGCAATCTCAATGACGCCGATGCCCGAAAATTAAACTTGATTCATTGCGCGCACCATTTGTCGTATCTGTCACCGGTATCCGCGGGGAGCTGAATTTCAACCCATGTTTTCCAAGATTCTCATTGCCAACCGTGGAGAGATCGCCCTTCGCATCATTCGCGCCTGCCGCGAGATGGGGGTGCAGACGGCCGTCGTCTATTCGACCGCCGACAAGGATGCGGCCTATTTGAAGCTTGCCGACCAGGCCATCTGTATCGGTGATGCCCCACCGGCCGAGTCGTATCTGAACATTCCGCACATCATCTCGGCGGCCGAGATCGCCGATGTGCAGGCGATTCATCCGGGATATGGTTTTCTGGCTGAAAATGACCAATTTGCGGAAATCTGCCGGAGCTGCAAAATCGAATTCATCGGCCCGCCGGTCAGCGCCATGGCCGCCGTGGGGGATAAGGTAGCGTGCAAGAAGCTGGCGAAAAAAGCCAAGGTTCCCACGGTCCCCGGCTCGGATGGAGCCATTGAGGATGAGAAGACCGCGTTGAAACTGGCGGCCGAGATCGGCTATCCGGTCATCATCAAGGCCGCGGCCGGCGGGGGCGGACGCGGGATGCGCGTGGCACACAACGATGTGTCGCTGCGTGCGGGTCTGAAACAGGCTCAGGCGGAGGCCGAGAACGCCTTTAAGGATTCAACTGTTTATATTGAAAAATATGTGGAATACGGCCGGCACGTTGAGGTGCAGATATTGGCCGACAACCACGGCAACGCGGTGCATCTGTGGGAGCGAGACTGCTCCATGCAGCGCCGACACCAGAAACTGGTGGAGGAATCCCCCAGTCCGGTCCTGAAGCAGGATGTGCGTGAAAAGCTCTGCGAATCGGCAGTCCGCCTGGTGAAGGCGGCCGGCTATACCAACGCCGGTACGGTGGAATTTCTGGTCGATAAGAAACAGAATTTCTACATTCTCGAAGTCAATGCCCGCATTCAAGTCGAGCATCCGGTGACCGAACAGGTCACGGGGATCGATCTGATCAAGCAGCAGATTCGCATCGCCGCCGGCGAACCGCTGCCATTCAAGCAAAAGGACATTCCGCAAAATGGCTGTGCCATCGAATGCCGGATCAACGCCGAAGACCCAGCTCGCAATTTCGCCCCATCGCCCGGGTTGATCGAGGAATTTCGCGCTCCGGGCGGCCCGGGCGTTCGGCTGGATTCACACGCCTATGCGGGTTATCGCATTCCGCCCAATTATGATTCGATGATCGGCAAGCTAATCGTCCACCGCCCCACCCGCGCCCTGGCGATCGCGGCCATGCGGAGGGCGCTGAGCGAGTTTCACATCGCGCCGGTGAAGACCACCATCCCGCTGCACTTACAGATCATGGACAATCAGTTTTTCCAATCCGGGGATGTGGACACCGGATTTGTGGAGCGCGCCCTGCTGGGCAAGTAACCGCCCGCTCATTCAACCGCGGCGATTCTTTTAATAAATCGGCAATTCGGCCTGCACCAAGGTCTGCTTTCCATCGCGCGGCATCAGCCGGGTGGGATAAACCCTCACCGCAAACCCCTTGGAACCGGATAGAAGTCCATCTTCCAACCCAAAGCACCATTGATGCACCGGACAGACCGCGCAGCCGTTTTCTACATGGCCGCCCGCAAGGCTCCCGCCCGCGTGCGGGCAGGTGTTGTCCATCACATGAACCTTGCCCTCGCTTAAAAACACGGCCAGTTGGAATCCGCCAATCTCGACGTACGTTCCCTCCCCTTCGGTCAATTCACCCAGTTCGCACAGGCTAGTCCAGGACATATCCGTTCATTCTCCCGCTGAATCACCGGCCGGTTGTGCCAATCGCATCTGATTTTGCCACCGTTCGATGGTCGCCTGTGACATCCCCGACACCGCCTGCGACATCAGTTCCATACATTGTGCCACCACCAATTGATGGATCGCGCCGCGCGTCGTATCCAGTTCACCGATTTTTCCCTTGAGCTGGTTCAACACCTCGGCGAGTTGGGGTTGATCGGCAAAACCATCTGCCATGATCCGTTCCAGCGAGCCGGAGGCGCTGCGCAGGGCGGTATTGATCGTCGGCCCGGCAGCCTGTTCCTCATCCGCATTTCGCAGCTTGTTCCGCGACGACTCGATGACTTGGATGTGCTGATTCAAACCCCCATCCATCCCCGGCCCGGCCAGCAACGGGAGCAATTGCGTCAATTCCGTCAGGGATTGCTCAACCAGCATCTGATGACCCTGGTCTGATCTGCCGGCCAGTTGGTCGGCCGTATCGGCAAAAGCCGCCGCCTGTTGATGTAACTGTTGAATCTTCTGTTCCAGTTCCAAACGGGATGTAACAACCTGCGGTTGTGCCGCCGGCTGAGTGGCGGGTGGGCCTTTTTTCGCACACCCCGCCAATAACGCCGATCCCACCGCCAACACACCCAACTTCCATCGCATCCGCTTCATGCCATCTCCGAAAGATCCAAATTACTTGATTTCGCTCAGTTTTACAGCACTTCGTTGGCGGGCGCTGATGACGGCCGCCTCCATCACGCGCTGGGTCTGATAGGCATCCTCAAAATCAACCAGAGGAACCAGCGGCCTGCGGCCACCCAGTGCATTGATCATATCGGCCGTCTGGTTGATAAAGGTATGCTCATAACCGAGACCATGTCCATCGGGCCACCATGCCGACACATATGGATGATTTGGCCCATTGGTCACCAGAATCCGCTGCCACCCCTGCACCTTGCGCGGCAGCGTGGCATCGTAATACATCAACTCGTTCATCGACTCGAAGTTGAAATAGATCGATCCCTTGTCTCCGTTGATCTCAATCCCGTTCTTGTTCTGATTGCCGGTGGCCATGCGGGTAGCTTCAAAGGTCGCCACCGCGCCCTGCTTGAATTTCGCCAAAAAGAGCGTGGCATCGTCGATTGTGACTTTTCCCTTGCCCTGGGCGGATGATTTGGCCCCGCCGGCGATCCCTCCTTTGGCCCCCTGCGACGGGATGGATCGCTCCTTGATGAATGTCTCCTGAATCGCTCCGGTCACCTCGGTGATCTCATCGGCCGTGATGAACCGTGCCATGTCGATGATGTGCGCCCCCAAGTCCCCATGAGCACCCGAACCGGCCGCCTGTTTGTCAAAACGCCACAGGAGGGGGACATCCGGCTTTGCCCATTCCTGCAAATAAAATGCACGAACGTGATAAATCCGACCCAGCCGACCCTCGCGGGCCAGTTGATACGCCAGCGCCACCGCGGGTGTGCGGCGATAGTTGTACCAGACGAAGGTCTGTTGTTTGCGGTGCTTTTTGGCCGCATCACGCATCTGGCGGGCCTCGGCAAGGGTGCCGGCCAGCGGTTTTTCACAGGCGACATGCTTGCCGGCCTCCAGCGCGGCGATCGACATCTCGCAATGCAGATGATTGGGCGTGCCGACATCCACCAGGTCCACCTGCGGATCGGTGACGGCCTTTTGCCAGTCGGTTTGCGCGTGTTGCCAACCCCACCGGCGGGCAAACGCCTCCAGTTCGGCGCGATTTCGTCCCGAGATGCAATACATCTGAGGCTCAGCCGGCAGATCAAAAAATTTGGCCACTTTCAGATAGGCGTTGCTGTGCGTCCGCCCCATGAATTTCTGTCCGATCAGACAAACATTCACCGACTTTGACATGAATCGCTCCCTTTCTTTAACCCTTGGTCTTCATGTAATTTACCGAAACTATGATGCAAGACAAAGGGGGGTATAATTCAATGACATGGCAAACCCCGAACGACTTCCTCCACCCGTGATGGCCGCCAAATTCGGCGTCGGCAAACTGACCCGACACCTGTTCCTGTGCATCGGCCCCAATTGCATCGAGTCCGAACAGGGACAGCAGGCGTGGGATTATCTCAAAAAACGGCTGAAACAACTGAATCTTGCCGGCAGCGACGGCCCCTGTTATCGCACCAAATGCGACTGCCTCCGCATCTGCATCGACGGGCCGATCTGCGTGGTCTACCCTGAAGGGACCTGGTACAAGCAGGCCAACCCGGAAAATCTCGAACGTATCATTCAGCAACATCTGATCGGCGGCAAGGTGGTTGAGGAACTGTGCTTTGCGCGCAACCCGCTGGCTCCCGATTCATCCGATCGGTAAGCTTTTCCAACCATGACAACCACAGAGAGTGAAAAGTATTCGGTTCTCCCCTCGATGCACCGTCGCTTTGGACGGGTCAAACGATCCATGGGATTCAATGCCACCACACCCGCCCAATGGCGGCGATGGCGTAAAACGCTGCGCGCCAAGCTCATGGAACTGACCGGTTATGACACGATGGTGAAATGTCCTCTGCGTCCAAAAATCACGGAGGAGATCGACTGTGGCGACTACCGCCGCCAGCGCGTCGAGATTCAGACCGAGCCGGGCATCATCATGCCGGTGTATGTACTGATCCCCAAATTCGCCCGTGGACGCACGTCCGCGGTGATCAATCCGCACGGCCACGGCGGCGGCGGAAAAGTCGCCGTGGCGGGCGTCCGCGACAATCCGCTCGTGGCGGAATCCATCGAAGGTCACAATTACGATTATGGTGTGCAATTCGCCAGGGCCGGGTTGATCAGCTTCTGTCCGGATGCGCGCGGATTTGGCGAACGACAGGAAAAACCCGCCCGCGGCAACGTGCTTACCGCCTCCTGCACATGGATCAACAACATGGCCCAGCCGCTGGGCCAGACCGTCACCGGCATGTGGGTGTGGGATTTGCATCGGCTGATCGATTACATCCAAACCCGCAAGGATTGCGATGGTGACCGGATCGGATGCGCCGGCTTGTCGGGCGGCGGATTGCAGACACTCTGGACGACCGCGCTGGATGACCGCATCCGCGCGGCCGTCGTCAGCGGCTATTTTTACGGTTATCAGCAGTCACTTCTGGAGAAGAATACAAATTGCTCGTGCAACTATGTCCCGCATCTGTATGAGACCATCGACATGGGTGATCTGGCCGCGTTGATCGCGCCCCGGCCATTGATGATCGAAACTGGGACACAGGATACGCTCAATGGCGCGGATGGGGTGAACAACGTCCTGCCGCAGGTTCGCATCGCCGCCAAGGCGTATCGGCTCCTTGACGCTGGAAAAAACCTCCGGCACGATGTCTTTGAAGGCGAACACCGATGGCATGGAACCGTGTCGGTCCCCTGGCTCACCAAATTGCTGACTTCATGAATACAGCATCACAGACCCGTCAATGGACGACCAGCGGTTTTGAGGCTTTTCGACGCGGCACGTTCGGCAATGGAGGACAGAACCTGTATGTCTCCCGCGCCGGCGTGCTTCAGCGCATCCATCAATATGATCTGAACGCCGATGGGTATGTCGAGCTGCTCTTCTGCAACAGTCAGAACCACTGGGAAACTCCGCCATCCTATCTTTATCGCTGGAACGACAATCAATTTGGGCGTGTATCGATCCCTACACACGGGGCCAGTTGCGCCGATCTGGCCGACCTGAATCAGGATGGCCGGCCGGACCTGTTCATCGGCCGCTGGTATGATGGGATCACCCAGGATCTCAACGCACTGGCTTTTTTCGCGGGGGAGCATGGTTTTGGCGAACAGGCGATGCAATACCTTCCCGCCCCGTTGGCTATTTCGACGGCCATTGGCGATTTCAACGGGGATGGCAAGGCGGATGTGGCGATTCAGTGCCGCGATGTGTTGCGAATTTTTTATCAGCACGATCTTGGTCTTGAGCGATCTCGATTCACAGATTTGCCGATCAAAGCCGATCGATTGGCCTCGTTTGATCTGGATGGGGATGGTTTTGCCGACTTGGTCGTCCGTGACCGCGATGGAACCACCCGCATCTTATGGGGCGGCGGTGATGGCATTTGCATCGATCGATCAACTCCATTGCCCATTGCCGGCGATAAGTCAGCCGACGCCAATTCCAATCCATCCAAATCCGCCGTTGCGGCCAGCATGACGGAATGGGCCGAAGACGCCCATCCACTGACCAAGGTCATTGTTGTCAAAGGTGTGCCGCACATCTTTGTCGCACTGTTGGATGCGGCCTATTTGGTTCCGATCCTGCCGGGCCGAATAATCGGTCAACCCGTGCGGCTGGATTGCAGGAATGCCTTTTCCATCGCCGCCGCCGATCTGGATGGGGATGGGCATCTTGATCTGGTGCTGGCTTGCCGTGATTCCACTGACGAGATGGAATGCTCGTGGATTTTCTGGGGCAGCAACAATGGATTCGCCAGCCAGCGCACCCCATTGCTGTCCACACGGGCATCCGATGTCGTCATCGGCGATTTTGACGGCGATGGCCGACCGGAAATCGCTCTCTGTCAGGCATTTACCGACGAATATTTCACCACCGCCGCGTTGATTTACAAGCTGGAGGGACGAACTCCCAACCTCTGGCAACAAGTTGAAGCCCACGACGCCCAGCAAGGGTTTTGTTATCGTCGGCCCGGCGCAAAACAGGATGAACTGCTGCTGATCAATCGACAGGGACGCAACAAACAGGGCAACATCCCCGCCACCGCGTTTCTGGGTGGTCCGGATGGATATGATGTGGATCGTCGCATCGACCTGCCCGGTTGGGGCGCCACGGTCGCGGTCTGCGCCGATCTCAATGACGACGGCATGGTCGATGTCGCCTTCGCCAACACCGCCGAAAATTCCGTCGACCGCGATCCCGGCTCCTATATTTACCTGCAAACCCCAACGGGTTTTGACGATCATCCCTCGCAAATCCTTGCCACCACCCGCGCCCACGGCATCGCCTGCGCCGACATCGACCGCGATGGATACCTCGAACTGATCTTCGCGGGGTTTCAGAACAACGAATTGACCATCTTCCGTCAGGGGCCGGATGGTTTTGACACCGACAATCCCCAGCGCATCAAGCTCGAACTCGACGGTAAAACTTATACCGAAGTGCGGTTTCTCTACATGGCCGACCTGAATCACGATGGGTGGCTGGATCTGATTCTTCCCCTGATCGCCGACGATCACAGCCTGATCCTCTGGGGTGGGCCGAACGGTTTTGACATCAAGCGATCACAAAAGATCGCCGTCCGACACGCATGCAGCATTCGCGCGGCCGACCTCGATGGGGATGGATATCTCGATCTGGTGATGGGTGGACATATGGCATCGAACACCGGGCCGCACGATTCGTTTGCCTACATTTTCTGGAATGGCCCCGATGGTCTGCGTGAAGATCGTTGCACCCTTCTGCCGGCCGAGGCGATCAATTCCATGTCCATCGCCGATTTCAACAACGATGGCCACCTCGATCTGTTCGTCGGCAGTTATGGTGATGGCCGTCATCGGCGTGACATCGACTCGTATCTTTACCTGAACGCCGGCGGGCGCGGGTTCAGTTCGGATCGATTCATCCGACTGTTCAACAACTCCGCCTCCGGCGATTTCGCGGCCGATCTCAATGGGGATGGATGGATCGACCTGGTTGTCGCCAACCACAAACATTACGGCGACCACGTCGGCTGGTCGCGCATCTGGTGGAATTCACCCGATGGATTTGATGAGCGCCGAGTCACCCTGCTCCCCACCGCCGGCCCTCACGGCATGGTCACCCCCGGACCGGGGAACATCATGGACCGCTCTCCACACGAATACTACATCTCCGAACCGCACGAACTGGATCGCTCGGCCGTTCTGCGAAAGATCGAATGGGCAGCCAAACTTCCCCCCGCAACCAGTGTCAGCGCCCAACTGCGCACCGCCGATTCACCCGAATTGCTCGACAAGTCCACCTGGATCGGCCCAACCGGCCCCGATACTTACTTCAACGAACCGGGAAACATCCCCAGCTCCTTCAAGCCGTCAAAATTCGTGCAATATCGCCTGAGACTCTCATCCCCCAACAGCGCCGCCACCCCACGGGTCACAAGCGTCACCCTCGCCTATGATGTTCGGCCTTAATTTTGATTTTGAGTGGTCGGCTGCGTGCTTGCGGCACGCACATTTTCGGCGATTCGTTCCAGCATGGGCCTGAATTTCTGGTCCACCAGCAGGTCGGCCGCCTGATACAGGTAATATGCCTCGGTGGGACTGATGTTGAAATAAGTCTGAATGTTGTTCAGGCTCTCCCCAAAGCCATGAAACGGCAGTTTGCTCAATTCCCCTACCCGGAACAACGACAAATGCACGATTCGCACCGGCCGTCCATCGCGGTCTCGCATCTCCACATACCCATCCCGTTGCAGCTCCCGCATCTGTTCGCGCAGGGTTTTGGCGTCGACATGATCGGGTGAATATTTGACGATCATCTCCGCCAAAGTTGAAGTGCTGGATCGATTCAGCAGATTCCGCGTCGCCACACCCGCACCCGCCTGCAATGTTTCCAGTATTCCCGTATCGCTCTTGTCGGAGATTTGTGAATCGTTGTTCGTCGCCGCATCGATCACGATCAGCACTGCACCTCTCGGATAGGGTGATGGCTCACCCGCATCCTCGGCGTCGCGTAGATGCGCTTCGTACACTTCCGCCAGCGTCTGCACGCCGAGGTTGTCCACCACACCCCCATCGATCAGATGTCGATATTGTTTGAAAACCGTCGAAAAATCCCGCAGCGTCACCTGGTGCATCACCACCGGCACGGCCGAGCTGGCCGCCACCGCGTAGGCCATTGGGTATTTCGACAGGTCCGAATTGATCTCGTCAAACGACTCATTGCAGAAGACAAACCGACGCCCCGATTGCAGGTCCGTGGCGTTGATCAACAGGTGAGGCCGATCCGCCCGCAAATCCCCAAACGTCAACTCATGTCCATCGCGTGTAAACAACGTGTTGCGCAAACTCTTCGCCAGCAGGTCGCTGCGGTCATAATCGCTGACCCCCAGCGCCACCATGTTCCATGGCATCAGAAAATCAAGGATCATGTCGGTGGCGAATGAATGCGACAATTTGGCCTGCACGTTGGCCGGGTTCCATTCTTCACCCCACAAACAATAACAGGCCGCCGTCAACGATCCCCCGCTGACGGATGAGAGATAATCCACATGCTCCATCAGCCCCAACCGCTGCAACTGGAACAAGCAGGCGGCCGAGAAATTTGCCGACCGCGACCCCCCGCCGCTGATGGCGATCCCCACGAAATATCCATCGTGGCGCGGGTCTTCCCCCATCGCCGGCCGACTGGTTGCCACCTGCATTGAGGCCCCTTGCGCCCTGGCCCATCGCCTGGGCCGAACCACCGTACCCCCACGCGCATCCAGCGGTGCAATTCGGGCATGTAACGCCGCGCGGGTTTCATTTTCGACCCGATCTTCCAATGCCACCGATGAGCCATTCAACGGCACATTGACGCTGCTGCATCCAATCGCCAATGCCACCGTGAATATTGCCGCGAATTTGGCGTAAGTTGTTGATATTAAATGACTTGAAACGACCGAGAGTGTTTTTCCGAGCCGCATGGTTGAAATTGTACGCCATGATGGGCAACTCTCAAATCGGATTGACATGTCCGATTTGTCGATAGATAATTGTGAAGGAATTCACAACCGGCCACTGATCCGGTTCATGCGTTGGCAAGATAGCACTTGCCCATGATAATCCGGATGGTTGGCTGGCCAGCCAAAAGGAGTTGCGACATGACCGCCACGACCGTCCGTCCTCCCCCCACCAAGCTCAACAATACCAAGCCGGATGATCTCAATCCGGCCGTCCAGCATTGGATCGACCAGTGCATCCAACTGTGCAAACCCGATCAGGTGTACTGGTGCAATGGCTCCGCACCCGAACGTCAGGAGATGTTCACACAGGGGGTCAAAGACGGCGTTTTCATCCAGCTCAACCAGCAAAAACTACCCGGATGCTATCTGCATCGTTCCAACCAGAACGACGTTGCACGCTCCGAACATCTGACCTTCATCTGCACCCCCTCCGAAGATGTGGTCGGACCGACCAACAACTGGATGAACGACAAGGCCGCCTACACCAAGCTGAGGCCGCTGTTTGACGGGTGCATGCGCGGCCGCACGATGTATGTCTGCTCCTTTGTCATGGGTCCCATCGGCTCGCCGCTGGCCAAGGTCGGCATCGAGCTGACCGATTCACTCTATGTCGCGGTCTCCATGAGCATCATGACACGCATGGGGGATGTCGCATGGAAACAACTGGGTGACAGCGACGAATTCACCCGCTGCCTGCACAGTGTCGGCGACTGCAACCCCGAACGGCGCTACATCTGTCATTTTCCGATCGACAACACCATCTGGTCCTTCGGTTCCGGATATGGGGGCAACGCGCTGCTGGGCAAAAAATGCCTCGCTCTACGCATCGCCAGCTATCTGGGCCATCAGCAGGAATGGATGGCCGAGCACATGCTTCTGATGGGTGCCACCGCTCCCGATGGCGAAAAAACCTACGTCGCCGCCGCCTTCCCCAGCGCCTGTGGCAAGACCAACTTCGCCATGTTGATTCCACCCCAGAAATATCGTGAGGCAGGGTGGAAAATCACCACCGTCGGCGACGACATCGTGTGGATGTGGGTCGATGAAAAGTCCGGCCGACTGCGCGCCATCAACCCCGAAGCGGGTTATTTCGGCGTCGTCCCTGGAACCAACTACCACACCAACCCCAACGCCATGGTCACCATGGCCAAAAACTCCATTTACACCAACGTCGCATTGCTGCCCGATGGGGATGTCTGGTGGGAAGGCAAAACCGAACAGCCGCCAAAGGAATGCATCGACTGGACAGGCCAGAAATGGACCCCGGACTGCGGCCGCAAGGCCGCCCATCCCAACAGCCGATTCACCGCGCCGGTGATCAACAACCCCGCGCTCGACCCGGCCGCCAACGACCCCGCCGGCGTGCCGGTCTCCGCCATCATCTTTGGCGGGCGTCGTTCCCGCGCCATTCCGCTGGTCTATCAGGCCTTCAACTGGGTTCACGGCGTCTATTTGGGCGCCGCGCTGGGTTCGGAAACCACCGCCGCCGCCACCGGCCAGACCGGCGTCGTCCGCCGCGACCCGATGGCGATGCTCCCCTTCATTGGCTACAACATCCGCGACTACCTCGTTCACTGGTTCCGGATGCGAAAAAAGATGAAGGATTGCCCCCGCATTTTCCACGTCAACTGGTTCCGCAAGGACGATCAGGGACGATTCATGTGGCCGGGCTTTGGTGAAAACATGCGCGTCCTCAAGTGGATCATCGATCGTTGTCATGGTCGGGCCTATGCAATTGAAACCCCGCTGGGATGGATGCCGCGCGTCCAGGACATCGACCTCGAAGGTCTTAACATCACCCACGAGGATTTTCTGGCGATGCAAACCATCGACAACGCCGAATTCAAGGCCGAAATTCTCAGTCAGGAGGAACTGTTCCTGAAACTGGCCGGCGATCTACCCAAGGAAATGGTCTTTCAACGCGAACTGCTCATCAGCCGGCTTTAATTACCTCTCCTTTCTTCTCCTTCCCCCGGCACAACCGGGGGAAGGGGTGAGGGGCGGAAAAATTCCCATATTTGTAATTTGGCATAAGGTCAGGTTTTTCTTGACCTAAAGGTCGAATCATGCGAACCTTATGCCCATTGTAAGCGTCTGATAAGATATGGCTTGTGTCGGGGGGCTTCCATAAGGTTGAACTCGGTTGGTAACGCGGATACACCATAGGACCTGACACCGGGATCGTCGTGCGAATGTTCTCCATCGGCCGGCCGACTGCACACGCGATTCCTACGCATTGAAAACCCCTGAACGCCTCATCAAAAGCCACGCGGCAGGGGTCAAATGAGGAGACTATATGGCCAATGCCCGTTTTGCATGGGGAATCGACATCGGCAACCGCGCCTTGAAGGCGATCAAGCTGGTGCGGGATGGTGATCAGCTTCGTGTGGACGATTATGAATTGATCGAACACGAGCAGGTGCTATCCAACGCGGGGGACAACCGCCCTTCCTTAATCCAAAGTTCACTGGCCCAGTTCGTCCAGCGGCATCAGACCAAGGGTGGGCTGGTGGGCATCGGCGTGTCCGGCCAATCCTCATTCGCCCGATTCATCAAACTGCCGCCGGTCGAACCGAAGAAAATCCCGGAAATCGTGCGGTTTGAGGCCATTCAACAGATTCCATTCCCATTGGACGATGTGGAATGGAGCTACCAGTTGTTTCAGGAGCCTGAATCGCCCGACATCGAAGTCGGCATCTTCGCGATGCGCAAAGAGCTGGTGAACCAGTACATCAGCTATTTCACCGAAGTGGACTTGAACGTTCAGATCGTCCAGATGAACCCCTTGTCCGTGTACAACGCCATGTACTACGACCAGCGGATCAAAGGGACGACGATGATCATTGACCTGGGTGCCGAAAACACGGACCTGATCATCGCCGAAGGGGAAACCGTCTGGCTGCGGTCGATCCCGATCGGGGGCAATAATTTCACCGAATCGCTGGTCAAGAGCTTCAAGCTCAACTTCGCCAAGGCGGAGGAATTGAAGCGCAACGCCAAGACCAGCAAATACGCCCGACAGATTTTTCAGGCGATGCGGCCGGTCTTTGCCGATCTGGTGTCGGAAATTCAGCGGTCCATCGGTTTTTACGCCTCGGTGCATCGCGATTCGCGCATCACCCGCATTTTGGCGCTGGGTGGCACGTTTCGCCTGCCGGGATTGCAGAAATATCTTCAGCAGAACCTGCAATTGGAGGTGGAATTTCTCAATGGATACGCCGCCGGCGAGCCGGCCGATGGCAAATTGGCCACCAGTTTCAATGAAAACATCCAATCCCTGGCGGCGGCCTACGGATTGGCGATCCAGACGATGGGGGATGGCAAGATCAACAGTTCGCTGCTGCCGCAGACAATTCGTCGGGCCAAATTGTGGCAGGAAAAGACCAAGTGGTTCGCCGCGGCGGCCGCCACATTTGTGCTGGGGACGGGGGTGGCGTATGGCAGCTTGTACCTGAGCGAGGCGGCCTATCACTCTGATTCGGCCTCCAACGACAAATCGCAGGTGGATGGGATTTTACAGAAGGCCCAAAACCTGGACCAGCAATGGTCCGAGGTTGAACAGAGCGGCGGGCCGGATCGCCAGCAGATTCTGAATTTGTCCTCCCTGACCAATTACCGCGATCTGTGGACCAATATCCTGACCGATCTGCACAATTCGCTACCCAAGCCACCATCGGTTGATACTGAAACGGCCGCGATCAAACAAACACCGCGCGGGCAGCGGAATCAGGTTTTCATTGATACGGTCAACAGCAGGTATATGGCTGACATGGCCCAGATACTCAGCGATCCGGATTTCAAGCGCTGGTCGGATGAGCGATTCACCGGCAGCGACACCAGCAGTTCCTCGTCGCGGGGTGGATACAACCCCGGCATGATGCCGCCGGGAATGGGGCCGGGAGGAATGCCGGGGATGCCCGGTGGGCCGGGAATGCCAGGCATGCCGGGAATGCCCGGAATGCCGCCGATGCAACAAAATAATCAACCCGACAGCGGCGGCGGCAATGAAAACGCGCCGAGCGGATTTTTGTTGAACGTGGTCTGCACCACGCCCAACAGCGAAGGGTATGCGCTGGTTGATAAGACGCTGATTACCGCACTGACCAAACTGAATGCCGAATATGCCCTGACGCAAGGGCATAAGTATTACATCGCCAAGGCCACCATTGTTTCGGCCAATCGCATCGGCGAAAACACGGTGCGGATGCAGAAGATGCAACAGCAATGGCAGGCGGCCATGCAGGCCAGGCAATCGGGAACCGTCACCAGCACTCCCGGCGGATATAACCAGCCGGGAATGATGCCGGGTGGGCCGGGAATGCCCGGTATGCCAGGGATGCCGGGGATGCCGGGCGCGCCCGGAATGATGCCGGGTGGTCCGGGAATGCCCGGCGTGCCCAGGACCAGCACCAATCAAAACCAGAATCAGGCCGATGAAGCCGCCCCGTTCCGCGACCGCCAGACCGGCGAGGATGTCCGTAACGACTGGGAGCTTCGCGTACTGGTGGCGGTGGTGCTGGATCCCAAACCCGCGCCAAAGACGCCCGAATGATCGGCCCGTATGAACTGAATTAAGGATAATTTCGACTTCGACAAGAGCAGCTTATGGAAATCATCAAGAAAAACATCTTCAGCGTGATCTGCGGCGTGGTGGCGCTGGTGGCGATCATCGCCTCGTTCTGGCCGCTGGGTTCAAAGACCGATGAACTGCAAACCACCCTCAATGGCCGAAAGAGCGCCTATGAATCCATCTCCAGTCTCCTGAACAAGAGCCGCAACCTGCCGATCGTGGACCCGCAAAGCTCCGAACAGGAGCCGCTCAAGAATTTCCCCAGCCCCGACATCATTGAAAAAGGGAAGACCGCCACCAAGGAGGTCAGCGAAGAGAGCCGGAAGATGCTCATGATCGCGGAGCAGATCAACCAGCAGAATCGCCAGTTGCTGGTCGAAAACGAATTGCCCCGCCCGCACTCCACCGATCAGATTCGCTTCCAGCAGGCATACGGCGGATTTTTCACTGACATGCAGTCAAAAATGCACGGCGGCACACCCCCCACCGCCGAACAAATTAAAACCGCCTCTGAACAATTGTGGGCACAAAAATTCCAGCCACGCATCTTCAACACCAACGGTGTTTCCAACGAACAGCAGGTCAAGGCCCAATACGAAGATGAAATGAAGCGTCTGCCGGATGCGCTCAAAACCCAGATCGCCCAGAACAGCATGGTGTATGTCGATCCCGCGGCATTTGACATCAACACCACCATCACCAACGCCGCCGCCGGCTCATTACCACCGGAATCGCCGGTGATCTTCTGGGCGCAGATTGGCATGTGGATCCAGCAGGATGTCGCCAACGCCATCTCGGAAACCAACAAATCGGCCGCCAACGTCATCGCCGCCCCGGTCAAACGGCTGCGTCGGATGGAAATGCCCAAGGGGTTTGTCACGAACTTCAAACAGGGTGACAACAACCAGCCGATGGCGGGTGGGTCGCTCAATGGGCCGCTCCCCCGCGTCAAGTCGGTCTCGGCCACCGGCCGGGTATCCAATCCGCTCTTTGACGTGGCGCATTTCACCATCACGGTCGATGTTGATGCCGAACAGATACCGGCGTTTTTGCGGGAACTGAACAAAAATCGTTTTTTGACCGTGCTGCGAACCGACCTGGCTTCGGTCGATTCGGGTTCCGAACAGGCCGCCGGCTATGTCTACGGCGACAAACCGGTCGTCACCCTCACGCTGACCTGCGAAACGCTGTTCATGCGGTCGTGGCTGACCAAACTGATGCCCGAGAGCATCAAGGCGAGCCTTGGCATCATGCCGCAACAGCCGATCTCCGGCTGATGACGGCGTTTTTATGATTGACTTGTTTTCAACCGGACGTAACTGACAACGGATAGACCATGCAAAAATACGTCGAGCTACTCGAAAAGCACGTGCAGTGGATCGCGCTGGGACTGGGCGCGATTTACCTGTTGTGGATGATCTACGGCTATGTGCTGCAATCGCCGGTCACCGCCAAATTGGGCGGCGACACGGTCACGCTGGCCAACGTGGACAAGACCACGCTGGAAGGCCCGGCGCGCCAACTGGAGGCGCGCATGAACGACAAGTCCAACCTTCAGATCAGCGCCGGCAAATTTTCCGACCAGTTCGCCGCCACCCTGCAGCGGGCGGATGAAAAGCCCGTCGAACTGGCCGGCGCCTGGACCACCGGCAACCCCGAACCGATCAACCTCAACGAACAGCAAACCCCCGGCGGCGAAACCCACAACCCCGCCGGCGGAGTGGCCGAACTGCCGAAACTGGCCGCGCCAAAATACATCGCCAAATCGCAGGGACGGTCCACCGTCAGCCTGCCGGCGGAGAACACCGCACAGCCCTCCAACTCCTCCGACAACGCCAACACCGCAGACAAGCAGTGGGTTTCACTCAGTTTTGATGTGGACACCGCCGCCATGTCAAAGGCGTTCAAGGAAGCCAAAATCCCCGAACAACTGCAATCCACCTATTTTCTGACCGTTGATCTGGTGCGTGAAGAGCAGGGTGCGGATGGGCAATGGACAAACGCCGTGACCGTCAAGCCATTGTCGATCTATCACATGATGCCGATGCCACCCGCCAACGACTGGCAGGGTGAGGTCGCCTATGCCGACTGGGCATCCAAAAACCAATCGACCATCATCCAGCCGATCTTTTATCAGGTTGTCAAGGCCGACCCGTGGCTTCCGCCGGGGTTTGATCTGAAAAAATATCAGGAGGAAAACAAACCCCCGCAACCCTTCGACCCGGCCCATCCCCCCACCGACCGCAAATGGACCGATGAGGAGCGCAAGCAGGTCGAGCAATACCGCCGCGAGGAAGAGAAGCGCAAACAGGAAGAGCGTAGGCGCCGATCGCAGGAACAGCGTAACAACCGCCGTCCCACCGGTCCCGGCGGGCCTGGAGGAATACCCGGCATGCCCGGTGGTGGCGGCCGATTCGCCCCGCGCGACACTCAACGCCCCGGCGTACCCCCGATGCCACCCGGTATGCTTCCTCCCGGAATGCCGGGGATGCCTGGCATGCCTGGTATGCCGGGCATGCCTCCCGGTTATCCCGGCGCGCCGGGAATGCCGGGCATGAACCCGCCGCAACAGCAGCCTCTGAATCCGAATCTGCCCCCTCCGCCGCAGATTCCCACCGGCCCGTTCAACCCGGCGCAGCAGCCGACGATCACTGTCTGGATTCACGATGACAGCGTCCATCCGGGCAAGACCTATCGCTACAAGATGCGATACGCGGTCAAGAATCCCATTTACAAGGTGACACCGGTCGCCAAAAACGCCAAGGACGCCGATGTCTTCGCCATTTACAGCGACTACAGCGACTGGAGCACGACGATCTCCATCCCCGACCTGACCAATTTCTTCGTCAAGGCGAATTTCATGAATTCGCCAACCGTTAGCTTTGATGTCTTCACCTGGTCGGATGGCGAGGAACACAAAACCACCGTCAAGGTCGGTCCCGGCGACGAAATCGGCGGCACCGAAAACGGCATCAACTTCGCCACCGGCTGGACCCTGGTGGATGTGCGCCAGGATGTTCGCGGCGACACCTATGTCCTGCTGGTCAGCGACAAGGGAAACCTGATGCGCCGGGATTTCCGAACCGATCAATCCAATCCCCGTTACCAGGAACTGCAGGATGCCGTCGAAGCCGCCAAGGTGGCCACGGCGCGCTAGGCTCTGCCTGAAAATACCGATGGCCCGCGATGGACCGCAATCAGGCCGGTGGCAAGGCGTCGGCGACGAAGCATTTTGATACTACGGCGAGAAGGCGTGACCAAGCGAGAAGGGGATAAAGCCGCTGGCCGTGTCCCCATCTACACCCCCGCCGGGTTGCTGGTGAGGGGGAATGTCCCGATTCACCAGCAATCCGTGGGGCATCGCCCTCTGGTTGGGGTGGGTCTTCAAGTCGGGTTGGGGGATGGGCTAAAAATCCACCCGTCGACCTTCGGCCGGCGCGCCGTTGTCGATGCTGCGCAGCCAGTTGATCGGGCCATAGATGCACAGACTCAGGATTCCCGCCGGCATCCCGCCCAGGCGGTTTAAGCGCAGCCGCATCGGATCGGCCAGGGAAGCGTCCACATTGTCGGGATTGAGAATCCCCCCCGCATCGGCCGGCTCCATCTGTCCGGTGGCGCCGACCGACATGATGTCGCCCAGCAGAATCCCGCCCAGTTTCGACTCATCGATCCGGCAGGGGCTGTCCAGATGCAGGTCCCAGGTGTAGGCGTCGATGGACTCGATGGATGTGAACCGCGGCCCGCCGCTCCAGAGGGGGGCGGGTTGCAGGTGGCGCAGTGCGTTTTCCTTGCGATGGGGAGGTCGTTTGTGTGTCAACATGATAAATCCTCGTGAAAAGAAAAAGGGTGAGCCACAGAGGCACGGAGCACACAGAGAGATGTTCAAATTCAAACTTCCCTTTGTGTGACTCCGCGCCTTTGCGTTATGGCTTGGGCGTATTTCTCCTTACGCCGCGATCATTCGGCTGACCGCATCGGACCTTGGCCCGGCCTCGCCGGTGCGGTTGGTCCAGCGGGCGGCGACATGGGCCTTTTTGCCGATGTCCCCTTCCGCGTAGTCGATCATGAACGACCCCTTGGTCGCCACCCCCTTGAGGGACCACTTCTCCAGGTCCAGCGGCGGGTTGTCGCCGACGAAGACGAAGACCTGCGCCCCGACCGATCCTTCGGGCTTGGCGCGGCTGGAGGGGTTCGCCTCATCGCGGATGCGCACCAGGTGCCGGCAGACATCCTCGCCGGCCAGTTCCAGCACCGGCTTGGTGGCGGGTGCCGGCACGGGGGTGGGGATGCGGTCGCGGATCGGCAGCCCGATGTCGTTCCTCTGCGCCGCCGTCACGCCGGGATTGGCCTGAATGCGGGCGCTCAAAGAGCGCAGGGCGGCGACAAGCTGCCCCTTGGCGATGTCCTTCTCGATCAGCTTCGAGCCGGTGCGCGTCGCCGGATCGTTGGCAACCGCAAAGGCGCCCGCGTAGGCGCTGACCAGTGTCGCCAGGCTGGTCGCATCTGAATTGATCAGACCGTAGCTGGCAAATTCACCGCTGAGCGTGGTGGAGAACGTTTGCGCGAAGGTCAGTAGATCGGCCTCGCGCGACGGAATAAAATCGGCCATGACAGGCCTCCTTTATAACAATGCCGACAGTCCATGACCAAGGCGCGGCGCGGGACATTCCCGCGCGAATATGGGGCGCTGGTGCCGCTGGCTGCCGGAACGGTTTGTCAAAGAGTGAACAATCACCCGGCTCTGAACGAGCCACCGGGGCCTGACAGGAATCATTAATTCCCGCAGACAACAATCAGTTCGGCGGGAATTCAGGGGGGCTTTAGATAAAAATTAAAATATTTTTTTGCCGCCAATGGGAACCGTCGTCCCAAAAGAGGGCGAAGGGGAGCGACATCACAACCCAAACCCCAAACATCATCCCCCCGCGCGGGCAAAGGGTGTGACTTGTCCCCCCGGCCGGTGTATATTTCCCATCAACTCCAATCGATGCGGGAAATGTGCCGTCATGCTTGCGGGCCGCGGCGGACAAGGGAGAGGAACCACAGCGATGACGGCAACCGGCATGACAACCCTCGACACCCTCCTCAATCAGTTCCGCGACGACCCCCGCAACAACCGGGACCTCGGCGATCGCTTCGAGCTGGCCGTTGGGAAGATTACCACCAACCGGACCACCAGTCTGGAACTGTGGCATTCCATAGGCGCATACGCCGACGAGCCACAGTGCCTTACAGAAAAGTGGGATGAGACGTAACCACAAGGTTATTCAGACAGACAGCCGAAAAATGGACGGCAAGCATGGCATTCACACGAAAACGAGCGACTAAAGCATCCTATAACAACCCCGAGGCGCTGTTTCACGATCTTCGTAGCCGTACCGTCGAAGGTTTATTGTCACACCAAGCGGATATCCTACGCGAATACCACACGAAGGCGTTGAATCAGGCCGACGTGGCCATTGAACTGCCAACAGGCAGCGGAAAAACGCTGGTCGGACTGCTGATCGCCGAGTTTCGACGTGTGTCGCGTAACGAGAGAGTTCTTTACCTCTGCCCCACCAAGCAGTTGGTCCGTCAAACCGTCGAACAATCTGAAAAGAAATACGGCATCAAAGCGACCGCCTTCACTGGACCCAGCAGGGACTACGACCCATCCGACAAGTCAAGGTTCCAAGCTGCCCAGACAGTGGCCGTCGCCCCTTACAGCGCGCTGTTCAATACAAACCCGTTCTTTTCGTCACCGCAACTGATCATCCTTGACGATGCGCATGCGGCGGAAAATTACATAGCGTCCGCGTGGTCACTGGATATCCAGCGGTCCGCCCATAAGACTTTGTATGGGGCGCTTTTAGAATTGCTCAAACCCCATCTGATACCGCACATCGCGGCTCGCTTCATCGATGATACCACTCAACCTGCGGACGCCGGTTGGATCGAGAAAATCCCATCTCCTTCCGTGATGGATTTACAGACAAATCTAAATGCCATCCTTGTTACGCATACGGCCGACAATGATCTTAAGTATCCGTGGCAGTTCCTACAGGGGCATCTGGACACCTGCCACATCTATATCAGCCATGGCTCTATTCTGATTCGTCCCTACATTCCGCCCACGATGACGCATCAACCGTTCGCAGTGGCGAATCAGCGCGTTTATATGTCCGCGACACTTGGTCGCGGCGGTGATCTGGAACGTATCACGGGCGTGCGAAACCTCCATCGTCTACCCATCCCCAAAGGATGGGACAAACAAGGTATCGGCCGACGTTTTTTCTTGTTTCCTGAGCAAAGCCTTAAAGCGGAAGAAGTGACGAATCTACTTCCGTGTCTGATGAAACAGGCGGGACGGTCTCTCATGTTGACGCCAAGCGACAAAGTAGCCGAAACCTGTCGCCAGATGGTCAAAGACAAGTTGCACTATCGAGTCTTCGGTGCCCACGATATCGAATCCTCCAAAGCGGAGTTCATCAGCACGCCAAACGCTGTTGCCATTCTGGCCAATCGCTACGACGGCATCGACCTGATCGGGGACGACTGCCGACTGCTGGTGATTCAAGGTCTGCCGCGCGCCACCAATCTCCAGGAGCAATTCCTGATGGCTCGCATGGCGGCGGGAAACCTTCTGGATGACCGGATTCGCACACGCATTGTCCAGGCGGTCGGACGGTGTACACGCAGCGCAACGGACTATGCCGCCGTCTGCG
Source organism: Phycisphaerales bacterium (assembly GCA_020847545.1). Taxonomy (GTDB): domain Bacteria; phylum Planctomycetota; class Phycisphaerae; order Tepidisphaerales; family Tepidisphaeraceae; genus JADYZN01. The sequence goes on from JADLBV010000091.1 coordinate 76,614, forward strand.
TCCTGGGCAACGATTTTGACGATTGGTTGGTCCTCAATGAAAAGCGTTCCTTATTCCATCCCGAGTTGCAGGGTGAATTGCAATTTGGCCTTAACCAGTCGATAGAAAAGACTCCGGAGGATTATGAGGAGAATCTCAAGATCTTCCTGAAACAGGGCGAGCAATGGGATGAAGTTGATGCTGAAATTGTCGAGCTGCGCGATGCCGCAACACAAGCTCCGATTCGAGGAGAGAAGGCGTTGATGGCTTCGGCGGATCGGGAAGTTCAGTACACCTATGCCTTGTGGAATCATGATTATGAGAGTGCGCTCGATTTCGCTCAGCGGATCGCCGCCGATCTATCGGGGGGTGAAACCAAGGGGTTTCGTGGATTCTGGTACTATCTTGCCGGCGCGGCTGCTGAACAACTGTCTCGCCAAGTTGGCAGCGGACCACATTTGCGAGATGTCGCCGCAGATCAGTTCAACAAGGCGGCTGCATGCGCCCCCGCCCTCCCTTGGCTCAGAACGCTCATCTCTTCGGCAATGGATGTGCGTGACCCGCAGGCATCGCTTGCTGAAGAATGCCTTCAGGCCAACGTGACTCATCTGGATGCCCTGTTCGAGAAAGCCGGTTTTTCATCGCCACGCAAGTTTGAGCGAGAAGCCAAAGCAATCCTTGATGGATTGGAGAGATCGGAAGCGATGCAGTTCGAGGAGGCCCATCGAAGATTAGGCTCCCTTCTCGGTTTCGAATCCGGCAACTCGGATGACACCGCCGCCCCGGACCCTTGGTGGGTTTCGGCCGGAAAGATATGCATCGTCTCGGAAGACAAGTCCGACAGTCAGCCCAACAACCCTGTTTCCGTCAAGCACGTCAGGCAGGCGGTGGGTCATCCCAAATTGGTATTGGACCACGTAAAACTTGCCGTAAATCCGAAAATAGCATGCATCCTCATTACACCCGCAACCACCATTCAGTCGGAAGCGGCAAGCCTGGCGGATGATCTCTTCTACTGGCAGATCAATGAGTTCAGACAATGGGCCAATAACGCGATTGCAACAATCCGTACCTTGCGAAACGAATATCCGGGTCCGGGCAATCTCGGTTGGCGCGATGCGGCATCCAAAAGGCTTCAGAACGAAAAGCTTGATCCGATGTCCATCTTACAGCACGCCATGAAATTCAAACTGAAAGACCTGAGTGTTCATAAGAACAATGGAAGTATTCCATGATGGATGGGATGTACTTTGGGCACATAAGAGCATGTAGCGCCCGCACAGCGGACCTCCCCCAAGAAAGGCACGGTCGCGACGAGGGTTCGCAGTGCGGACCCTACGATCACCAAGGAGGACATCTTCTACATCGTCAACGGCAAACCGGCCCTCGAGTAGGTGATGGAGCGGTATCAGTTCACCCGCGATAAGGAGAGCGGAATCACCAACGACCCCAACGACTGGTGCAGCGAGCACGCCCAGCCCCGATACATCATCGACCTGATCGGCCGAATCGTGCGGGTGAGCATGGAGACGATCCAAATCGTCAAGTCATTGCCGGCGCTGAATGAGATCGTCCGGCCGACGTGAACCCCCGCATCCCGCCACATCGCGCCCGCGACACCCAGACCGCCGTGGCGAAGGAACTTGGAGGAGCGGATCCCCTCGCTACTCGACCGGGCGTTTCGCGGCGGGTTATAGCCCCGGAGGGATTTTCCAAGGCATGACCCCGGCGTCCGATTGCATTCGGAAATATTCGGCCCCGCGCCATCGGTCGCCCGAGGGATGCCTCCCAAAATCCACCTCAATGTCGGCGCGGGTGGGGAGGTTGGTGGCGTGGGAGGGGCTGGCCTTCAGATGGTGCAATACAGTTCGCCATTACGTTTTTTTTGATTTCTTGACTTTCCGGACTGCCGGGAGTGGATAAGGGCGTATTCGTGAAAGTGCCACGCCAAAGCCCATGGCGCGCAGTTCCTGGCAATGATTCAGGAGGTCAACCTTGGCGAAAGTTGAAAGCGTTCCATCGAACAAATTCGAAGTGAGAGTGGCACCGGCCGAAACGGTGTGCGACTTCGTCCGATCGCAGATGGCATAGACGACCGTTAACTCGTGTATCTGTTTGTTTCCCAGATCCGCGAGCAATTGCTTTTGTCGGACGGTCAAATCAGCCATGCCGTTGCGCGCCGTGAATCCCGCCGAATGGACAATGTTTCTGAATGAATCGTCTTCGGAATAAAACTTGCCTGAAACGCTGCCCTGCGCGAACAGGGCGCGGAGTTCAGCGCCGTTTGCTTCCTTGACATGAATGAGACACGTCTTTGCGCTGCTGGGCCCGAACAAGTCACAGAACTCAATGCCTGTTTCATTCGGAAGTATCACCAATCGTCTGTCGAGGAGAACGAAATTTGTGTGCGAAGAGTTGAACGCATCCTCGTCCTTGTGCGTTGCCTTGTCCCATTCATTGAGGCCCAGGGAAGCCGAATCGATGCATTCGATGTTATCCAGTTGTTTCGAGAGCGCTTTCACATAGCCGTCGCTGGCATGGTACCACGAAAGGTGGTCAAGGAAGTAATTGTCGTTCTTGTGGATGACGTCGCCGCAAATGAAGCGAAACAACGTGTCATCCTCGTTTTGGTTGTCGTCATAATCAATCCGAAGTCGCAATGCATCAAATACCTGAATCCGCTGCTGAGCAGACTTGATTTGCGAAAGCCGATCACGAACATGCTCGAACACTTCTGAATTGGAAGCGGCGTCCTGCTTCCACTTTCCCGCGTGGAGAGTCCATTTCGTCGTCTCGCTGTTGAACACGTTTCGCAGCTCGCCTTCGAGAAACAGCACTTGGGAATCGTTCGGCTCATAATTGACCAGGCTTTCAATGAGCGTGGATTTCAGTTCCTCGATCAGTTGTTTATGTGCTTTTTTGTTCAGCCGCTCCAGGGACGGAATGGTGATGCGGTCCTTGCCTTGCTGCCAGAGAGTTTCAACGGCGGCGAGAAACGTCAGAATGTCTTCAAAGGCCTTGCTTCCATTAACCGAAAGCGCATCGGTTCCTTGAATGCTGCTGCCGATCTTCTTCATCAGCGGATTCTTTGTCTTGTTCAGTTGCCCGCGCACATTCCTCAGAATACGGCGCAAGTTGTTCACGTCGTTCTTGGGGCTGTACCGCCCGCGAAAGTGCCGGTCGATGGAATTGACATTGCCGCCGGTGTCTCGCTGTGCCAGACTTCGTAGCTCGTCTTCGGAGAGTATTCGCTTTGCGAGCTCGACGCCGAACTGGTACTGCACATTCAATTTCTTGCGTAAGTGAATGTGCCCAACCCCGCCGGTAACTCCATAGCAGGCGTTTGCAAACTTCACCAACAGGATAAAGCCAGGATTGAGGGTCTTCGGAATTTTTTTGTTGTCCTCATTCAGGTGGGCGAATGCGGGATACCATGGCGCATCCTTGGCCCTCCCTTTGATAAACAAAAGCCGATACTCGAATCTTTGGTTGTCGATCTTGATGGTGTCTTCATCGACGACGAAGAAACCCTTGAAGGCAACGTCATCAATGGCTGGAACATCAAGCCGATAGGTCGAGAGCTTGTGAAGTCTGTTTTGCGGCATTTCAGTCCACCCTCAATTTCCTGAAATATAGATGCGTTCATCAAGCAGTGCGCTCATCAGCGCTGCTAAGACCAAATGCTTCCCATCCCCCGGCGGACACGGATCGTTCCCGTGGACGGGCTGATCTTTTCCCATGAGAAAATCTTTCCGGAGAGTCCCGCCCGGCGAAGTGCTGCCGTGCTTTCGCAGCCCGGCCCGCGCATTCATGCCCGCCCGTGAGAAACCCCAATGTGCCGCCCCATTAAGCCCGCTTGACCCGATGCCGTCAACTCAAGAGATGCGAAAAAATAAAATTGTTTCCACTCGATTTGGTGTTTCAAGCCGACCCTGTTGCACATCGCCCGGTTCGAATACCCGCTGGTCAACGTTCATCCAAGGCCCAAAACACCCGTTCTGCATTCGGTACGCAGAGTCCAGTATCCCCCTCGGCCATGGACAACCCCCACCCCCCCATAAAATCCCCCCGCCCGACATTAAAAAACGCCCATCCCATAAAATCCCCCCGCCGGGGGGTAAAAACCGCCAGCGGGTCCACCCCCTTTTGCCAGCAATGGAAGGAATCCTGCCGGCATTCCTTCCATTCCCGCCAGCATTCCTTCCATTCCCGGTAGCATTCCTTCCATTCCCGCCGGCATTCCTTCCATTCCCGGGAGCATTCCTTCCATTCCTGGCGCCATTCCTTCCATTGCCGGCGGCATTTATTCCATTGAAACGGTCATAAAA
>JADLBV010000092.1 GCA_020847545.1 Phycisphaerales bacterium
ACATCCACCCCCCGCCATGAATCGATAGCCAACGGGATGTCCTGTCTCCAGGCCATCCACAAAATAAACAAAATCAGCAACAAAACCCGCGACATCGGATGATCACTACCCTTGATGAACCAGCAGAGTTTACGGTAGTCGCGGCCCAAAATCTTGTCGAGCCACCCCGGCCGGGTGCGATTTCTCGAACGTCCAATAATATTAAATTAACCCAATTTATCAATTTTATCCATTTTAACCAAAGTACCCCGTTTGAAACGTCGATAATGATAATGTGGGGTGGGTAGGCCAAGAAGGAGTAACTGAAATGACGACCCTGAGCGAACGAAACAAGGAACAGAACAACGAACAGAGCAAGTTTCGATTGACGGTTGAGCCGGCCGGCGCGGAGCGTCGCGAGCATCGTCGGCATGACATGGAAGAACAGGGTTTGAAGATGCAGCGTTGGGATGGACAGCGCGGCGGCAGCTCGCTGGGTCGGATTGTGGATATTTCGGCCGGCGGGATTCGGATTCGCACGGGCCAAAAGAGCATTCGCCCGGATCAGCAGATTCGCGTCCGGCTGGAATTGCCGGTCTATGCGGGGATTTGTCCTTTCGTGGACACAACCGGCTCGCAAATGGCCCCCAAGCGCGAGTGGACCGGCTGGATGAGCATCTCCCGTGTGCATCCGATCAGCGACAAGCAGGTTGAAGTGGCCGGTCGGTTGGTGGATATGAACGAAATGGACCGCGGGATGCTGGGATTGTATTTGTCGACCCAGCCCCTGGCGGCATGAATTAGTTGACTCCTTAGTTGCGGCGAGAACCGGGTTGGAAGGACTCCAACCCGGTTCTCTTTTTGTCATCGAATCGGGTGGGATGAGCCGTACATCAGTGACATGATTTCGGATCTGCTGGAGTGGTTTTCCTGAAAGATGCCGCGCAGGGCGCTGGTGACCATGGTGCTGCCATGCTTTTTGGCGCCGCGGATGGTCATGCAGGTGTGAACCGCCTCGATGATGCAGGCCGCGCCGATGGGGTTGAGTTCGTCCATGAGGGCATCGGCGATTTGGGTGGTGAGGCGTTCCTGCAGTTGCGGCCGGCGGGCATAACCTTCGACCAAACGGGCCAGCTTGCTCAAGCCGACAACTTTTCCATCTGGCAGATAGGCCACATGCGCCCGGCCGGTGAAGGGGAGCAAGTGATGCTCGCACATGGAGTGAAATTCTATGTCTCGGAGAAGGACGACTTCATCGTAACGCTCTGTGAATACGGTTTTTAGGTGACGTCGCGGGTCGTCGTGCAGGCCGGCCATCAGTTCGGCGTAGGAACGTGCGATACGGTTTGGTGTTTTGACCAATCCTTCGCGGTCGGGGTTTTCACCGATGGCCAGGAGGATTTCGCGAACCGCCCGTTCAATGCGCGGCTTGTCGACCGGTGCGGGATTCATCTCGGCGGATTCTTCGTGAGTGTGATCCATTCGACAGTTTCCTTATACAAGAAGCTGATTATAGCCCTGCTAAATGGAATTCATCCATTTTCATTGTTCGCGGGCATAGTATTCAGCTTCGAGTTGTTCGAGTTCCCGGCCGAGTCTGTCATGGTCGATTTGAAGTTGTTTGGAGCGGGCGGGGTTTTTGAAGTTTCCCGCAACCGTCAATTGGGACTGGGCATCGGCAATGGCGATTTCGGTTTTGGTGATCCTCAGTTCGAGTTCCGCCATGGTCAGCGGGCCGAATGGACGCAGGTAGGGGTTGTCCTTGCGGGCGGGTTTGCGCTGGGGCGCGGGTTTGGCGGGGGATGATTTGGGCGGCGATGATTTCGTGGGGGCGGGTTTGGCCGGGGGTTGGGCCTGTTGTTTGGCAGTCCACTGGTTGTAGGTGCCGTCAAAATCGACGATGGCGGGTGGTTGCAGGATCAGCAGCCGATCGACGGCGCGATTGAGGAAATAACGGTCGTGGCTGACGCACAGCAGCGTGCCGTTGAATTGCCGCAGGGCATTTTCCAATGCCTCGCATGAGGCGATATCGAGGTGGTTGGTCGGCTCATCGAGCAGCAGGACATTGGGACGGTCGAGCAGCAATTGGGCCAGCGCCACGCGGGCGCGCTCGCCACCGCTGAGCAGACCCATTGGTTTGTCCACATCGTCGCCGCTGAAAAGCATGACCGCCAATGCCTCGCGCAGTTCCTGATCGCGCATCATCGGGCGGTCTTCGGCGACGGTTTGCAGGATCGACAGTTCGGGATCGAATTCCTCCAGCTTCTGGTCGTAATATCCGATCTGAAGGTTCGCCCCCCATTTGATCAGCCCATCATCCGCATCGCGCCGGCCGATGAGCACTTCAAGCAGGGTCGTCTTGCCCGAACCATTGGGGCCGATGATCCCCACGCGCTGGCCCCGCTTGAGGTTAAAACCGATGTTTTGCCAGAGTTTTCGGTCATCGTATTGCTTGGACAGTTCCCGCACGGAAAGGACCTGATCGCCCGCCCGCTGGCTGGTCTCCAAGGAAAGATGAATATGCCGGCTGGTGGCGACTTCCTTGACCACCGCATCGCTTTGCAGCAGTCGATTGAGTCGTTTTTCCCTGCCGGCCGCCTGACGGGCGCGCTGGCCGGCCTTGAATCGGCGGATGTATTCCTGTTGTTTGCGGATGTCCGCCTGTTGCTGGGCGAATTGCCTCTCCTGGGTCAATTCCTGAAGCTCGCGCTGTTGCACGAAGGCGGAATAATTGCCTGGATAGCTTTGCAGTCGGCATTGGGTGAGCCAGACGATGCGGGTGGCAAGCCGATCCAGCAAAAACCGGTCGTGGCTGATCAGCACCACCGCGCCGCGATAGTCCGCGAGATATTTTTCCAGCCATTCGATGGCCGTCAGGTCCAGATGGTTGGTCGGCTCATCCAGCAGCAGCACATCGGGTGGGCTGATGAGGAGTTTGGCCAAAGCCAGACGAGATCGCTGGCCACCGGAGAGGGTGGAGACGTTCTGTTCCCAGGTTGAAGTGAGCAGGCCAACGCCTTCGAGCGTCGCCTCAAGCCGATGCCGCCAGGCATAACCGCCGGCCAGTTCAAATTCATGCTGGGCTTCCTGATATTGATGGAGGATTTTGTCCAGCGCATCGCCGGTGACTTCCGCCATCGCATGTTCCAGATCGCGCAACCGGTGGGACAGGGTGTGCAAATCGGCAAAGGCCAGCTCGGACTCTTCCATCACCGAATTGGACGGATCGAGAACGGGGTCATGAGACAAATAGCCAACCGTGGTGGACCGCGAGATGGTAGCCACCCCCGCCTCGGCCTGCATCTGACCGACCAGC
>JADLBV010000093.1 GCA_020847545.1 Phycisphaerales bacterium
GGCGTTTACTTCAGCCGATCGTCCGGGTTCACCTTCGACCGGTTGAGCAATCTTCAATGGCCGCTGCTGGCGTTGGCCGGCGCGTTCGTCTGGGGTGGATTTTCGGCCGCGACGCAGAAATGGAAGGTTCAGGGCGTTGGTTCGATCTTGATTTACAACCTCGTGGCGTTGGTTGTATCGGGTGTTTGGCTGGCGATTTCGGGGTTTGGACATTTTTGGGTGACGTCGTTGATCGCCATCGTGGCGGGAATGCTGTTTAACTCCTTGGCCGCCTGTTTGTATTTTGCGGGACTGGAACGTCAGCCAACGGCCGGCCAGTTGGCGCTGTTCAATCTGTCTCCGTTGGCGGCGCTGACGGTGATGGCCCTCTGGCAGAAAGTGCCCATGGGCTGGCCGGTGTGGGTTGGCGCGGTGCTGATCATCACCGGCATCATGCTGGCAAGGATGGGCCGTCAGGTCGTGGTTCGAAAGCCGGCGTTGCGTTGATTATTGCCCGGCGAGCCGACTGGGCGTCAGTTCATTGAGCAATGGCCTGCCCGCCATCCATCGCTCAACATTGGCGACAGCGAATACGGGTACACCCGCTGCGCCCGGCATCCGATCCCGACCACCCTCTGGGCCAGGCGGCTGAGATTCTCAACCCTCGGCCTGCCGACCCGCTATTCACCCCGCTCAATCACCACTTCACTCAACAAGCCCATCGGCTTGAGCAGGTATTCATAAGTCCACTCCGTCCCTGTGCTGCGCCAGGCCTGCGGGCCGACCCATTCCAGGTTTGGATCGGTGTGATGTACACAGCCAAAGGCATTAAACCGGTGCCCATAAACCGTCAATGCCAACTGGTGCTCGCCCGCGGGGAGCGGCCCGAGTTCCTGTCGATAGGGTGAAAATGCGATCGGGCCCAGTTTTTTCCCATCCGCCGACACCGACAGCACCGGCGACTTGAATTTGGGCACCCGCAGCGCCAACGGCTTACCCGTACCCTGAATCGACATCTCATAGGTCACATTGCCGGTATAAAATGGCAACCCCTGTCCGCACCAGTCGCCCAACTTCAGTTGCCGCACCGGCTGGACCACCATTGCTTCCGCACCCCTGATCTGCACCCCAAAATCCCCCAGCAGGTAACACCATTCCAACTCGCTCTTGCGTGTAAATGGAATCTCGAGCTTCAATTCGTGCGTGCCGGCTCGCAAATCCGGCAAAGCCACGGTGGTGATGGCCTCATCGACAAACCATCCCTCCTTCACCGTCGCCACCTCCACGCCATCAAGCCACAGCCGGCACTTTTCAATCCCCTCGCAGGCCAGCCGGGGCTGGGCGACCTCGACCTTCGATACGACAGTAAATTTCAGCTGCACCGGCCCCAGAACCGGCGCCGGCTCGCGGTCCACCCAGGGCTGCGCAATTTCCACTGTGCGTCCGGGAATTTTCAACTGCCGGCGGATGTGATTATCGATCCGCAGGATCTCGTCGCGCTCCTGCCACGGCTGATCGCCGATCCGCCACTGGGCCTGATCCAGCAGCAGGGCGTTGGGTTCCGAGAGCGTCACCGCAAACGGCCCCGCCAGTTTCTGCACCGGCTCCCATCGCATGGGCCGTTGCTGCATCGGCCGATCGCTTTTGGGGAGCAGAACCAGCAATAAACTTCCATGCGCGGGCAGGTCAATCGCCAGTTCCGTGTCGTTGCCCACTTCGTGCGCCGGCCGGCGGAATGACTCTCCGCTGAGCGTATCCCACTGCTCCACCTGCCATCGCCCGGCCAGCCGCAGGGTTAAATCCTCCCGCGAACGATGACGATCGGTATTGCAGATGAAGACATATCGACGATCCTTCTCCTGGCGCATCTGATACAACAGCGAATCAACCGGCCTGCCCTCCGGCCCGACAACGCTCACATCCCGATGCGCCTCCAGCTGGGCCAGAATCGGCTCCCGTTCAAACGCCACCCGTCCCGCCCGATCCGCCAGTTCCCGGGCTCGTGCCGAAGGAACCGCATCCACCAGCTCCGGAACTTCCCCCATGAAAATCACCCGCCCCTCCCGCTCCACAAACGCCTCCAGCAAATCCAGCGTCGAAGACCGAATCGTTCGCAACGCCGGCACAATCACCACCTCATACCCCATTTCCCCGACCGCAAACTGCCGTCCCTCCGGTATTCCGGCCTGCGACGGCAGCAGCGCCTCGCTGACAAAATCGAAATCCACCAGTCCAAACAACAACCACTCGGTCAACTCGCTGAAATTCTTCTCCCGCCGTTCACGCGCCTCGCTGGTCTGCGAAATCGGCCCATCGCACAACCAGTACGACTCAATCGGATGGATCACCCCCACGCGCACCCGCGGCCGCCCGCGCGTCAACAGCGTGTTCACCCGCGCAAAATGATCCTCCACCACCGGGTATTCTCTGTACCAGGGCGATTGATACGAAATCGACGCCGGATAATCCCGCTTGGCCTCGCCCGCCATCGAAACCCACGCCAGATGCGGCACCCGCACCGTCACCCCCAGCGCCGCCTGCCAGTCCCCCTGGTCTTTGTACCCGGCAAAATCAAAATCCCAGTCCGTCACCCCATACAGCTCGCTGGTAACTCCCGGCCGGCCAAACTGGCGGGCAGCGCTTTGCGCCTGCTTGGCCGTGTTGTACTCGCGCCAGTCACACAGCATGTCGATGCCGGGAATCTGAAATGCGCGGTACGAGCGCATCGCCTCCCCCACCGCATTGGTCTGCTTTCCAAGCGTTGATTCTTCCATCAAATGCCCCGTCAGCGCAATCCCATGCCGTTGACACCACCGCCCCAGCGTGTCCGCATAAGCGCTGGCGAATCGCTCGCTGATATGGTCGTGATACCGATACCGCGCCACCGACACCCGCCCCCGCGGCAATTCCCAGAACAACTCCGGAAGATGCTCTTCCAGTCGCTGCCCGTATGCCTGGGTATACGTTTGGAAAAAATCGGCCGCAAATCCAATCCCCACATCCTGCTGATCGTCGGCCGACTCAAGCTGCTGATTTTGCATGAACTGCGGCTCATCGGTGAAAATCGACGGCACCACCGTGCCAAAATAATCCCCCACGGTCTGGGCATACACCTCATAGGTGGACTCGATGAACCGCTCAATCGCCGGCCGGCTCAGCGTGTCCACATACGCCTGGTTGTTAAACCACGGATTGGTCCCGGCCGTCTCAAGATAGGCATACCAGAGCGCCGCATCGGCCTCGGGCGGCTCGTTCTCCTTAAGCCGGCGATAATGCGCCAGCATTCCCTCTTTCAGCTGCACCTCGTATCGCCCGATCAACGTGCCGTTTTCCTGCCGGCGCGGAAAAATTCCCACCGGATTCACCCTCGGATCACGCACCCCCCCATAAGGTTGACGGGTAAACAGCAGAAACTTCGCCCGCAGCGCTGGATCACTGGTCACCAGCCCCCCGGCAAACCCCGAAGGCCATCGGTCCTCATCGTATAGCCAGCACAACATCCCCTCGTTGGCCGCCTTGTCCGCACACGCCCGCACCGCCTGCAAAAACGCCGGCCCCAGGTACACGCTGGCCATCCCCGTCCGCGAATGGATGTGAAACCCCCCAAACCCCATCTCTTTTAGACAATCGATCTGCCGCAACAGTTGAGCCTGGTCCACCGCATTGTTCCACGCCCAGAATGGCGTCCCCCGATATTCCGCGGTCGGCCGTCGAAACAAACTCCCCAGCTCAGCCACGTCGGGTGCATTTTGATAAAGCATATGCGTGAGCAAAGATTACCAGAATTTTATTGACTTTCAAGGATTGCATGCCATAATAGACCCTGCGTGTGCAATAACGCACGCGTGATCATACGCTTGGTTTTCCTGTCGAGAGCGATCCAACATGCCGCTTGTCGATGAAATTTCGATCAAGGAAGTGGCCGAAGTGGCCGGCGTCCACCGCTCCACCGCCTCCAAGGTGCTTAACAACGACTCCGCGTTTCGTATTAACCAAGCCACCCGCCGACGCATCCTTACCGCCGCACAGCAACTGGGTTTCCGTCGCGAACAACAGTTCACCGCCCCCAGCGGCGTGCGAAATATCGGCGTGCTCAATATCTTCAAGTACAACAAGCAGTTAAACCCCTTTTTCAGCGATGTCTTCGACGGCATCGACGCCGAAGCCCGCCAGCAGGGCATCAACCTCTACCTGATCAATAACCTCGAACGCCTGAATTTGATGCAACTGCTGCACGGACCAGGATTTATGGGTATGATTTCCCTGGGCGTCATGCCCGAATGGCTCCCCATTTTTGAACTTGCCAATAAACCCATCGTCGGCATCGAAGCCCCTCACCACTTCCACGCCCCATGGCTTTATGTGGTGCGGACCGATTCCGTGCAGGGCATGTACCAGGCCGCCCGCCATGTGATCGAAGCCGGGCATCGCAATATCTATTATCTCAGCTTCCGCGAAGGCTTTGGCCGCGAGTCTCAGGTGTCGCTCGAACGCTTTTCCGGCGTCGCGATGGCGCTGCGCGAAGCCGGCCTGCCGATGGGCGAAAACCGCATCCTGACCGATTTCGTCCACGCCGATGCCGAAGAACCCGCCGCCACCGCCCGCGGCCACCGCGCCATGATGGAACTTTTAAGCCGGGATGTGCAATTCCCGCTGGCCTGCATCTGTTTTTCAGATCTGGACGCCGAAGGCGCAGCCCGGGCCGCCAAGGAAAAAGGCCTCCGCATCCCCCAGGATGTCAGCCTCGTCGGCTACGACGACATCCCCGCGGCCGCGGCCATGTCGCCCCCGCTGACCACCATCAGCGTCCCCCGCGTCGAGCTGGGCCGCCAGGCGATCCGAACCATCCTCCAGGTCCCGCAGGGCAACGCCAACCATGAAACCATATTGAACAACGAACTGGTCGTACGCCAGTCCGTGCTGAAGTTATAGGGCAAACACATATCACGTCCCGTTTATACGGGCAGAAAGGCAAGGGTAAGATCATGCTGGAGCGGAAAATGAATTATCGTGCAACGTTCGGATTGGCCTTCCTGGCCTCCATGGGTTTGGCTGCGGCCTCAACCCACGCGGCGATCACCTGGGACATCCTGGATCGCAATTATGGCAATGGTTCGGGTGAAGTGGCGTTTAATGCGGCTGAAAACTACCGCTTCACTGCGCCGGGCGAATACGGGACGGAATCCGCTTCGGCGGGTAAAACCACCCTCACCTTCCCGCAGGATACAGCCTTCAGCTATGTAGGCGATGATCTGGCCATGCCCGCACA
>JADLBV010000094.1 GCA_020847545.1 Phycisphaerales bacterium
CCCGGTACTCCGGGGGAGGGTTAGGGTGGGGGTTTTTCCTCGAATTCGGCGATACGGCCCCCTCCCCAACCCTCCCCCGGAAATACCGGGGGAGGGGGAAATATAAATGCGTTTGCCCTGTCAAAAACCACCCTGACGTAGACGATCCAGCGTTGATGCGAAGGGGTAACGTGCGAACAGGCCCACCTGCGGGGTGTGCCACATGGCCGGCGAGGGGTAGACATCGCCGGCGTAACCGGCCTGATACATCGTCCGCAGAACGCTTTCAAAGGCGGGTTCGCGGCCATTGGCATCGAGCAGGCGATTGGCCCGCGCGCCCAGAAACGAGACCGATGCGGAAGGGAGCCGGTTGGATCGTCTGCCCAACATGCCGACGATCACCTTGAAGGCGCTTTCCAGGTCAGCGATGGCCAGATGTTCCTGGCCGGCCGGGCGGAGGATCGCCAGCACCTCGACGGCGTCCATGTCATATTTCAACACCTTCACCCGGCCGGGAGCGGCGGAGAATTGGCGGGCATATTCGCTGATCGAGGCCTGATCCCACTGGCTGGAGGGGAGCAACGCCGCCAGTTGCGCGATAATCCCGCTGCGGTTGTCCTGCGCGTTGACGGCGCAGATCAGCGAGCGATATCGGCCGGCCAACAGGTCTTCCAGCAGGTGCTGGCCCCACATGATGCGAATCCGCGCTGTGGGGTCGGGTGTTTTGGATGGCAGGGCATCGGGTACGAGAATCAGCCGTTCGTTGGCATCGGGTGGAGCGCCGGCCATCAGCCGGTCGCCATCTCCTTCGTAAATGCGCGGGGCTTGTTCTTTTTCACGTCCTCGGGAACGGGTCATGGTGTCTCTCCTGCATGGGCTTGAGCAACGATCGCCCAGTATATCGCCGAATCCAGCACGCCGCTGGGTGGGAAGACGGGGATGTCATACCCTTCGATGCGAACGGCCGCATCGGGCAGATCCCACGCAGGGTCGATATAGCGGATATTGTCGGATGAGTCATGGGTGGCGCGGGTGACGCTCATGTAGGCCAGATGAAACCCATCGGCCGAGGCCTGATCGACCAGTTTTTGGGGGGCCTGCTGGTATCCGACAAACAGCACAAACCCATCGTGACCGAGTTCGACTTTGGCCGGGCCGTCGATGGGGGAACTCATCAATTGCATGGGTTGTGGGGCGCGGACATCCTGAAAATGGGCGGGAAACATGTGACCGATGAACCAGCATTGGGACTGGTCTTTGGGAGACTGGTGCAGCCATTGGGCGGCCGTGAGAATCGCCGGCATTTGTTGTGTGGTGATCCGCTTGAGGGAGAGTTCAATCGAATCGAGATAGGCGTTGCCGAGGGATTGGGCCGGCACGGGTTTCACCTGCATGTCGCTGTGGAATATCTGGCCTTCATATTTGTTGTCGCGCTCGCGGCCATTGGGCATGCCGTAGCTTTGATACAGCACGGGCATCTTCCCGTGGCGGGTGCAGGCGGCAGTCAACTCGGCCGTCCAGGTCCACATCGCGGCGATGTTGACGATGCTGTCGATGGGGCAGATTTTCGCATCGACGCCGTCGCTCAATGGCAATCCCGGTGAGGTTCCGGTGTCGATCAGGGCATCGCACGGCAATATTTTATCGGTTGTGTTGGGCATGAACGCGACAACGTACACCCCATCGGCTTTGAATTTTGCCAATGTTTGCGCATCTTCTTCCGTAGGTGGGCCGATGCGGGCATAAAGCACCACGTCGCCGCGAACGGGGTTTGCACCGGCGAGCGATTTCATCCCCATCAACCCACCCGAACGGCCTCCCGCCTCGGCCGCGAAATCCACCTGTGGGCCGCCGCTGTATAAATGTCCGCCGGCCACCAGAAGGGGCGCGGCCGAATCGGCCGATTGGACGATTGAATCCATCTGTGCGCGAATGCCGTGCAAACCTTTTTCCAGTAGCGAAAAATAGGCCTGTGCGGAGGGGGCTTGAGGGTGCGCTTGGGCCAATAGGGGCAAAACCAGCGACAAGACAATCGCAGGAACAATCCGCCGGGTGAGAGATTTCATCGACTTTGTCCTTTCCTGTATTTTTGGCCGGCCATTTTCAATTGATTCTTCCGAGGGTAGCATTCCACGCTGATTTATACATCACCGACGTGAGCAAAAATACCACCGCCAGGGACGGCGACTCAACTTCTTCCAACGACCAACAGCTTTCGCGGGCACAACGATCCAGCGGCCGACTGGTGTTGTGGATGCTGGGCATGGGCATTCATTATACCTGGCGGTGCGCGTTGGTGCTGCTGTTGAATCTGGTGGTGATGGGGTTGAGTCTGGCGGTGCTGACGGTCATGGGGCTGAATTTTGACCTGATCGGTCACGCCATTGCCCCGGAACACGCACAGGCGCCGCGGTGGTTTTTGGGATTGCATCCGCCGGCCGACTGGTCGCCGTTGAAGGTGCTGATTGTCATCAATGTCGTCCTGGGGGGGTTGGCGCTGTTGCGGGCGATTTTTCGGTTTGGGGCGGCGCTGTCGCAGGGTCATCTGATTCAGGCGATTTTGACCAATCTGCGGAAAAAGATTTACGACAAACTCCAGCGCCTTTCGTTTCGATTTTTTGACGCCAACGAAACCGGCACGCTCATCAACCGGGGAACCAGCGACGCATCGGCCATTCCCGTCTTCATTGATTTCGCCATCGTGCAGGTGGTGATTTTGCTGATCTCACTGGGCGTGAATCTGACATACATGATCAACATCCAGCCGGGGTTGACGTTGATCTGTTTGATCACCACGCCGCTGCTGGGGGTGGCTTCGGTGATTTATTCGCGCAAAGTCCGGCCTGCTTATGAGGAGAACCGCAAGCTCTTTGACCGGGTTGTTTTGCGTTTGTCGGAAAACATCCAGGGGCAGCATGTCGTCAAGGGGTTCGCGCTGGAACAGCATGAGATCGACCGGTTCGCACAGGCCAACGACGCCCTGCGGCGCCAACAACGGTGGCTGTTCAAACGAAGCAGCGTCTATTCCGCCACGGTCAACTTTTTGACCCAGCTCAACCTCGTGCTGGTGTTGCTGGCGGGCGGGTATATCGTCATTCGCGATTCGGGCAATCCCAACGGCATGACCGTGGGTGAGTTGGTGGTTTTCGCGGGGTTGTTGCAGCAGATATCAACGCAGGTGGCGAGTATTTCCAACATCGCCAACACGTTGCAGGTGAGCCTGACGGCCGCCCAGCGCGTGCGCGAGGTGCTGACGATGCCGATGGAGGTGCAAAACCGGCCCAATCCGGTTGTACTGGACCGGCCGGCCGGGCGGATACGCTTCGAGAATGTCACCTTCGGCTATAAGCCCGATGAAACCATCCTGCACGAGATCAATCTGGAGGTTTCGCCCGGGCAGTGCATCGCGATTCTGGGAGCCACCGGATCGGGAAAGAGCACGCTGTTGTCGCTGATTCCGCGATTTTACGATCCGTTGGCCGGGCGTATCACGCTGGATGGGCACGACCTGCGCGACATTGATCTGAACGCGCTGCGCCGGAGCATCGGGCTGGTGTTTCAGGAGAGTTTTCTGTTTTCCAACACGGTGGCATTCAACATTGCATTTGGCAATCCATCGGCCACGCGCGAACAGGTTGAACAGGCCGCACGCATCGCATCGGCCCATTCGTTCATCATGGATTTGCCCAAGGGGTATGACACGGTCATCGGCGAATATGGGGCCACTCTTTCCGGCGGGCAACGCCAGCGACTGGCCATCGCCCGCGCGGTGCTGCCCAATCCATCCATTCTGATTCTTGATGATGCCACGGCCGCGATTGATCCGGAAACCGAGTATGAAATTCATCAGGCGATGGACAACGCGATGTCCGGGCGGACGACTTTCATGGTCGCCCATCGACTCTCGACGCTGCGACGGGCCGACAAGATCATCGTGCTGGATCAGGGTCGCATCGTGCAGAGCGGAACCCACGATCAACTGATGCACAAACTGGGCCATTACAGCAAGATCGCGCGGATGCAACTGGTGGATGAGGAGAGCCGATACATCATCCAGGCACGGCGATGGTATGAAGGGCAGAGCGACACACCCCTGCCGCGGGAGGAGAACATCCCGTGAAAAAACGCCCCGCCATCGCGATGCTGACGCAGGCAAACAAGGATGTGGACATTGAGCCGAATCGCCGGCCTTTGTCGTTGAATCTGTACAAGCGGATGCTCCGCTACACCAGGCCTTATCGGGGCATTTTCATCGCGTTGACCCTCGTTGTGATTGTCCGTGCCGCACAGCTTCCGTTGCTGGCGCTGGCGTTTTCGGCCGTCATTAACGGGCCGATCAAGAACAATCACCTGACGCAGTTGCTCTGGGGGGTGGGCGGGTATGCCGCGTTGGCGATTATCACCCAATACACGCTCTATCACCGCCTGCATCTGGCGTTACTGGTGGGGGAAGGGGTGGTGCATGACCTGCGTTTTGACATCTTTTCGCATCTGCAACGCCTCACCAGCGGATTTTTCAGCAAGACGAAGCTGGGCCGGCTGATTTCGCGCATCACCTCGGATGCCGAGACAGTTCGGGCCGGAATACAGGATTCGATTTTCGCCTCGATGGTGGCCGGCGGGCAGATTGTCGTGGCGCTGCTGATCATGGCATTCAGTGATCATTGGCTCTTTCTGGTCGTTCTGGCGACCGCGCCTGCCTACTATGTCACCTACCAGTATTTCCGTCAGAAACTGTCGATTGTTCACCGCGCCAACCAGGAGAGTTTTTCGCGGCTGACCTCGACGCTGGCCGAGTCGATCAGCGGCATCCGCGTGACGCAGGTCTTTGCCCGGCAGGATTCCAATGCCAAGATGTGGAACGCGCTGGTCAGCGACCACGCCGGGTACAATCTGGCGACCATCCGCACATCCGGGCAGTTTTCTCCCCTGTTGGAGTTGATCAACGCCCTGTTGACGGCGGCTTTGTTCATCATCGGCGGATGGCGCATCTTCCATCACTCCCCCGGCGCTTCGTTGGAAGCCTTGATCGCCTTCTTTTTTCTTCTCAGCAATGTGCTGGAGCCGGTTGGGATTCTGGGGACCATGTACACCACCGCCGTCAGCGCCATGGCCGGGGCCGAGCGCATCTTTTCGCTCTTGGATCGCAAGCCCGACTTTGCCGATCCACCCGATGCGCTGACTCCACAGCTCAAGGGGCGCGTGGAGTTTCGCAACCTCGGCTTTGGATACGATCCGGCCAAACCGATTCTGTGCGACATCACCTTCACCGCGCTACCGGGGCAGACCATCGCGCTGGTCGGCCACACCGGCAGCGGCAAGACCTCCATCATCAACCTGATCTCCAAATTTTATCTCCCCGATTCCGGCCGGCTTCTGGTGGATGACATCGACATCCGCCAGATCAACAGCACCTGCCTGCACCGGCAGATGGGGATCGTCCTGCAGGTCAATTATCTCTTTACCGGCACGGTGATGGAGAACATCCGCCTGGGCATGGATCGCACCGACCAGCAGGTGATTCAGGCCGCCCGTGATCTGGATATTCTCGATTTGCTGATGGCGCTCCCGCAGGGTCTGGAGACAACCGTCGGCGAGCGCGGGGCGGGTTTGTCGCTGGGGCAGCGTCAACTGGTCTGTTTCGCACGCGCCATGCTGGCCGATCCGCGCATCATGATCCTCGACGAGGCGACCAGTTCGGTTGATTCATTGACCGAGATGCGCATCCAGCGCGCCTTGAACATCCTGCTCAAGGGGCGCACCAGCTTCGTCGTCGCCCATCGACTCTCCACCATCCGACAGGCCGATCAGATTCTGGTTCTCGATCACGGCCGGATCATCGAACGGGGCCGTCACACCGATCTGTTGGCCACCAGTTCGGTCTATTCCGGCCTGTATCAGCAATTTGTGCTGGCCAACGAAAGCTGAACCACGCCGCGGGATCGATTCCACTTTACATTGCCACCGGACGCTTTAGAGTGAACGCTGATGCGTTGGTTCCTGTCGGGGATGCTGATTTTGTGGGGCGCCACAGCGCTTTTCGCGCAGGCCGCCGGCGAGGTGGAATCCATTGGCTTTGGCAACATCTATCGCCCCGGCTGCTGGACGCCGATGGTGGTGCGGCTGCACCCACAGGGGGGCCAATCGGCGATTTATCAGATTCGCATCATCCAGGAAGACCTCGACCGCGACCGTGTTCTCTTTACCAAAACCATCACCCTCGGCGGCGCTGTCGAGGGACAGATGGATGTCGATCAGCGGTTTTGGACCTATTTCATCCCACAACCAACTGGGAAGGGGCTGCCCGAACCGGCCGATGGGGTGCGGGAGTTGCAAAAACAGCTCAAAGTCCTTCTCTGCACGGCCGATGGCAAGCCGATCAGTCAATTGGCGGTCAATCACACGATCCGTTCGATTGAGCCGTATGCCACGCCGTTCCAACCTCAAATCGGTCGGAAACTGATCCTGGTCGTGGTCGACCGGCAGGCTCGGTCGGCCCCGGCGCTGGGCGAATTTCAAAAGAGTCTGGGATTGCTCGAAACCCCGCAGTTCGTGCCGATCACGCTGGATGACATTCCGGACAATGTGATCGGACTGGAAGGGGTGGATGCGATCTTATTTTCCGATGCCGACCCCGCCCCACCGGAGGTGGGAGATCGCAAAATCCCGATTCTTCGGCAATTTGTCCGCCAGGGTGGCCGGCTGATCTTGTGCCAATATTCACAATGGCAGCGGATGGGAGCGTTGGGCGATTTGCTGCCAGTGACATTCCCCAAGTTCGGCCAAGGTGATTCGACACTCCAAGGGATGGTGGATCGCTCCGATTTACACCCGCTGCGGGATCTGGTGATGCGCGACCCCACGATCGCGGCCGAATGGGATCGGGTCAAAGGGCCATTCAAAGTCTCACTGGCACAGGCCAAACCGGGCGCGCTTGTCGAGCAATGGATGGACTGGCAAGGGGCCAATTCGACGCCCGGCCTGCCACCCCGCACCCCTTGGCTGGTCCGACAGACCTATGGACTGGGATCGGTGACATGGGTGGCACAAAACCTTGGCGATCCGGCGATTGTCGGGCGAACACCAACGGGTTGGCTGACGGTTTGGGATGCCATCTTCGACTGGAAAAACACACCCCTGCCGCTGTCGGATGATGCCAAGACGGCCGCCACACAAAACGACCTGTGGGGGGCGCGAAATTCCAGAGACCTTGGCGTCTTGATGCTCGGCGGAATGGCGTTCAAGGGCAAATCGACCCTGTATATCCTGTTGGCGCTTCTCTTTTTTCTGCTCTATTGGATCGTCGCGGGGCCGGGGTCTTATTTTTATCTGCGCAAAAAGAAGATGGCGGCTCTAAGCTGGTTGATTTACGCCGCCACGGCCATGGTCGCGACCGTGGTGACGATCGCCGTGGTGAGGTTGGTGTTGCGCGGCTCGCCGCAAATTCATCATTGGACGGTGGTGCGCACCGCGCCGGGCCAACCGGCCGTCATCCGAAGCCATTTTGGCCTGTACATCCCGCGCGGCGATGAACAACGGGTTCAGATCAAGGGGTTTGCACCCCGGTTGGACAGCACGCTGACGGCCTTTGCCATTCATCCGCAACATGTGGCGACCGGCCAGGAGTTTCCCGCGTACATGGAATATGCCATCCCCATCCCCGATGCGATGGCCGAAGAGCCGGTGGCGGTTGGGTTTCCCTATCGCAGCACATCAAAACAACTGCAAGTCCAGTGGATCGGCGATTATGCCACCCGCATCGAAGGGTCGGCCCAACTGGTGGAGATGCAACAGGGAACCATCGCCGGAACCCTGACCAACGGCACACCCTACAACCTGACCAACATCTACATCGCCTTTCGCCGTCCCCGGCCGGAGGGCCAAAGTGAAGATTGGCTGCTCTATCTGCCGAACTGGACCAAGGGGGCAAGTTTGGATTTGAACCGGGAATTTCGCGAGATGGGCAAGTCGTTTGTGCCGCAAGCCACCCCCGGCCCAAATCAGCGCGCTTATGGCCGCATCGCCACGGGCAATGTGGCGATGGAATGGACCAATTACTGGTATGATCAGCTTCGCGCCGGGACGGGCGATTGGAATGATGATGGAAGGCCCACGCCGATCTCGATACCGATCCTGAGCCTCTTTGGTCGCCTGCCGACGCCGTCCAACACGGCCGCGCCGGGTGAACGAAGCAACCGTTTTGACCTGCTGCGGAACGGGGCGCGCCGGTTGGATATGTCGCAGGCATTGAGCGCGGGCGGATTGGTGGTGCTGGCCGAGGCGACTGGGCCGCTGCCCTTTCCATTGGAAGTTGAAGGAAATCCAGTCGGCGGCGAGGGGACGATTTTGTATCAGGCGGTGATCCCGCTGGAACAACCCACCGCCGCACCATAGGACGAACAGATGGCCACCGTGATAAAAACCGTCAACCTCACCAAGCGATATGGCTCGCTGGTGGCGCTGTCGAATTTGAATCTCGAAATCGCCGAGGGGGACTGCTTTGGCTTCATCGGCCCCAATGGCGCGGGCAAGACGACCACGATCAAGATTTTATCAACCCTGCTGCAACCCACCTGGGGAGAGGCGCGCATCTGCGACCTGGTGATCGGCTATCAATCCCGCCAGATTCGGCCGTTGATCGGATACGTCCCGGACTATTTTGGCGCGTATGAGGACATGGTGGTGCGGGAATACCTCGAATTTTTCGCCGCCGCCTACAACATCAACGGCCCGGCCCGATCAAAAATCGTCAATGAAGTGCTGGAATTGACGGACCTTGGATACAAGCAGGATGCCCCGGTCGATGGCCTGTCTCGCGGCATGAAACAGCGCCTCTCCATCGCCCGCGTGCTGGTACACGACCCCAAGGTGCTGCTGCTGGATGAGCCGGCCGGCAATCTCGACCCCCGCGCCCGCATCGAGATGCGCGAATTGCTCAAGGAACTCCGTCGGATGGGCAAGACCATTTTGATCTCCTCGCATATTCTTCCCGAACTGGCCGATCTGTGTAATACCGTGGGGATCATCGAGCGCGGAGAGCTGCTCTATTCCGGCCCGGTGGCCGAGATTGTCCGCCGGGCGCGGGCCGGGACAGTGCTGCATGTGGCGGTGGCCGACAACCTGCCCGCGGCACAGGCGCTGCTGGCCAGGGACCCCAATGTCCAAAGCATCACCGCCAACAACGAACATCTTGAAATCGCCCTTAAAACCGGCATCACAGACTATTCGTTCATCCCCCGGCAACTCGTCGCCGGCGGCTTCAAACTGACGCTGCTGAAGGAGGAGGATGTGAACCTCGAAACCGCCTTCATGCGGCTGACCAAAGGGATCGTGCAATAGTTTTTTACCCCCATGAACGCTCTGGCCCAATATGTCTGGAGACTCATCCCGGCCAACCCGATCCTGTTGCGGGTCGTCAAAGCCGGCGGCAAGCGTCGACGTGACCTGATGATCCGAACCGGATATCTGGGGTTATTGATCGCGGTGGTCTTCTTCTCCCTTTTGGCCTCCATCGGCGCGCAAAATCAGGACCTCTCGCAACTGGCCAAAACCAGCGCATCACTCTTTGAGAAGATGAGCATCCTGCAACTGGCGCTGGTGGCGCTGCTGGCCCCCATTTTCACGGCCGGGGCGATCACACAGGAGAAGGACAGCCAGACCTACAACATTCTCCTTTCCACCCCGTTGACCAATGGCCAGATTGTGCTAGGATCCCTCTTTTCCCGATTGTTTTTCATCATCGCGCTGCTGATCAGCGGCATTCCCATCTTCTCGATCACGCAGATTTTCGGCGGCGTCGCCAACCGCTCAATCCTCCTCTCATTCTCCATCGCCGCCGCCACCGCCTTCGTCACCGGCGCGCTCGCCATCGCCCTATTCATGGTCGGCTCGCGACGAACCCTCTTTGGTTTTTATCTCTTCATCGTCATCTATGTGGTGGGGTTGTACGGGCTGGATCGGCTGGGGGCCTTTCATCCCGCCGACCTGTATGGTGTGCCGATTCAGACCAGTTGGCTGACCGGCCTTCACCCCTTTCTGGCGTTGCGCGTGGTCTTGAACGATCCGCAATATCTGCCGCCGCAACTCACCAGCCTGCCGCCGACATTGCGCTTCTGGCCGGTCGGGTGGTATTTAACCAGCCCGCACACCTTCTACATCGCCTTCATGTTCACCCTGAGCGTGGTTTTGGTGTTGCCTTCGGTCCTCTTTTTGCGGCGGATCGCCCAATCCACCCTTTCGATTCGATCCTGGATATCACTCAAATTCCGCCTCCCCCACCACGACCGCGCCCGCAAACCCCGGCCGGTCTGGTCCAACCCCATCGCCTGGCGCGAAGCACGCACCAAGGCATCGAGCGCCCGCGCCTCGGTCGTGCGTTATGCCTTTATCATCACCGGCCTGATCGGTGCGATGATGCTGGTCCATCTCTATTCATCCACCCAGCCGGTCAACACGCGCCTCAATCGCACCGGATACGACCCGGTCCAGCATGAAGTGACGATCATCGACAATGACACCCCCACCACCTATCGCATTGATGGCAAAACGCTGGTCACGCTGAATTCCAAACCCTATTCACTGGAGGCGGACCACCCGGAATTTCAAGTCGTCTCCTTCACCCTCGCCAACCCCCGCTCACGCACCCTTTTGACGCTGCAACTGGCCTCGCTTCCCCGGCGGATATCGGCCCCGCAGGCGCGTTCGTTTTTACTGGGGGCGATGATGATCGAATTCGCGGCCATTTTGCTGATCGTCACCAATGCCGCCGCCTCCACCGTCACACGCGAAAAGGAGGATGGCACGCTGGACCTGCTGCTGGCCACCCCCATCACCAGCCGGTATTACATCTGGGGAAAACTGCGCGGGCTGGTCAGTTTCATCCTCCCGCTGGCGGCGGTGCCGGTGCTGAGCGTGGGGTTGTTTGTTCTATACGACCTGTGGCGATTTACATTCCAACCTCACACCCGGGCCGATCAATGGATCGTCTTTCCCGAAGCGATTTTGATCCTGCCGGCGATTTTGATTGTCGTCTCCGCCTTCGCATCCATGGTGGGGATGCACATGTCGCTGCGATGCAGAAAGACCGTTGTGGCGGTGATGGCTTCGGTCGGCATCATGCTGGGGTTGTGCGGGGCGCTGGGGTGGTGCGGCTTTGTCCTGACCAGCGAGATGCGCGGCGCCAACCCCGTCCAGCTCCTCTTCGCCGGTTTCAGTCCGTTCACGCTGCTGTCACTTCTGGTGGACCCCTATCGGCTGGGTGGACGAATCTTCGATCCTGCCGACCCTTCGGCGATGGTCACCGCGCGCATACAACTGCTGGCGTTTTCGCTGATGGCCTGTGGTGTATATTGCCTGGTGATCTGGCAATTGTACAAATACATGGTTAAAAACTTTGATATGACGATTCGTCGTCAGTCTCGTTGATTCTTGATACATCAATCGTGGCAGAGGCCCTTATGGATCATTCCTTCTTGTCCAAAATCCCGTTGTTCGCAAAGCTCACGGAAGCTGAACTGGTCGAGCTGGCCGGGTATTTGCGCCAACAGGACGTTGAGGCGCAACACCCCATCGTCTGGATCGGCGAGGTGGGCACCGAATTTTACATCATCCAGCAGGGTCAGGCGGCCGTCGTCATTCCCGATGAATCGGGCAACGAAGTCACCTTGAGCGTGCTGGGGCCGGGGCAGTTTTTTGGTGAAATATCACTGATCGACGGGGGCGTCCGCACCGCCACCGTCCGCACCATCACCCCCGCCACGCTGCTGGTGCTGGGGCGCGATGAATTTCACCAGTTCATCCGCAAACACCCCTCGGCCGCCATTCAGATGCTGACCATCCTCGGTCAGCGCCAGCGTGAGACGTTGGACAAACTCCGCGGCATCAAAAACGTCAACCAGGTGGTCGATGAACGCACCCCCGGCTGGCGTAAAATCTCACTGGTTGTCGCCTCCATGACCGCCTCCGAGGCGTTTATCCTGCTCAACATCGCCTTCTTCGCCTTCTGGATCGTCGCCAATATCCTCCGCGGAGCAGGAGCCATCGACCCGTTCCCCTTTGGCCTGCTGGGGTTCATCGTCAGCATCGAATCGCTCTTCATCTCGCTGTTCGTCCTCATCAGCCAGAACCGCGAAGGGGACCGCAACCGCATTCAGGCCGACCAGGATTATCAGGTGAACCGAAAAGCCCATCTAGAGGTGATGGGCCTGCATCAGAAGATGGACCGCATTCTTACCAAACTCGCATCGGTGGAATCGGCCGCCGTGGAAAGCAATCCAACCGACACCGCGCCATCGGGCGCTAAACCCCCAACACGCGGCTGAGATTCCCACCCAGCACCTTTTGCTGATCCTGTTCGCTCAATCCCAATTTCGTGCGGATCGTCTCCATGGCGATCATCGTCTCGCGCTCCTGATTGAATGGAAAATCCAGCCCGAAAATCATCTGGTCAACCCCCACCTGCGCGATCAGTTCCATGAGCTGCTGCGGACTTAAATACCAGAATCGATTCTGATGCTGCGTAAAAATGCTGGCCAGCCCCGCGTACAGGCGGTTTTCACCCGGTTTCCATGGCGGCGGCGTATTGTTGAACAACACCGCCAGCGCCTCATTGAAAAAATGATACCCCCCAACATGTTCAAGGCTGAATCGCAGCCTGGGAAAACGGTGCGCCACCTCGTCAAAATCCAGCACCCCCATCCCCTTCATCCGATGGGCATGCACCCCGCTGTGAAATGTCACAAACAACCCCGCCTCCTGCGCTGACTCATACATCGCCAACCCCGCCGGCGACAAAATCTCAAAATCCTGTGATTGGGGATGCAGCTTTACCCCCTTAAACCCCAACTCCACCACCTCGCGCACCTGTTGACGGGCGGTCTTCTCATCTGGCCGAATCGTCCCAAACCCCACCAGATTTGGCCTGGATTTCAATTCATCAGCCAACCATCGATTGGGATTCCCCTCATGTTCCCCCCATTGATGCGGAAATGGCGCAAAACAAACCGCCCGCCCGATCCCGCAAGCATCCAGCAACTGCAGCAGCCGATCAATCGTCCCCCGCGGCATCAACCACTCAGGCCCCACATGGGCATGGTGTGCAAATACTCCCTTGTCACGCATCACGATTCACTCATCACGTTCTATTTCTTCATATTTGCCGCAAACCGCTCGGCCAGTATCTGCCCCGAAGCACGATTGGCAGGCAACTGCGAAATCGCCTGTTGCACCTTGGCGACGCGCTCGGGTGAACTGGGGTGGGTCTTGACCGACTGATGAAGCTCGGCCGACCGTTGCAAAAATTGGAGATAGCATTTGGGGTCATACCCCGCCATCGCCATGTAGACCACACCCTTTTCATCGGCCGCCAGCTCATCCTCCTGACTGAACTGCTGGCCGACAATATCCACCACGCCATCGGCCAGCGCGTTGAACGCCAATTGCTCCTGCGCGTTGTCGGATACGCCCGAACTGAGCGCCTTGATCGCACCCGATGCCGTGCCTGATTTTTTCACCGCCTCCAACCCATGTTGCAGGCTCACGTGGGCGATTTCATGACCCAAAACGCCGGCCAATTCGGCCTCATTTTTAAGATGAGCCAATGCCCCGCGCGTGATCATCACATATCCACCCGGCCCGGAGCAGGCCTCAATCTCACTTGAATTCAACACCCCAAAGACATAATCAAAGTCCGGCCGATCCGAATAGGTGGCGACCGTAATGCCAACCAGATTGACATACTGGTTCAACGGCACAGTGGCATCAAATCCGAACGTGTTGGTCGCCGCCACCGCCACCGACTGGCCCAGGGCAAGCTCCTGTTCGGGGGTGACCGTCTGTGCGTCGATCATCATCCCAAGCCCGCCGATCACACCGCCGGTCTGGCCACCGACGGCATTGCCGATGTCGGTGACGCATCCGCCCATATTGAACGGAACCGTAGCCGCCAGGCCGGCCATCGCCAAAATCGTTCCACTGCCCAACAGACCGAGTTTTCGTAGTTTCTTTTTCATGATGAAACCTATTTTGTAACCTGTGCCTCGCCGACCTTGCCCGCCTTTTGGAACGCCCGAAGCTGTTCGGGCGTCAGGCTGTTGCGAATCTCCACCATCTTGTTGGCATAGGCCGGGTTGAGATTTTTGGAAGTCGCATATGCTTCTGCCTCCGCCAGCAGTCCCTTGCCCGCCAACGCGGCCGACGGCGCATCCGCATCCCCACCGCCCGAACCAAGCATGTCCAACGCGCTGTCCTCCACCGGCTTGGGAGAGAGCGCCGTCCCCATGCAATAGCCGGTGTAGGTCTTTCCTTCCTTATCCGTGAACTGCACCTTCACCCAGCCGGAAGCATCTTCGGAGAGGATTTGCAATTTCGCCCCCTTGGGCACGCGGACAACCACCTTGCCCAATGAGGACATCTCCTCGCGGATCGGCACGCTGGCCGTCTGCACATAGACCGTTTCGGCCGCCGCCGCGATGCAGATGAACGCCATCAGCGTCACCACCGCCGTTCGTATCGGGCGGGTTTTGATCCATTGTCCAAGCCGGTTCATAATTTGACTCCCGCGATTATTTGTCCTTGGCCACATACACCCCATCCCAATCGGGTGGCGGCGGCTCCTTGTGGAATTTTGAAATGCGCGCCAGCAGCGTCGCCGATGGCCCATCATCCGCAAATTGTTGCAGCAACTCAAGTAAAATCTTTTCGGCCGAATCCCATTGCCGCTGTTGATATAAGACAAACGCCGATTGATATCGTTGGGCCAAATCGCGTAATTTGGCCTCGCCGGCCCCCTCATCCATCAATTCAAAGACCGCCATCGGCTGCAATTTCCCCTTCACCCGCAACACATCCAACTGCCGCATCAGGAATTGGCCTTGAACCTGCCTGGCCGTACTCTCGGCCAGCATGATCCGCGTGCCGTAAAACTTGTTGGCCCCCTCCAGTCTGCTGCCCAGGTTCACCGAATCGCCCAGAACGGTGTAGTTGAATTTTCGGCTCGACCCCATGTTCCCCACCGACATCGGCCCGGTGTTGACGCCGATGCGCGTAACCATTTTGCCCGCCCCCATTTGCCGCAATTGGTCCTGAATGGCCTCCTCCCGGCGTTTCATCCCCAACGCCGCCCGACAGGCCCGCACGGCATGGTCATCCTGCAACACCGGGGCACTCCAAAAACTCATGATCGCGTCGCCGACGTACTTATCCAACGTCCCATCGTGCTCGATCACCACCGAGGACATCTCATCGAGATAAAAATTCAACAGTGCGCTTAGTTTTTCGACACTCAATGTCTCGCTGAGGTCGGTGAAGCCGGCGATGTCGGTAAACATCACCGTCATTTCCCGACGTTCGCCACCCAATTTGAGACTGTCCGGATTACGGGCGATCTGGGCCGCCACGGTTGGAGAGACATATTGCCCCAAAGCCTTCAAAACCACTCGGCGTTGACGGTCTTCGGTCAAATAGCTCCAAGCAAACGCCCCGATCGTCGCCAAAATCACCCCCATCAACGGGGCGGCCAAGGGCAACCAGACGATCTGAGAACCCCGAAACAACAGCAAACCCGTCGCCGACAACACGACAATCGCCACCACTCCCCATAAGAGCTTGATTGATACGCGCTTGGGGATCATCCCCCCCAATGACGCCAACAGGCACGCCGCCAGACCGATCAGGCCGGTTGATCCCGGCCCAAGCGGGCGGACGAACTGGCCATGCAGCAAATTTTCGATGGCGGTCGCATGAACCTCCGTCCCGGGATAAATATCCGACAATGGCGAGGCTTTCAGGTCATACCCCCCCGCCGTGATCACCCCGATCAGGACAATTTTGTCCTTAAACGTCTCCGGTGGAATGTCCTTCGGCCCTGGTTTGCCTTTACGCGCGCGCAAGGCCGACCCCACCACATCCACCGCCGACAGATAGCGGAATGTCCCCTTGGGGGTTTTCTCCGATTGCGTAGGACCATAATAATGGAGCAAAAACGGTCCGGCCGGCTGGTCCACCGGATGTCCCGTCGCGGCCGATGCCATCGCCACCGCGAAGCTCGGTTTACCCTCAACTAGCGGCCAATAGGTTCGGATCACCGAATCATTGGAAGCGTTGGCCGCCCCAAAGATCGGATCGGGAATGGGCGGCGCGAAATTCCCCCATTTCCCATCGCGCACAACGGAAGCATAAATCACCGGCGCGGTCGACTTGGCCACCTGGGCGGCAAAATCCTCATCATCGGGCGCCTCCTGCACATAACGGCTTTTTTCCGTAAACAGCAGGTCGATGCCGACCGCCTTCGCCCCGCAATGGCTGACATATTGAGCGATCAAACCCCAATAGACCCTCGGCCAAGGCCAGCCATAGTCCATCAGGTCGCTCATCTCCTTGGTGCTGCGGTCATCCACCGCCACGATCACGATGTCCCCATCCACCCTGCTTTGCGGCGAGCGCAGGGTGTACATCGAATCGTACAGCACGTTGTCCAGCTTTTTGAGCGGGATTGAAACGCCGGGTGTATATCGCAATCCCATCAGGACCGCGATTGCCACCGCCGCGACCACGACCGCCGACAGGATTTTCCGCGCCGGGGAATGTGAACTGATACGTAGCGGGATTCGCATGATATCCAGTTTACTTCAATTCCCACCGGAGTCATTCTCGCTCAACTGCAACCCATCGAGTTTCCACAATTGAGGCACTTGTAGCAGGTTCCGCTGCGGACGGTGATGCTGCCGCAAACATCGCACGCTGGGGCATCCGCCTGCATTTCCGAACCCTGCTGGCTGAGCGGATCGGCAACGATCGTCAGCCGCAAATTGGGGGCGGATTGAGCCGATTCGGCCGGCACATTTTGCGATGAACCACCCGCGGCATCCAATTGTTGCTGCAATCCTGAACCATAATCAAACGGCTTGGCGGTATCCGGCTCCAGTCGCGGGCCGTGGCCGTTGCCGCTTTTGTCGGCCGGCTCGGCGGCGGCCGGCGGATTAGGGTTTGATGAACCCTTGCCCTTGTCCCGTTTGGGGGCGTTGGTGGCGCGATAGCCGGGGATGAATTCCATCGCCAGCCAGCGGAAGATGTAATCGACCAGGCTCTTGGCGATGGGGATTTCCGGGTTGCGGGTCATGCCGCTGGGTTCAAAGCGCACATGCTCAAACTTGCGCACCAGCGATTCCACCGGCACACCATATTGCAGGCTGACCGAGACCAGCGTGGCGATGGCGTCCATCAGGCCGCCGATGGTGGAGCCTTCCTTGGCCATGGTGATGAAGACCTCGCCGGGCTGGCCATCTTCGTACAAACCGGCCGTCAGGTATCCTTCGTGACCGGCCACATCAAACTTGTGCGTGATGGCGTTGCGCGTGTCGGGCAGCCGACGGCGCAGCGGGCGTTCGACGATCCGTTCGACGATCCGTTCGATGACGCGGGTGTGGGCCGGCTCGATGTTGTCGGCCGTCACCGCGGCCACCGCCTTGGCGGTGTCGGATGCCAGTTCGGCCTTGGCCGCCGCGACGTTCTGTTCATCATCATCTTCCGCCGAATCCAACTCCTGATCGCTTTTGACATTCAACGGCTGGCTGAGCTTGCTGCCGTCGCGATAAAGCGCGTTGGCCTTCAATCCAAGCTGCCAACTGAGCCAGTAGGACTGTTTGATCTGGTCCACATCCGCTTCGTTGGGCAGGTTGATCGTCTTGGAGATCGCCCCGCTGATGAACGGCTGGGCGGCGGCCATCATGCGAATGTGACCCTCGACCGCGATAAATCGCCGGCCGTGCTTGCCGCATTTGTTGGCACAATCAAAGACCGGCAGATGCTCGGCCTTGAGATGGGGCGCCCCTTCGATGGTTCCCCGGCCGCAGATGACATCGTTGGCTTCGTTGATCTGGCGATTGTTGAAACCCAGCCGTTTGAGCAGGTTGAACGATGGGGACTGCCATTCGGCCGAATCAATCCCCAGTCGCTGGAGCGTTTGCTCCCCGATCGACCATGCGCTGAAGGCAAACCCGATCTCAAACACGCCCGGCAGGGATTGCTCGATTTTGGCCAGCTCATCCTCCGAAAAGCCCGCGCGTTTGAGGTTCTCCCAATTGATGTGTGGGGCATCGTGCAGCGACAGCGTACCCATGACATATTTGAGAATGTCGTGGATTTCGTTGCTGGAATAGGCCAGATTGACCAGCGCCGGCCGCAATGATTGGTTGGCGATTTTGAAATATCCGCCGCCGGCCAGTTTCTTGAATTTGACCAGTGCGAAATCCGGCTCGACGCCCGTGGTGTCGCAATCCATCAACAGGCCGATGGTGCCGGTGGGGGCGATGACGGTGGTCTGCGCGTTGCGGAATCCGTGCCGTTCGCCCAGTGCCAGCGCCCGATCCCAGCATTCCTGCGCGGCCCGCAGCATCTGCGGACTGGCCAGCGCCTCGCCGGGGGCGAATTGCGGCAGGTCGATGCCGACCGGACGAATATCCAGCGATTCGTATTCGCCGTGGCTCTTGCGGGCATCGGCGTTGTGGGCCGCATCATAGGCCGCACGACGGTGGTTGCGCATCACCCGCAGCATGTCGGCCTTGTTTGGCTCATAACCGGGGAACGCGCCCAGTTCGCAGGCCATTTCGGCGCTGGCGGCGTAGCTTTCGCCGGTCAAAATCGCGGTGATCGCGGCACAGATCGCACGTCCCTTGTCGCTGTCATATGGAATGCCGGCCTGCATCAACATCGCCCCCAGGTTGGCATATCCCAACCCCAGGGTGCGATAGCGATAACTGAGACGGGCGATTTCCTCCGAGGGGAAACTGGCCATCAGCACCGAAACTTCCAGCACCATCGTCCAGAGCCGCGTCGCATGCTTGAACGCCTCGATGTCGAAGGTGCGCGTCTCGGCGTCGAAGAACGTCATGACATTGAGCGATGCGAGATTGCACGCGGTGTCATCCAGGAACATGTATTCCGAGCAGTTGTGAACGGTCAGCCCGTTGGCGACAAACGAATGCGTCACCGGCTCGGTCAGGTCAAACACCTGCTGGCGGCCCAATGAATCCAATCCCGCCACGCGGTCCCAATTGCCATCGTGTTCCGGCCGGGAAATCGCGTAGCTGATGGCGTCGGCGAGCTGTTCGTGCTTTTTGCCCGACAGCAGACCGACGTATTTGGCAAAAGAGCGGAGACTGCCTGAGTCGATACGCAGGCCGTGGCGCGGTGTTTCCGCGTTGCCGCAATGCTTTCGCGGCCCGGGCAAATTCACCCGGCGACCAGGCAGTTCTCCGCTGGCGTTGGCTCCGCCATCGCCATATGAAATCAATGCGCTTTGCACCCCGAATCCCAGCAGCAACATCTGCACATCCTGCAAAAGCGATGCGCTGTCGCACACCAGTTCCAGCGTGCCGTTGTGGATGCGGCCATCGGCCGTGAAGAGCGCCCGCAGCAGATGCCGCTGGGCGGCCAGGCCGGCCGTGAACGCATCGTCGCTCAGCCGTCGCTGGCCGGCGTCGTTGCGGACATAGGCCTTCAACCGGCTCATCAGCCGACGGTTGGTCAACGTGACGGTCAGCGTGTTGCCCGATTCCAATTCATCGCAGTCGCTGTTGTCCACCATCAATTGGTTGACGTAATCATCGGCGTAGCTGCGGGCGCCCCAGTTGTCGTGCACATAATGGGCATAATCCTCGACCAATGCCGGCTCGCGCAGGCAGGTCTCCAGATGCAACGAGGCCGAATCATCATTGGCGGCCGACAGGAACAACCCCAGCAGATGGAAAAATCGCTGGTCCTGCGGCTCGCCGATCTCCTGCACCGCCGCCGGCCGGCTGGGCAGACGAACTTCATCGCCGCTGGTCAATTCCTCCGCCGCAATCCAGCCGCGTCGGCGGGTCCAGACCTTGTGGTCGGCGGTCAATTTCAGCCGGTATCCACCCACCGTGCGCAGTTCATACACCTCACGGGTTCCGGTTGGGAAAGACCCTTCGGTGATGTGGATTTCCTGGTTCGACAAATTGGTCACCACGCGGCTGGGCAGATGGATCATCTGGTCGATCCGCCGCCAGATGCCGCCGGGAGTCAGGACGCGCGTGTCGCCGGTGACACACGGGTTGGAGGCGTTGATCCGCCCGCTTTTGGGGCAGGTGTGCCACTGGTTGATGGTGTCGTCAAACTGCACGCCCGGATCGGCACATCGCCACGCGGCGAAGGCGATCTGTTCCCACAGTTCGCGCGCCTTGATTTTGTGGGAGGTCTTGCCGTTGGTGCGGTTGGTCAGATGCCAGTCCCCATCCTCCTCGACGGCCTTGAAGAACCGATTGGGAATGCGGACCGAGTTGTTGGAATTTTGCCCCGAAACGGTCGCGTACGCCTCGCCGTTGAAATCGTAATCCAGTTTCAATCCCAGTTTCGTCGCCAGATCACGCTGTTCCTGCGGCAATTGCTTGATCCCCTCGGCCAGCGCCGCCACTTTCAGCTCTTCGCGCACCTTCCAGTTGACGAACTGTTCGATGTCCGGGTGATCGAGGTCCAGACAGACCATTTTGGCCGCCCGACGGGTGGTCCCGCCGCTCTTGATCGCCCCGGCCGCCCGGTCGCCGATCTTGAGGAAGCTCATCAACCCCGAACTTTTCCCCCCGCCGCTCAACGGCTCATTTTCCCCGCGCAACCGCGAAAAATTGGACCCCGTCCCCGACCCATACTTAAAGAGCCGCGCCTCCCGCGTCCACAAATCCATAATCCCCCCGGAATTCACCAGATCATCGGAGACGGATTGGATGAAGCAGTTGTGGATGATGACATCGCCCGACAAATACTGGCCACTCGTCGTCTGGATATCATAAACTCGTTGAGGACCAATGCGTCTAATATTCGTAATTTTGACGCGAATCAAAGTTGTGCAGTAAGTTTCGACCGCAACTATGCCATGATCTTCCGGCTTGCAGGGCAACTCAATACGTTTGAAAAGGAATTCACCAACACGAAGTTGGCCTAATTCACGCCACTCACCCTCTTCCACATTATCAGATGCAACCCAGACAAGATGATCTGCTGTCGCTTCAAGAACTTCATTACTACCATACCGCACCGCCCAAACATCTTTAATACCGTTATCAAGCACGGCGACTACGCGTGCAATGGCATCACCATCATATTGGCCATCAAATACTTCCAATCCGATCAAATTTTTCTCTACAATTTCCCCGATCGGAATCGGCCCCTGAGGCGTGGAGACCGGCGCATGATACGGCTGGCACGCATGGGGTTGCGGGTGCGAATACGCATCCTTGGATTTCATCAATTCGCCGGATCGCGGGTCGCAGTAATAGTGGCCCTGGCTGGGGCCGGTGATGCCGTAGGCGAAATTCAGGCCGGTGTTGAACCATTGCGGGCTGTTGGGGGCGCACATCTGGTGCAACAGCATGTACGATAATTCATCGTAAAACGCCTGCGCATCCTCGGCCGTATCAAAATAGCCGTTCTTTTCGCCCCAATAGCGCCAGCAGCCGGCAAGGCGGTTGACCACCTGCTTCACACTTTTTTCCGGGCCGGTCACGACATTGCCGGCGGCGTCACGCATCACCTGGCCGCTGGAGTCCACCTGCGGCACGCCCGCCTTGCGGAAATACTTGCTGACCATGATGTCGGTCGCCAACTGCGACCAGGTCTTGGGGATCTGGGCGTCGGTCATCTCAAACACGACACTCCCATCCGGATTGGTGATCCGGCTGGTGCGGTTCTCATATTCAACTGTCGAAAAGGGATCCGGTCCTGGTTTGGTAAATCGGCGCGTGATCTTCATCGTTATCAACCTTCCGTTGGCTTAAATTTCACTTCCAATATGAACCCGTGCGCCACCCGTGATCCGGCGTGCCGCATGTCGGCGGCGCCGCGGATCGACCGGCGGCTTTGATTTATCTCATTTGACCCAAAGGCGCCGGCGTGGTCGCCGGAGCGACATCGTTGGCATTCCCCTCAGGCAACAGCGTGATGCGATACTCATCCGTCGCGGACAAGCCATCCAGCAACACCGCCTGATCGTTGTTGTTCAAGGATCGAATCAGCAATTTCTGGCTTTTGGCATCCAACACCAGCACTGATCCCTTTGAATCGCCCGGCAAATCGGCCGTATGAACCAGTGAACCGGTGGTCAAATCCCACACCTGCACCCGCGCCCCATCATCGGGGATCAGATAAGACAAGGGAGGAACCCCCTCCGCCACCACCTGCGACCCCGGCGGCAACATCCGCTGCTGGCGTTGTTCATCCATTTGTTGCCGCTGTTGGTCGGCGCACCCCCCCGCCGCCACCATCAGTGATGCCATCGTCCCCGCCGCGATGAGATGCAATTTGTTCATGGCGATTCTCCGCAAAGTGCTGGTCTTCAATCCACCTTGGGCAACGTCAACCCGCCCTGGTCCTGGTACTTGCCTTTTTTGTCCGCATAGCTGATGGCGCAAACCCGATCCCCTTTGAGGAAGATGAGCTGCGCGATCCCTTCATTGGCATAAATCTTGGCCGGCAAAGGGGTTGTATTGGAAATTTCGAGCGTGATCTTGCCGCGCCATTCCGGTTCGATGGGGGTAACATTCACGATGATCCCGCAGCGGGCATAGGTACTCTTGCCGACGCAGATCGCCAGGCACCCACGCGGCATCGAGACTGTCTCCACCGTTTCGCACAAGGCAAAGCTGTTGGGGGGGATCAACACATGGTCTTGGCCGGTCTGATCCGTATCGACCGTGACAAAAGAACGCTCTGAAAAGCGCTTGGGGTCAACGATTTCGCTATTGACGTTCGTGAAAATCTTAAAGACGCTCCCCACCCGCAGGTCGTAGCCGTAGCTGCTGACGCCAAAGCTGATTTTCCCCTGACGTTTGACATTTTGTTCAAAGGGTTCAATCCCGATCAGTTCTTGAATTTGAGTGTCGCACAGAATCGCCATAACCACCGCCGATCACATTCAGTCCAAGGCGCACCCTCCCCCACCAAGGCCGCACCGATTGCTTGCCAAAACATCGCATCCAGCGACATGTGTTGTAATGGCGGCTCCGCCGCGCAATTTGCATTCCCCCCAACGCCCTTTGTCATTCCCGGCCCGCATTACAACGCAAGTCACTATACACTATATCTTGTGTAGGTCAATCTAAACTTCACTATTTGTTGGATAGTAAACCCTAAACTCGACCTAATGGCTTGCCCTGTATCGGCTTACAATTTATCACCGATCTTCCAACTTTTTGAATCGTCTTCGCGCCCGCTTCAGCTTATCCACCAGCAACGCTCCCGAACGGTGGAAAACCTTGTATGAAGACCATCGCATCACCCCTAAATGACGCCTATAATCCGGTTTCAAACAGGAAGGAACCTTTAATATGCAAGCCATTCGCGTTCATCAGACCGGCGGGCCGGAAGAATTGAAGCTGGAGACAGTTCCCGATCCGGTGGCCGGGCAGGGAGAGTTGGTGGTCCGCCTGGCGGCCGTGGGGGTGAACCCAGTTGACACTTATATTCGGTCGGGGAAGAACAATTACGCCCCCAAATCACTCCCCTATACCCCCGGCATCGACGCGGCCGGCACGGTTGAGTCCGTTGGCGCGGGTGTACATAAATTCAAACCGGGAAACCGTGTCTACGTCGGCGGCTCCATCAGCGGCGCTTATGCCCAAAAAGCCCTCTGCGCTGAGTCACAAGTTCATCCGCTACCGGACAATGTCACATTTGAACAAGGGGCGGCCGTCAATGCGCCTTATGTCACGGCATATCATGCCCTGTTTGACCGGGGATGCGCGATCAATGGGCAGACGGTCCTCATCCACGGCGCCAGCGGCGGTGTCGGGACGGCGGCGGTGCAATGGGCGGTTTCCGCCGGGTTGCGCGTGGTCGGAACCGCCGGCACCGAGGCCGGATTGAAACTGGTTAAAAATCAGGGTGCCCACGATGTGCTGAACCATCACGACGCGGACTATGTGCAAAAATTGCTAAGTCTAACCGAAGGAAAGGGTTATGATGTGATTGTCGAAATGCTGGCCAACGTGAACCTGAGCAATGATTTGACATTGGTCGGTCGATGCGGTCGGGTGGTGATTGTCGGGTCACGCGGGAGGATCGAAATCGACCCCCGGCAACTGATGAGCAAAGGCAGTTCGGTGGTCGGCACATCGCTGATGAACGCCAGCGAGTCGGAGTTGCTGGCGATTCATACCGCGATATTCAGCTCGCTGAGTACAGGCGCGATCCACCCGATCATCCGCACCACGATGCCGCTGGCCAAAGCCGCCGACGCCCACAAGCTGGTGATGGAGCCGGGCGCGCTTGGTAACATCATCCTATTGCCTTAACGGCCTGTTCATGGCGACAGACAAACTGAAGCTATATACCCAGCACAGCCGAACGTGGCAGACTAACCGCTACGTCTATCCGGTGATCAGCCGGCGCAGCAAGGGCCTGTCAATCGGGGTCAATCTGAACCCCGACAAGGTTTGCAATTTCGACTGCATCTACTGTTGCGTGGATCGCACCGTGCCGGCGGATACCACGCATGTTTCACTCAATATTCTGCGAGAGGAATTGAATCATCTGCTTGCGTTGGGTTTAAGTGGTCAGATTTTCCAGCAGCCGCCGTTTGATCAGACGCCGCCGGAACTGCGCAGGTTGATGGATGTCGCCTTCAGCGGCGATGGGGAGCCGACCTCATTCAGGCAATTCGGCCTGGTCTGCCGGATGGTGGCGGAAATGCTCGAATCGCACGGCGGGCACGGGGTAAAGATCGTCGTCATCACCAACGCCACGTTGCTGCAGCGACCTGCGGTGGCCGAAGCACTGGACTTTCTGGATCATCACAATGGCGAAATCTGGGCCAAGCTGGATGCGGGGACGGAGGCGCATTACAAGCGGGTGGTGCGATCCGGCACTCCGATGTCGCGCGTACTGGACAACATCGCCGGAGCGGGGAGAAAACGTCCGGTTGTGATTCAATCCCTGTTCATCAACATCGATGGACAGCCTGCGGATGATGCCGAAATCGATGCGTACATTCAGCGGCTAAATGATCTGGTTGCGCAAGGTTGTCAGATCAAGCTGGTGCAGGTCTATACGATAGCCCGCACAACCGCAGAGGCGTATGTGACGCCATTGAGCGATGCGGCAATCGACGCAATCGCAAACCGCATCCGTAAAACCGGCTTAAACGTCAACGCATTTTACGGCCCGTAGGGTTGGGTTCATCCGTACTATTTTCGGCTACGGAACATCTCCCAACATCCGGGCGGCGGGTGATCCCGGAGCGATCATCGCGCTGCGCGGATCGGCTTTGCGGGAGGTTTCCAGCGCCTGGCGGAAGCCTTCGAGATTTTGCCAATCAACATGCCCGTCGCCGTAGAGGATGTTGGTCGCATCTTCGCTGAGCAGCGCCGCGCCATCGTAGGCAACGACGATTTCGGGGCTGATGTTCGTATCCATGCCATCATAGTGGAGATAGACCATATCCTCGCCGGCCGGGTCTTCACTGTATGGGGAATGCAGGACATCCACCGTCAAATCCTGCGTCGCCAGCAGGGTTTTGAAATCGGGTGGATAGTTGCCTTTGTTTTCGTTGGAATACAAAAGCAATCCCTGGCCGATCTGGTGCAGATTGGAGGCACTGCGCGCCTGATCGGCGGAATGATCCTCCTGCAACATGGCCGGCAGAATGACGGATGCCCACAAACCAGGCGCGGTGATGGTCAGTGGGGATAGCAGAGGATTGTCGATGGATTGGGTGCGCCAGACTCCATCATCGGTGACATGGACCGACATCGCATCACCGCCGACATAGGTCAGCAGTCGTTGCATGGAGGGGAGCAGGTCGCCGGGGACCATGCTCTGATCAAAGGCGCGAAACGCCGACACAATAACCAGCGCCAGTGGATAGATATCACGCACAACCTGCGGATTGGAGATGTAAACCAGTGGCCCACCCTCCTGTGCGGCACGGGCGCGGGCGGTGGTGAACCGGGCATCCTGCAGGATATTTTCCTTCTGTTTCAGTTGACGAATGGCATCTTCCACCAATTGTGGATAAAGCGCCACGATGAATTTGTCTCCCGCCACCGCCCACGAACCTGAAAAGGGAACGCCGCCGGCGGCATCGATGTAATGAACCGTCACCCCATCGGAATCGAATTCACGAATGGCGCCGCCGCGGCTGCCGGAGAGATCCTCGGAGATCATCTTGCCGATGATGTCCAGCGACCGGCCAAACCGCCGCGGATCATCCACCGTCCCCACCAGCGTCCAGCCGGTCAGAATGAACCCGCCGGTGGAGGGGGCGTTGTAGATCACCCACTGGTCGCCGATGGGATCGAGAATGTCCTGCAAGGGGAGGCCCATTTTTTTGACATCCTCCTCAATCAGCTCGAAGGTGCGGTCGGCTTTTTCCGGATCGATCAATTGTGCGGCGGTTTTGACCTGTTCATACAGCTTGGACAAATCCAGCCGCCACGCCGCCACGGCATACGCATCGGGCGGGACGGCCGCCAGCGTCGCATCATCCACCGCGGGCGACTTGAGCAGCGTCATCAATCCATGCGGAGGGGTGGTGGTGCGCACCAGCGAGCGGGTGATGAAATGGCCATCGGCAACCACCGTTTTTTCGACAAAGGATCGCGCATCATCCAGGCCGGCCGCCTGTAATACCTTGGCCCAATTTTCCTTGAATTCGTGGAAGGGTGAATAGGTGTCATCAACCAGCATCCGTGCCAGAATATCCCGCGCCGGCTGGCCGCCGATGAAGGTGGTCACGATCGACTCGCCGGGGAGTTTGGCCATGGCGTCGACGAAATCGGGTGAATTTTTCAGTGATTTTTCCGGCTTGTCGCCGATCAGCGTGGGCAAAAAAGTCTCGGCGTTGGAACCCCAATAGGCGACAAACAGGTCGCCGACAAACCCCCAGACAAATCGCGGCCGGTCCTTGCGATCCGCCTCCACCCAAAGCCAGGAATTTTCCAGCTTCATCATCTGCACGCGGTCGCCAAGACGATCCTTGAGGCGCTGGTGAATGGGCTGGAACAGTTTTTCAAATTCAGGTTTGCGCGCCGCCAGGTTGATCACCAGCACCGATTGGGTGATGGTTTTGCGTTTGTCCCTCTTCATGTCGAGCATGGCGAAGCACCCTTCGCATTGCAGGACATCCTTCAACATCGGCAGCACTTCATCGGCCGAGGCGGGAACCTCGCCGGTCTGGATGAAAATTTCATTGAGGATGGCGCGCCACGGCTTGACCACGCGCTGGTCTGCCAACATCCGCGCCGCGGCCGTGTCCTGCATCGACGCGTTGGGGGACCAGCCGATATACACCAGCGTCTCCGGCGGCATCCGGTCGGCCATCGGCTGGGCCATGGCCGTCGATGTGAGCAACGCAATGACGATTGAAAAAACCGAGAGACAAGCTGATTTCATTACAGTCCTCCGTCTTTGGGCAGATTGGGGTTGGTTTTACTGGCTAAGATGATTTGATGCTTGGCTTCGGGCAGTGATTGAAACTCAACGTGCCCATCACCATAGCACAGGCACACACGCCCACGATGATGATCACGCAATTTTTCATAAATCAAAATCTGCTCAGGAGTCGACATATTGTCCAGGCCCGCGCCAGCATAAACATAATCGCTGTATTCATTGACCCATTTGGCCATTTCTTCTTTACTCTTGAGATTTCCGGGAACCAATGTGCCGGATGAGGGGCAGACAAATTCATCAATCGTCACCTCCTGTGTCAACAATAATGTCCCAAAATCGGGTGGGTATTTACCCTTGTTCCCTTGGGCATAAAACAACATCGCCTGTCCCAGTTGCCGCAGGTTGGAAGCACATACGATGGGATTGGCAACATCGGGTGTGTGACGAAAGGAAGGCAGCAGCATCACGGCCACTATGATCAGGGCGATGGCGATTGTAATGATCGAGATGCTAGTTATCTTCATTACAGTCCTCCATCTTTGGGCAGATTGGTGTCGGTTTTGCCGGCCGATTCGATTTGACGCTGGGCTTCGTACAACGGTTGAAATTCAACATGCCCATCCCCATACAGCATGTTCATCCCCTCGTGGTCATGGGCGGAGGATGATTCATGGATCAAAACCCGGTCGTACGGCGCTTCGTTGGTCAGGCCCGCGCTGGCGTAGACATAATCGCTGTGTTCATTGACCCACTTGGCCATTTCTTCCCTGTTTTTGAGGTTTTTGGGAATCGTTGTGCCGGAGGAGGGGCAGACAAAAACTTCTAGAGTCAAATCCTGTGTCAATAACAATGTTCCAAGGTCCGGGGGATATTTACCCTTGTTTTCATTGGCATACAGCATCATGCCCTGACCCAGTTGCCGCAGGTTGGAAGCGCATTTGACGCGGTTGGCCGTCTCGCGGGCGCGACCAAACTCCGGCAGCATCACGGCCACCATGATCGTGGACTGGTTGTACATCATGCTGCTGATCGGATCGATCACCAGCGACTCGCTGCCGGGGAAGGGGCTGATCGATTTGGCGTAAAAACCCTCATCGTCACTCCATGCGACCATTCCGGCCGGGGAGAGTTCGGCCATCAATTTTTCCAGCGGCGGAACCACCATCGCCGGCGCGGGGACGCCGAACAAATCCCCAAACCCCAGAATCGTCCGCGAGAGCATCAGCCAGGATTGATAACCCAGCGGCGCGGTGTGGGGCAGGTCGAGATATTGCAATGTTCCCGCCTTGGGCCGGCCGAGACGGTCGGCCAGGGCGTTGAATTTGGGGTTGTCCAGAATCGACCCTTGATCGGCCGGCCGTTGCGCCGCGGCGGCCACTACCTGTGGATAGAGGCCCAGATACAACACCCCATCGTGAACCGTCCATGCCGGCGCGATGGCCGGTATGGCCAGATAATGAATCTCCAAGTTGCCGACATGGGTTTGTCGAAACGAAACTTTCACCTCATTGGTCAACTTGGCCATGAACCCATTGGCCGCGTTTGAAAGCTGATCCAGTGATTTGGCGATTTTGGCCGGGTCTTTGAGGCGATTGGCGAAGACAAGGCCCATCAACCCTTCGCCGCCGATGGAATCATCCGCAAAATAAGCCCATTCATCCCCCAGATTGTTCATCAGGTCCTGTCGAAGGTTAAACCCGACAGCCTTGTTGGCCTGCTGCATCCCCTGTTCAAAGTCGGCCAGCCAGTCCGGGTCCAGCGTGGCCAATGCCTGCTGAATCTCGGTCACGAGGCGTTCGGTGCTGAATGATAACGCCCCGGCCAAAAACGCATCCTTGGGCAGCAACGACAGGGTCTCCTTGGAGACCGGCATGGGATCAATGATCGCCAGCAATCCCCTGCGGGGTGCGGGGGCGGCAATCCAGACCTGTTGGGCCCAGTCGCGCTGGTCGAAGCCGCAGGTCCAGATGATCTGGCGCAGGCCGTTCAATCCGAGTGCTTCGCGGATTTTGGGCCAGCGGGCGATGGTCTCCTTCTCCTTTTGGGCGTCGATCAGTTGGCCGACCATCGTCAGGACGGACTTGGCATTGATGTAAACCACCGCCGCGGGGGAGGATTGCACGCGGGAGGTTGAGTTTTTGAAGGTGTCGTCGGTGGCCAGAGAGGGGGCCGTGGCCGCGTTGGATGGCTGGTCGAGCAGCGCATCGATCGTTTCGCTTTGGCCAACCGTCAACGCGACGAATTGGCCGTGACGGGCGGCCTTGATGTCAATCGGCGTCGGCGGCAGCTTGCTGAGGATGATGTTGAGCTGTTTGAGCAGTTCAGGGGCCTGATCACCCGCATCGCAGATCAAAGCCAAGCGCACCTTGATCTGGTCGGGCGCTGCGGCCGGATCGGCGGGCAGGTCAATCCCGCCGAAATAGAGCGCTGATGGATGTCGCCACATCAACGGAACCAGCGCCTTGGCGATCACCATCGCCTCGGCCGCATCCTGATCATCCCCGGCGATTTTGGTCAGTGCCTTGGGGATGAAATCCTCAAACACCTGGCGGATGTTTGAGGATTCAACCACCGCGCGCAGATGGGATTCCTGATAAGCGCCGGCCAGCGAGCGGCTCCCCTGCCAACCGATATACAGCATCGCATCGGCCGGCACACGGTCGGCCAGCGGCTGGGCCATCACAAGGGATGAAATCAGAATGCCAAAGACAAAAATGATCCGACGAACCCACATACATCCTCCCAGGTTGGATGGTCTTTGTAATTTATATCCGGTTTGTCGGATAAGCGGTAATTTTTGTTGATTTCAATGGCGGTAATTCATCGATCCGCGATCAATACTTGAAACCGATCCCGATCCCACCCCACAACTGTGTGTCGGCGTAGACATTCTGGTTGATCCCATCGGTGTAGAACAGATACCCCTCCAGATTCCACTGGCCATACCGCTGCGGGACATTGAAAAGGGAGTTGAGCGAATAATGGCCGATCAGGCCGACATCATAATGCTGGAATCCGGTGTCTTCCGGGGTGACGAATCCGAATTGCTGTTCGATCCCCAGAATGTAGGCCACATCCGCCACGAACGACACGGTGACGCCCAAATCCTCGATCAGCATGTCATGTCGAATCCCCACCTCAAAGTACCACCCATGGTTCAGGTCATAGTCGTATGCCGCCAGCGCGTAGGGTTGAAAGACCGGCTTTTCGGTGTGGAAGATGAACGAATCATCCAGCGTGATTTTGCACCAGACTTCGCCGGTGTTTAAGCCGTCCCGTTCGGGGTAGATGTAAGTGGTGTTGCCGCCGGCGAAGGTGAATGGCCGCAGGGGCAATTCCAAGCCGAAGTAGGGGCGAATCTCCTGAAACCGCGACAACGGGTCCGAATCGAACACATTGGCGAAGACCCCCACAAACGGATGGGGCAATTTCCCCAGGTCAAATTCCAGCGCGCCATCGAATTGCAGGTTGGGGGCGTCTTCGGCGCCCCCCACTTCGCTGTGATCGATGCCGCGATAGACGTAATCGGTCAGGTATTTAACCGTCAGGTCCAGATTCACGCCACCCTGATTGATCCCATCTTCCACGCGCGGCGGGGCCGGCGGCGCGTAGACGCTCTCCGGCTCCACTCCCCGCGCCACCCCGACGCCCAACATCCCAACGGCAGCCCACGCCAACACTTGTCGCATAGTCGCTCCTTGCGGCTTTGGACTTTAACGGTGTTGCCGACAATTGTCACGATTGGGATGATGTATCGAGGCGATGAATTTCAATTTGCATCGCATCGACGATCCGCCGCAAGTCTTCCATTTCCAATGCCAATGGCGGCATGAGGACGATGGTGTCCGCCAGCGGGCGCAGAATGATCCCGTGTGACCGAATCCGCCGACAGACCTCCGCCCCCACCCGCCGATGTGGATCGAACGGCCGGCGGCTTGTTTTGTCCTCCACCAGCTCAACACCAA
Organism: Phycisphaerales bacterium; assembly: GCA_020847545.1. Taxonomy (GTDB): domain Bacteria; phylum Planctomycetota; class Phycisphaerae; order Tepidisphaerales; family Tepidisphaeraceae; genus JADYZN01. The sequence goes on from JADLBV010000094.1 coordinate 31,347, forward strand.
CCATCAACCCCTTGCGGCGAATGTCCCCGACATGCTTCAACGGCAGCAGGTTTTGCAACAGGATGTCCAATTCATCCCCCTTTTGTCGCACCTGTTGGACGAGATTCTGTTCCTCAAACAAATCCAGATTCGCCAACGCCGCCGCACAGGCCAGCGGGTTGCCGGTGTAGGTGTGGCCATGATAAAAGGTCTTCCCATCCCAGGGTTGACCCAGAAACGCATCGAAAATCGGTTGGGTGGCGAATGTCGCCGCCAGCGGCAGGTATCCGCCGGTGATTCCCTTGGCGACGCACATCAGGTCGGGTAGGACATCTTCGTGTTCCACCGCGAACATCCGTCCGGTGCGCCCAAAACCGGTTGCCACCTCATCGCAGATCAACAGGACTTCATATTCATCCGCCAGCCGTCGAACTTCGCGCAGATAACCATCCGGCTGAACGATCATCCCCGCCGCCCCCTGCACAACCGGCTCAATGGTGATGGCCGCGATGCGCCGGCCGTGTTGTTGCAGAACTCTCTCCAGTTCCGCAAGGCAAAAATCCCGCACCTGATTAGCCGATGCCCCCTCTTTGACCCCCGCCGGCGGGCGATAGACAAATGGTGTGGGTGCGAAATGCGCCTTGAAAAGGAGCGGAAAATAAGGCTTGTGAAACGCCGTCGTCCGCCCCACCGACATCGCGCCGGTGGTGTCGCCGTGATACGCCTCGGCCAGGCCGATAAATTCGTTTTTCTCCGGCCGGCCGATGTTGTGCCAATACTGCACCGCCAGTTTGAATGCGATCTCCGTCGCAGTCGCCCCGGCATCGGAATAAAACACCTTTTTCAGATTCCCCGGGACGATCCGCATGAGCCTTTCACCCAGCACAATCGACGGTTCGGATGCCAGCCCCAGCATCGTGGTATGTGCGACCCGATCCAGTTGGTCGCGGATCGCCTGATCGATCCGCCGCACCCGATGGCCATGCACGTTGCACCAGAGGGATGAAATGCCATCCAGATAGCGATTCCCATCCGAGTCGATCAGGTACATCCCCTGTGCCGATGAAATCACCAGCGGCTGGTCCTCCAACCACTGTTTCATGTGAGTAAAGGGGTGCCATAAATGGCGACGGTCCGATTCCTGTAACTGCTGCGTGTTCATTGCTGTGGATCAATGTAACTCAATGGTGTCATGGATGCGCAACCCCAGCACACCGGCGGCCGAACCATCCCGCACCGCAATTTCCAGCAATCCGGAACTGCCAATCAAAGCCAACGGCTCGCCCGGAGCCACATCCGCGTATTTTTGCCGTAATGGGCCTATGGATTGCCCCTTGATGACAATCTGTCCCGGTTGTTCGCGTTCAAGCAATTCCTGTGGAATGTTGCTGGTGGCGTTGCCAAAATGATCGATATGGATGATCTCGCCTGATCGCCCATGACCGGCAAGAGCAACATTCAATAAAACAGGGTCGTGGATCGGTTGGGTGAAGGTGGAGATCGGTTCTCCCCGCGCGATCCGGCCGGCCGCCGGGGCCATGATGTCGCGGCCATGAAACACTTTACTGACCAAAGGCGGCCGCCAGATCAATTCGGACAGGATGACTTTCCCATCCGAACGCCCCCGCACCGACGGTTTGAGGGGGGCAAATTGACCCAGCAACCTCGGCAGTTGTGCCGGACCCTGCAATCGGCGTAAAGGCCAGGTGATCAGTCCGTTGTCAGGGCAAACCACCATCTGGTCATGGATTGCAACCACCAGAATCCGTCTGGATGTCCCCACCCCCGGATCGACCACCGCCAGGTGGGTGGTGCCGGGCGGAAAGGATGAAATCGCCCGCTCCAGCATGATCGAACCGGCCAAGACATCCTGTGGTGGGACATGGTGGGAGACATCCACAAGTTGTGCATCGGGGCAATGTTGCAGCAGAACACCCTTCATCGCCGCGACGTAATAATCCTCCTGACCAAAGTCGCTGGTCAGGGTGATGATGGGCCTCACGGGTGACATGGATGGGGATTGTACCAAAACTCCACATTGGCCTTGGTGTCCCAAAGGCAAATTTCGTCTACAATGAATGAAGATATGAGTTCAGTGAGTGAATTGACATCGTTGGAACAGATGATTCAGCAACAGGTTGTGGATCGCGGCATACGCGAGACACGAGTGCTGGAGGCGCTGCGACAGGTCCCCAGGGAACGATTTTTCCCCGCCGGTTCAAGGGATGAGGCGTATGCCGACCGGGCCGCCCCCATTGGCCATGGGCAGACCATCAGCCAGCCGTATATCGTCGCGTTGATGACCCAGCGTCTGGAGATTGAGCCGACCAATCGTGTGTTGGAGATCGGCACCGGCAGCGGGTATCAGACCGCGATCCTGGCGCATCTGGCGGCCGAGATTTACAGCATCGAACGCGTTAAACCCTTATTGGATGAGGCTTTCGAGCGATTGATGGAACTGGGCATCCGCAATGTCCACCTGCAACTGGGGGATGGGACGATGGGTTGGCCTCAGCAGGCTCCCTTTGACCGGATTCTGATTGCCGCGGGTGCCCCCCAACTTCCACGGGCGCTGTTGCTCAATCAGCTCAAGGATGGAGGCATCGCCGTCTTGCCGGTCGGCACGCAGGAGGAGCAGATGCTGGTGCAGGTGAAACGAAACGGGCACGAGTTGGCGCAAAGCGAAATCTGCCCCTGCCGATTCGTCAAACTGATCGGCCAGGAGGGTTGGGCGCCGGAGGAGAAGGTCTGATTGTCCACGCTTGGCGCGCCCATTGAATCGCTTGAGGGGATCGGCGAAACGCGGGCGACGGTGTTTCATGGGGTGGGGGTCCACACACTTGGGGGGTTACTGGATTATTTCCCACGGGACTACCAGTTTGAATCCTCCGAGCTGGCGATTCGTGATTTAACCTCCGGGCCAATCCAGACGGCGCGCGGGGAAGTGACGGCCGTCAATTACGCCCCCACCCGCCCGCGACCACGATTTGAAGCAACCATCGACGATGGAACCGGCAAATGCGGGCTGGTCTGGTTTCATGGGGCCTATCTGCGGACCAAAATTCATCCCGGTTTGATGTTACGGGCCAAGGGGAAGGTTCGGCTCTATCACAACATGCCGCAGATGACCAACCCGAAATGGGAGGAGGTGGCCGCCGACACCGCCACCATCGACCAGTCGCAATTTCGGGCCATCTATCCAGCCAGCGGCAAGCTGACCAGCGAGATCATCGGGAAGATCATTCAACAGAACCTCAAACAGGGGATCGATGCGATCCAGGAGTGGTTTGAGCCGGAGATGCTCAAAAAACGCTCGTTGTTGTCGAGATCGGAGGCGTATCGACTGATCCATCAGCCGCCGGACCTGCGGCAGGCGATGAGGGCGCGGCGGCGGTTGATTTACGATGAGTTGATGCTGATGCAACTGGGATTGGGGATCAGCAAACGGATGCGCGATGGACGACTGACCGCGCCGGTCTTGCGGGTGGACAAACTGCTGGATGAGCGGATCGGTCGGCGGTTTCCATTTGTCATGACCGATCAGCAGCGCAACGCGGTGTATGACATCATCAAGGATGTTCAAAGCGGCCGGCCGATGAATCGACTGTTGCAGGGGGATGTCGGCAGCGGCAAGACGGCGGTGGCGGTGTATGCCATGCTGATGGCCGTCGCCAACCGAATGCAGGCGGCCATATTGGCCCCCACCGAAGTGCTGGCCGAGCAACATTATCTAACACTGGGCAACCTGTTGCGCGACTCCAGCGTCTCGATTGAGTTGATCACCAGCAGAACGCGTAAACGCGACAAAGGCGCGGTGTTGCGAAATCTGGCCGAGGGAAAGGCGCATCTGGCCGTCGGCACACAGGCGATGATTCAGGAAAAGATCGAGTTCGCCAATCTGGGATTGGTGGTGGTCGATGAACAGCACAAACTGGGGGTGCGGCAACGGGCGGTGTTGAAAGGGAAGGGTCTTTCGCCGCACTATCTGGTGATGACCGCCACGCCGATCCCGCGGACGCTGGCATTGTCCTATTTCGCGGATTTTGATGTCAGTACGATTGAGGGGTTGCCGCCGGGCCGTCATCCCATCGAAACCCGCTGGATGAGGCAAAAGGAGGGGGATCGCGCGTATGCGTTTATCCGACAACAAGTTGCGCTGGGCCGACAGGCGTACATCGTGTTGCCGCAGATTGATGATGATGGGTTGGAGGAGAGCCGGTCGGTCTTGCGGCAATTTGAGGCCTTGGCGAAGGGGCCGTTGAAGGGGTTGAGATTGTCCATGCTGCATGGGCAGATGAGCACCGAGCAGAAGCAGGAGACGATGGGCGCGTTTCGGGATCGACAGGTGGATGTGCTGATCGCCACCACGGTCATCGAGGTGGGGATTGATGTCCCCAACGCCACGGTCATTTTGATCGATCATGCCGATGCGTTTGGGTTGTCACAATTGCACCAGTTGCGCGGGCGGGTGGGACGAGGGGGCGAGCGGTCGTATTGTCTGTTGCTGGCCGATCCACCCAACCCGCAGGCCCAAAGCCGGTTGAACGCGATGACCCGCACCGGCGATGGATTCAAAATCGCGGAGATGGATTTGCAGTTGCGCGGGCCGGGGCATTTTTTCGGCACGCAGCAGCACGGTTTGCCGGAATTCAAACTGGCGGACATCACCAGCGAAATGGAACTGCTTCAGCAGGCCAAAGACGATGCGATGGAGATTTTGAGCAAGGATCCGAAACTCGAACGGCATCCGGCATTGAAGCGGGCATTGGCCGAACAACTGGGCGGCGATGTCATGCTGGCGCAGATCGGATAGATAGAACATCCTTATCTCATTCGTGGCATTGTATTGAAAAGGCGCGCCCTGACTCGACGACGCGAGAAGGGGGATGAAGGCACTGGCTGCGTCATCGTCTCGGCTCCTTTCTGGACCTGCATCGTTTATGGCCCGGGCGATCCGCGAAGACTGGTCGGTGGAGAACAAGCCGCACTGAGTTCTGGACGTGGGCTTCAATCAGGATCAGGCAAGGCAAACGCCTCAATGCCGCCTGGGATCATGATTATTTGCTCAAATTTCTGACCGGATGAGAAGGCGGTTGCCCTGTTCGGACCTCCGGATCAGAGAAAATTTTCTTGACAATGACATTTTCTGTGGTATTAATTAAACGTCGAGATTAAACGTTTAATCATCCTCTGAGCTTCCTATGAGCGTTCGATTACAGGATATTGCGGAGCGGGTGGGGGTCCGGAGCAGCACGGTTTCGGTGGTGTTGAACAACCGAAGCAGCACGGTTCGGGTGTCTGACAAGACCCGTCAGCGCATCCTCAAGACGGCGAGAGAGCTGGAATATCACCCCAATTCGGCCGCCCGGACAATGAAGACCAAGCGGACCGGGCAGGTCGGGTTTTTACTCTCCGATCAGGTGACCGGGGGCTTGGCGAACATGTACTTCGCTCAGCACCTGGTGGGGATTGAGAAGGCCTGCCGGTTGCGCGGATACGGGGTGAGCGTCAGTTTGTACAACCTGTCGAATATTGATTCGTTTGTGTTTCCGCCCAAGGTAGGCGAGCGGTCGGTGGATGGGTTGTTCCTGACAGGGTACGTACAGGCCGACGTGGTGGAACGGTTCAAGGAATTCGGCATTCCCTGCGTCTGCATAGGTGACAACCTGGAGGTTGCCGAGCTGATTCCTACCATCGCCTGCGACATCGTAGGCGGGTTTCACCAAGCGATCGTCCATGCCGCCTCGCGGGGGCACCATCGCATCGGCTTTTGCGAGGAGCCTGACCGTCGCGGTCGGGAGGTGGCGCAACTTCTATCCCAGCGAGTGGCCGCCGACCCGGCTACCGCCCACTGTGATTTTCGCATCATCCAGTTGCCGCAGGCTCGCAACGATTATTCCGACGCCCGTCCGCTGGCTGACTGGCTGATGGGTCAGCCGGCCCTGGAGCGGCCGACAGCGTTGCTGGCCACCGATCAAACCTTAGTGGCGCTATTGGGCGAACTATCGCGCCGTGGGCTGCGTTGTCCGCAAGATATCAGCTTGATCAGCAACTGCGACACGGTGCTGTGCGAATTGTGCGTGCCGCAACTGACGGCGGTGAATCAGAACATCGAGGCGCTGGGCGTTACCGCCGCCGAACTTTTATTGAATCATCTCGAGCATGGCGCGAAGCTCGATAAAAACGTTTCACGTAGTGATTTCGCGTGCAAATTGGTTGTGCGCGACTCGTGTTCCGGCGTGGTGTGACCACGCATCAACCGGGCCGGTTTCGGCCCCTACTGGAGGACTGGTTATGTTGAAGCGAATGTCGCATTGTGCAGCAGCTGCTGCAGTTCTGGCGTGTGGATTGTCGGCGCATGCGTCGGTCATCTACAGTGCCGATTTTGAAAGTCCCACCTATACGTTGAACAGCGCGATCGCGGGACAGGCAGGATGGACTGCCAGTTCTGGCAATGATCTGGTGCGAGGTTCAAGTTATGGAGGCGGCTGGGCGAGCAATGGCCAATATCTTGTGGTCAACGGGGATAATGATATCGCGAAGTCGCCCGCATTTACTTCCAATGGGCAGACGACCACGACAATCAGCTACGATGTTCGCCCGGGAGATTCGGCAACATCGGTTGGGCAATCGGCCGGCACGCAATATATCATGGATAACGCCGTAACCACGCGCATGATGTTCTCCATGTACTTCCGCAGCGACGGCAGCGGTGGCTCCAAGGGGACTATCTGGGCGGCCAATGGTGCTACCTATACCGACACGAATATCCCCTGGCAATTCGTCGATCACAACACGCTGTACCACATTGATGTGACGCTGGACAGCACGGCCAAGACCTGGTCACTATCGGTCAACAACGGGTCGGCAGTCACCGGAAGTTTCAGCGCCGTGTTCGGCTTTTCGGCCAGTACGAGCGGAGAGCCGGGATCAGCCTGGTTGCGGGGAGGTAAGAACAACAACCCCGGCGGTCTGGTGGCGTATGACAATTTGACGGTGACGGCCGTTCCGGAACCTGCGGCAGGGCTGTTGATTATGGGCGGCTTGCTGCCGATGCTTCGTCGGCGCCGCCGCTAAGCTGACTGCGGAAGATTCTTGCACAGACCTGGAGGGCGTCGCGGGAGCGACTCCCTCCAGGTCGGCAAGGTCGGAGCATCGTCAGTGCGAATGCGGATCGAGAATAGGCGATACACGCAGGGTATTTTGAAAGGAGTTGACATGTTTCGACGCTTTCGCAGTGCGTTTACGTTGGTTGAGCTTCTGGTCGTAATCGGCATTATCGCCCTTCTTATCAGTGTCCTGCTGCCGGCCTTGCAGCGCGCCCGTCAGTCGGCCTTGACGGTTGCCTGCGCCAGCAACCTGCGGCAGTTGGGTATGGCGATGCAGATGTACGCCAACGATTCCAAAGGCATGTTGCCCGCCCCGTTTCCACGCGACCCGAACAACTACACGCCGGACATTCCCGCAGGGATGACCTACTGGTTTCTGGTCTTGGGGCCGTACGTGCATGTGAACTGGGGCTGGTTGCCGGGGTATTCAACTCTGCCGGCGGACAAGCCGTCGGTGTTCGCCGATCCGGCGCGCGATCAACTGAAGTTGTACATTATAAACGGACTGCATTACGGCTTTAACGGGGAAATGGGAGCGCGGAAGCTGCCGCAAATACGTGGAAATCGCGTGCTGCTGGCGGACGCCACGGGGTATTTTTTCCTGAACAACCGCTGGTCGGCGTTTGTATCTCAGTATCATTGGAAGCTGGGAACGGTCATCACGCTGGATTACAAACGTCATCCCAAGGGATTGAATCTTTGTTTTACGGATGGACATGTGTCGTTTGTACGCCCCGATGAAGTCACCACTACGGTAATGGATGACCAATGATGCGGCACGAAGCATTTGCCCGAGGGTTGTTCCGCGCGCTCGGCGCGCTGCTGGTGGTGTTGGTGCAAGGTTATGCGAACGCGGATGAGGCGCTGGACAGGCAATACATCCAGATTGCCCAGAAGATGGACGGCGCATACCAGTCGGCCGGTTCGCGCGTGGACATCGCGGGGTTTGATCTGGAGGAACTGACCCGACAGGGAAAGACGATCGACCCCAAGTTGCGGCAACAGGTGCAAGAGGCGGATCGGCGGCTTCGACAACAGTGGACTCAACTGGAAAACCGACGGCAGGAACTTCATCGGCATTTAGCGATGGCGATGGAGAAACCCATGGCTTATGTGCTTAGGGTGGAAAACCTGTCCGATGGTGGGTCGGGGGAGTCGGACTGGTTCGCGTTGCGCCGAGCGGTGGTGCGATTGCCTTCCGGCCAGACCATCAAGATGGAGCCTAAGCAATTTAGAGGAGCCACCTATCGGGAGAATTATTCGTATCAATGCGAGCCTTCACCCATGACGGCGGTCTATGGGCGACAATCCAGCAACCATACGATGCAGGCCGGGTTTGATCTTCCGGCCGGGGCATCTACGGCGGGGTCAACACTCGAGATCAGCGGCTTGGACCAGGACAAGCCCGGCCAAACCCCCATCCGCATCTCGATCAACGGCGTGGAGTTGTTCAGCGGCCCCAATGGATTTCAGAAAATCGGCTGGAGCGAAAAGGAATACGCTATTGCGGACGCCGCCTGGTCGGCCAAGGCCCCCGTGCAGACAAACGCCCAGGTGGAGGGGGAACTGCAATCCTGGGGGAAGGAAGTGGAGGCGTTTGTTCAAGCCAGCGAGCAGATCGCCGAGAAAATCGATCTACTGACCAGCCCGGTTCGCCGGGGGCTGGCCTGGCGGAGGCGCGAATATTCCAAGGACTGGTGGAAGCAGGGATTTTTGCGCGGCATCTGCTATGAGTCCGACAGCACCTCCCGGCCGGAGCACAATCGGCCGTGGTTTCCCGATAACAAAGAGTATATTGCCAAGGCATTTGACGAGGCGGGGGTAAATCTCATTTATGATTATCCCTTCGGCGATTATGATGAACTGGGCGTGCGCGAATACAGCGCGTTGGCGCGATTCAACGACGCCATTGGCACGCCGGTGGTGCAGGTTTACTGGCCGCTGGCCCATCCGTTCGGGCAGATCAAAGACCCGGTCAAGGCGGCACGCTATTATCTCGACCCCAATGGGGCCGTGCAGGAGGCACAGTCGTATCTTTCTCGCCTGGGCGCGGGGGGAAATAACGCGAACACCCTACATGGCGTTGCCATCGATGAGCCACGTATCGGGAGCCAGGAGCATCTTCATAAAGTCCCCGAGATCGTTGCGGCGTTTCATGAATACCTGAAAGGTCGGCAGAAGGTTTTACATCAGGCGGGCATTGAGCTGGATGTGAACGCGCCCCCCGTCATCAAGGTCCAGACCGACGCCGACCTGCCGGCGTGGATGGAATGGCAGTATTTTACGATGGATTACATCAGCGGATTTTATACGACGGTTTTCCGCAAGATGGAGGATTCCGGCCGGCTGGCGGTGCTGATCTCGCAGGATTATCTGGCGCACGAACCGCAGGTGGCCGCGTTTGTCGATTATGGCCGCAAGCTGCCGCTGGTCTGCACGGATTTGTACAACGATGCGGGCGTGAATGAGGCGTTTGCGATGGACCTGCTGCGATCGGTCGCCTCCGGCAAAGCCATTTTGGTAAACGGATCCGGGTATTCAGCGCGCAACGACGACCGCTTTCACCGCACACTGGCCAACGGGATGCTCCGCGCCGACGGGGTGCTGACCTGGATTTACACCTATACCGCCAAATATCGCTATCGCTATTTCTTTATCCGGCCAGACATGAAGGATGACCGGGGCCGCAGCATTCTCGATGCGTGGCGGCCGGAATATTGGGAAATTTTCCGCGAGGTCTATCGCGGCATGGCCCAAGCCGAGCCGTACCTGGCCGACACACAACCCGTGGCTCAGATTGGCGTGCTCTACAGCATGCGGTCGGTCATCGCGGAAAGTGCCCAGGGGAGTTTTTGGGGCAACCACATCGCCCGCAACGGCCTGTACACTTACAATGCGCTGCTGGATTTGCACCGCCCAATCGAGGCGTGCATGGTCGAAGGTTTGACGCCGCAAAAACTCGAACGCTATCGCATCCTGTATCTGATCGACGCCTCCTGCCTGAGCGAAGAGGAGTGCAACACGATCCGCCAGTGGGTGCGCGGCGGCGGCACGCTGGTGGCCAGCGGCACCACTTCACTCAAGGATGAATGGGGGCGGCCCAGGAAAGATTATGCGCTGGCCGACGAGTTTGGTCTTCATTTTCAGGCCGGCGCCCAGGGCCAAAAACACTTTGCCCTCTCACTCCCTCAACTGGGGAAACTGGAGGTAAATTATGACCCCCAATTCACCTATGCCAAGGTGCGGCCCGCTGGGGCAACCGTGATGTCGAAATGGGACAACGGCGATCCCGCGCTGTTGCGACAGAATATCGGTAAAGGGCGGGTCTATTTCGTGACCGCCGACCGGCCGGGGTATTACGCCTGTCAATCCGATCCCCTCTCGGGCCGCTATCAACCCACACAGGCCGGATTCCCGGACCTGCTGCGCTGGATCGCCACCCAGCACGTCCCGAAAGAACCGGTTGTGGTGGATGGGGCGTGCGACGATGTCGAGGTACAGCTGCGCAAAAAAGGGGATTGTTGGATCGTTCACCTGCTGGACTGGCGACAGGGGCGGGACTTGACCGGCCTGAAACTGATCGTTCATCTGCCCGGCGACTGGCGGGCGTTTTATCCGATGGACGGCGCTGCCGCCGGAGCGATCAACGCACAAAATCCACTGCAATTGCGGCCGATTCGCATTCATGACATGATCGTTCTGGAGCCGGTTCAACCATGATGACCAACTCCCTCCTGATGGATATCGACTACGCCGACCTGGCCTGGGCCGGCGATGGCAGCCGCGAGCAGCTTCGCATGTTGTGGGACAGGCTGGCGGAATGTGGCTTCGCCGGCGCGATTCAGGATTGTTTTTTCAACGGCCAAGCCCTATATCAATCATCGCGTTTTTCCTGGTTCAGCAACCCCCAGCGCGGGCCATACCCGCTGCTGGTGCGGCGTCTGCGCGAGTTTGACCCGCTGGCCGAATCGATTCGACTGGCACAGGAGCGCGGCCTTGAATGTTACCCCTACGTGCGCCTGGTGGATGAGGCATTTTCTTCGCCGTGCCACGCCGATGAACTGTTCGTGCGCAATCCGCGACTCTGGTATCAAACCCGCTGCGGCGGTTACTCGCTGACGGGGGTTCCCTGCTTCGCCTATCCGGAGGTGCGCAACCTGTTTCTCCGTCGCTGCGAGGATCTTGCCGAACTGGGGGCGAAGGGGTTCTTTTTTGGCGCTTCCCGGTCACATTCAGGCTTGTTTACACCCTACATCGGCCATGAGGGGTGGGACATCTGGGGATTTAATCCACCGATCACCGATGAATACCAGAATCGTTACGGCGTCGATCTTCGTCGCGTGGAATCGGTTCGTCGCGGCACCAGCGATGAGCCGCGCCTGCGGGGTTATCGTCTTCTGGAATATGAAGGCACGCAACCGGTGGATGAATCGCGATTCCGTGCGATTCTGGGGGAGGGCGTTGACCTGTTTCTCCGTTGCATCCGGGCTCGCTTTCCCGATTTTCGCATTCTCATCGAATTGACCACGACCGCCATCTCCCCCGGCAGCAATTTTCCGCACAACCTGTTCACGCTGGACTTAAAACAACTGGTGCGCGACGGCATCATCGATGAATGGTATGTGCCGGGCAACTGGAAATCCCCCCAGGAGCAGCGACTGGAAGACCTCCGGCTGCTTCATCCGTTCCTCCACGAATCCACCGCCCGCCTGGGCGCCTGGATCAACGACATTTTCATTCTCGATGGCGGTGTCGGAAGCCACGCCTCCGTGGAGGACGTCGAGGCATACCTGCGACGACTTGCTGAATGCCCGCTCGATCGGGCGATTGTCCATGAAGCGTTATTTTTGCTGAATCACCCGCAATCCGCGACCATCTGGTCGATGTTCAAGCGTTTTGTTCCCAACCCGAAAGACACCATCCATGCACGAGCTTAATCGACCCTTCCCCTGGCAGGATCGTCCGCAAGGATCGACAGAAATCATCTGGCGTTACAGCCAGAATCCAATCATCCAGCGCGACTTGCTGCCCACCTCCAACAGCATCTTCAACAGCGCCGTGGTCCCCTTTGGCGACGGCTACGCCGGCGTCTTCCGCTGCGATGACCGCCGGCGTCGAATGCTGTTGCACGCCGGCTTCAGCGCGGATGGCCTGCATTGGAACATCGACCATGCCCCCATCCGCTTCCAGTGCGACATCCCGGAAATCGCTGATTTTGAACAGGGCTACGACCCCCGCGTCGTCTGGATCGATGACCGCTACTACATCACCTGGTGCAACATCTACCACGGTCCCACCATCGGCGTCGCGTGGACGAACGATTTCAAGACCTTCCACCAGTTGGAAAATGCCCTTTTGCCCTACAACCGCAACGGCGTACTCTTTCCGCGTAAAATCAACGGCCGGTTCGCCCTGCTCAGCCGGCCCAGCGACCGCGGCCACACCCCCTTCGGCGACATTTTTTACAGCGAAAGCCCGGACCTGTGCTACTGGGGAAAACACCGCCATGTGATGAGCCCCTTGCCCGACAGTTGGCAATCGACCAAAATCGGCGCCGGCCCGGCACCAATCGAAACACCCCACGGCTGGCTGCTGATCTACCATGGTGTGCTGACGAGCTGCAATGGCTTTGTCTACAGCTTCGGCGCAGCCCTGCTCGACAAGGACGAACCATGGAAAATCAAACACCGCGCCGCCCCCTACCTGATGTCGCCGCAGACCCTTTACGAGCTGGTCGGTGACGTCCCTTCGGTGGTCTTCCCCTGCGCTGCCCTGCTGGATGAACCCACCGGTCGACTGGCAATCTATTACGGCTGCGCCGACACCGTCACCGCCGTCGCCTTCGCCTACCTGGACGACCTGATTGCATTTGCGGGCCAAAACCCCTGATCAATCCATCCGCAGATCCTTCGGCGGGGGAAGGACCAGAAGAAGGGGTGCGGATGAAGGGGTGAGGGGGTGACAAGGAGAGTGGGAGAGGTAATCGTTCTTTGTGGGGAAGTCCAGACCCAAGTCGGACCATCCCTCACAACACCTCCCACCCCATACCCCCCCGCCGGGGGATAGAGCATCCTCATCTCATTCGTGGCGTTGTGTAGGAATGATGTGCCATGGCACGACGAAGCCAGAATGGGGATGAAGACACTGGCTGCGTCATCGTCTACATCTCATCTTATTTGCCCGATCCTTCACCACGCCTTATCCTTGAGTCCATGGCCAAAGCATCCCGCCTTGAAAGCGCGACGGCCTCCCAGCCCCTCAACCGCTCGCTCAGCGCCGCCAAAAAGGCCAAGCAGGATGAGTTTTACACCCAGCACAAAGACATCCAAAAGGAGATCGAGGCGTATCTGGAGTTCAACCCCGACACCTTTCGCTCAAAGATAGTCTACTGCAACTGCGACGACCCCTTTGAAAGCAATTACTTCAAATACTTCGCCGCCAACTTCAACAAGCTGGGGCTGAAAAAGTTGATCACCACCAGCTACGACGGCTCCCCCATCGCCAACGCCCAGCTCACGTTCGAGGAATACCTCGCGGGCAACGGCAAGCGCCCAAAGCCCAAGGCCGTCGCCGTCATCGTCGATCATGTCAAGGATGAGGATGGGGATGGGGCGGCCAACATCGAGGATGTCAAACTCTTTCTCAAGAAGAACAAGGCCGCCCGCATCCCGCTCAAGGCGGATGACCAATACCCCGGCGGCGATTTCCGCAGCGCCCAATGCGTCGAGTTTCTCAAAGAGGCGGATATCGTCGTCACCAATCCGCCATTCTCACTGTTCACCTGGCTTCCCGCTCATCCCCACCGGCTTCTTTTTCGTCTTTGTAATTGAACTCGACCTTGCTTTGAATGGTGATTTCTGAGATGACATCGGTAAGTCGTCCGGCTTTGATTACTTCGTCAAACTTTTTCAACAGCATCGGGATGTTGATAACCTCTTCGATGCAGTTAATGTACCTTTCCACGATCTTCCGAACGCGATAGAGCTTAAGTGCTTGCCGTTGAATCTCTTTTGTGACCTCCTCCGGCGACTTATTCGACTTGACAACAAACGTAATCGGGTAGCGTTGAATCTTGTCGATATCCAGAAAATACTTTTTCACGTCCAAGGTTTCGGTGACTTGAAAGAAACGCCCGAGTGGTTTCATCACGAAGTCGATGCCTCCGTCGTTGGCGTTGGTGCGTCCCGTCTTGTAAAGAATGAGGTAATCCTCCTTGACCGTCTCATACGTCAAGCCCCACCAAATCGATTGCCCGGCATATGCTTCTTTGAGAATCGCGTAGCTCACAATCTCAAAAATTCGCGCATCGACATTCGGCGCGAGCAATGCTCTGATGAACTCCATCGCGTGTTTCGGCTTTTCATTTTGGATCACTCCGAGTTTTGCCAAGTCTCCGATGAAAGTTTCAAAAGCATTTCGCTTAGCGGCGGCGTAGGCATCGATGATTTCCAGCACCGCTTGAGCAATGTTGATTTTCACCTTGCCAAGGTCAACGATGAGCGCGTTTTCGTTGATCCAATACAACCCGTTTTGATCGTCACGAATAATTGGCTCATAACCGGCCTTCGGATAGAACTTCTTGAACTCATCGTTCAAGCGTGTGTTTAAGTGATGGTTCTGGAGCTTCGCGCCAAAAGGCAATTGCCGTTGCCTGTGAAACAGCGGACTAAACTTAGCACCACCATAGTCTTTGTACTTGCCGCTCTTATGAAAGCCGCCTTTCACATAATCTTCGATGAGTACATAAAGAGCATAGAGATTGCCGAACGATCCGCGCGACTTTGATCCGCGTGACGCCGCTTTGGTCTTGATATTCAGGTAACCAATGAGCGGACTTGCCGAGAAAACAGCCTGTGCGTATACCCTAAAGCGATTGTTGAGTATGCGTTTGATGGTCGGTGTGAAGTGATGCTCGGTTGTTCCCATCACACTAACTCAAAAAGTCCATTGTCGTTCGCAAAACCACCCGCAACGGCACGACGCTTAAATGTTTTCCTGGGCGGCTCCAACGCCTTGCCTTGAAAGGTCGATGCGATGCCAAGCCTACGAAGACCGATTTCAACATAGTCCAATTCACGCTCTATGCCCACGCTGCGCCTTCCGAGCTTTTGGGCGACGGCACATGTGGTAAACGTGCCGCTGAACGGATCAAGCACAACATCGCCGGGGCGGCTTGACGCCTTGATGATCCGCTGCATCAAGCTTTCGGGCTTCTGGGTCGGGTGTTCCTCATACTCATCCATGCGATAGCGGACGCGGGAAAAGGTCCAGACGTTGCCAGGCACCTTGGTCGTGTTGTATTGAACGGGAACGGGCTTTCGATAGTCGATGAGTTTTCGTGTTGCCCCGGTGCGTGCTTCAACCTTTATTTCGTCGGCGTTAAACGTGTATTTTCTCACATCCTTCACGGCGAAGAGGATTGGTTCATACATCGAACCGAAGTATTTGCGCGCCTGCACTCCTGAGCTGTCGTAATGCCAGACAATCCTCGACAAGATTGTCGCCCGCGAGCGAAGGTGCAAATCCAGGTGAGGCATCGCTTGCGTGCTGGTCATCAAATATATACTGCCCGTGCGCTTCAGCTTCTTCAAGCAAAGATCAATCCATTGAAAACACCAACTCGCGTATGCGGCATCAGACGGCCAGTGGTCGCGTGAATTACCGAATCTCTTGCCGATGTTGTACGGGGGATCAGCAAAGATTAAATCAACCGACAGGTCGGCGATGGACTCTTTCAGCACGTCCAGCGCGTCGCCGTGGTAAATCGTTGTTGCGTCATTTCGGAAAACCTCGGTCATCTTGTAATAGTATAATAACGATTCGGTACGACGAAAGATGTAGGGGCGTCTTAAGACGATCAACATCGCCGGTGTGCCCCTGAGCGATCAGGAACTGTTAAACGCGATCTACTCCGGCCCGTTCGTGACGGCGGCCAAGGCGCAATTTTCAAACAGCCAGAACGCGAACATCCAGAAGTGGAGCGCGTATGTGAAGGGAAGCGCCAACCGGCAGGAGTTTCTTGAGGCGGCCCTCGACTGGGTGAGCAAGGGAGAGAAGGGGGGGATCGGCGGATACATGAGCGCCCACCGCAAGGACAAGAACATCAACGAACTGAAAAACCACTTCAACAGCGTGATCGACTGGGTTTCAACGGTGTTCACGGAGGTCATGGGGGAGATGAAGGGGCTGGAATGGGGGCGGCTCTATGAGGAATACCACGGCCGGTCGTACGACCCCAAAAAGATGGCCGGGGATGTGGCCAAGCTGGCCGCCGATGATGCCGTGACCAATCGCCGGGGGATTTATGAGTATTTATTGGGCGGGGCAAGTGACCGGACGCTGTTGGCCATCCGCGTGTTCGATGCCCGCGTGGCTCGGACGGCCTACGCGAAACAGACCAATGAGGCGCAGGAGAACGACAATTCCAACTGCCCCCTGTGCGCGACGGGGCATGATGCCAACCGAAAGCGGATAAACGAGTTTGACCGGATGGACGCCGACCACGTGGCCGTCTGGAGCAAGGGAGGCGACTCCACCGCCGCCAACTGCAGATGCTCTGCAAGTCCCACAACCGTTCCAAGGGGAACCGCTGAGGGGGATTGTTGATCGAGTGCGTCGGGCGGGATTCATCCCTCCGATTGGGGAATTGATCGGCGACGTAGTTAGAGGAATCGTTCTTCGTGGGGAAGTCCAGACCCAAGTCGGACCACCTCTCACAACACCCCTCATCCCATAAAAACCCCCCGCCCGGCATTAAAAAACGCCCATCCCATAAAATCCCCCCGCCGGGGGGTAAAAACCGCCAGCGGGTCCACCCCCTTTTGCCAGCAATGGAAGGAATCCCGCCGGCATTCCTTCCATTCCCGCCAGCATTCCTTCCATTCCTGCCGGCATTCCTTCCATTCCCGCCAGCATTCCTTCCATTCCCGCCAGCATTCCTTCCATTCCCGCCGGCATTCCTTCCATTCCTGGCGCCATTCCTTCCATTGCCGGCGGCATTTATTCCATTGAAACGGTCATAAAATCCATTGGAGGGGGGATTGATTTGATTCAAATGGGGAGGGAGGTTATCGGCCACAGCCC
>JADLBV010000095.1 GCA_020847545.1 Phycisphaerales bacterium
CCCCCGTAGGAGTCTGGGCAGTGTCTCAGTCCCAATGTGACCGGCCAACCTCTCAGTCCGGTTACGCGTCGTCGCCTTGGTAAGCCTTTACCTCACCAACTAGCTGATACGATATCGCCCGCTCCCAAAACGGTTTCCCTTTGAGCACAAAACCATGCGGCTTCGTGATGTTACCTGGTATTATCTGCCCTTTCGGGCAGCTATCCCAGACTTTGGGGTACGTTAGCGATACATTACTCACCCGTTCGCCACTGGTGTATTGCTACACCCGTACGACTTGCATGTCTTAGCCACGCCGCCAGCGTTCAGGCTGAGCCAGGATCAAACTCTTCAATTGAATTTCTTGGCACGGTTTCATCCTCAAGCCCGGCGTAACGCCGAGACTGACAGTTTCAAAAACCGCGTTAATCCTCGAAACGAGTTTGTCCACCAAATCGTTTAAGACAAACGATCTGGATGTTACTGCCCGCCGGTGGCAAAACCGACAGGTCAGTGTCTTTTACAAGAAAAACGGGCCTTTCGACTCGCTTTGCTCGCTCAAGACAAGCAAGGCTCAAACATACTTCTGGCTGTTCCGGGCGCGAACCCGGAACTCACTAAAAAAAAATTGATCAAGGAAGATCACTTTCTTGCGTGCACCACAAGGATGTTTGAGACAAAGAGGCCGGCCCAAAGGGCCGACCATTTGGATCTGTCCAAACCACGCTGTACACAGCGCCTTTGGACTCACATCCTCGCGGCATCCGACTATTCACTTGTCAAAGAGCCTTGGGTTCGATGATTTGATGGACCATTGCAACAGTCCGCCACATCACCTCGCCACAAACGTCGCCGGCCACTTTCGTCGCCTTCGTCGTTGTTCCCGACTGGGGAGGCGGAATAATATCCGCCGTTTTTTCTTTGTCAACCGGATGTCGCGAAAATTATTTTCGCGGCTTTTTTGACGAATTATTTCGTCGCAAAGCACTGTCCGGACCCATCTTATCGGCCAGTCGTCCCATTGGACTTCACTGTCCCAAAACGGCATCCGAACCCGGTTTTATGTAATTGTATGTTGCCAAGGCAACGGGCGATCAACATCTTTATCGCCGCGGTTCAAGCACCGCGACCAATGTCAACCGGTGGTAGGTAGAACCAACGAGAGTCATTATGCGCGGCCTGATGCCTGGTGTCAAGCGACAGATGCACAATATTTTACCTACGTCGAAATTGGCCGTTGGGTTCATCCTATTGGCCGATGATTTTGATCAGCACCCGTTTGGGCCGTCGGCCATCAAATTCGCCGTAAAATATCTGTTCCCAAGGCCCAAAGTCGAGCTTGCCGGCCGTCACCGCCACCACCACTTCCCGGCCCATGATCTGGCGTTTGAGATGGGCGTCGGCGTTTTCCTCGCCGGTGCGGTTGTGATGATAATGTTCGGGGGATGAGTTAAAAGGAGCAAGCTCTTCCAGCCATTTTGTGAAATCCTCATGCAATCCCCGTTCATCGTCGTTGATGAAGACCGACGAGGTGATGTGCATCGAATTGCACAGCAGCAACCCTTCCTGGATGCCGCTTTTTCGCAGGATTTGTTCCACCTGGGGTGTCAGGTTGATGAATGCCCGTTCGGTTGGGGTGTTGATGGTCAGATATTCGGTGTGGGATTTCATGGATTTCTCCTGGAATCAAAAAAAAAGCCGCCGCGAATGGCGACCGGGGGATCGACGGCACAAGACCGGGTCTGTTTAGGGCTGCTTCCTTTCGGACCTGACCCGGTTCACAGCCGACCCTTGCATCGGCCCCGGCCGCCAATCGCGACGGCCAAGAGAGTCCTACTTTAGCAACCCGCGGGAGGTTTTCCAATTCGTCGCATTATAGGAGGTTGTTGTCCTTCATCCAGCGGATGAAATTCTCCAAACCCTGTTCCACGTTGGTTTTAGGATCATATCCCAGCAGCTTACGGGCTTTGGAGATATTGGCGTAGGTGATTAAAGGTTCGGATGCGGGAGAGGGGACATCGATGATTTGTGCCGATTTGCCAAGCAATTGCTCGATGATTTTGACGAATTGGATATTTTCCACCGGCCGGCCGCATCCGAGATTGATCAATTCAAAGGGGAAGGCCTTGTCCAACGCGCTGACAAACCCCGACAGGATGTCGTCGATATAGGTCCAGTCGCGGTGGAGATGGCCGGCGTTGTAGAGCGTGATCGGACGGCCGTGGTGGATGTCGCGCGACCATTGCCAGGGCATCATGTCGGGGCGGCCGTATGGGCCGTAGACGTTGAAAAATCGGAGTATCGTCACCGGCAGCTTCCACAGATGGTGGTAGCAATGGGCGAACATCTCCATTGATCGTTTGGAGGCTGGATAAGGGGCCAGCGGATGGGCGGCCGGGGCGGATTCTTCAAATGGGACGGGCGTGTCGCCTCCGTAGGCCGAGCCGGTGGAGGCCAGAATGCACGGAATCGGTCCCAGATGTCGAGCGGCATCCAATAGGTTCATCGAACCCTGTACATTGACGTGGCCATAAATCAGTGGGTGTTGCACGCTGTAGCGGACGGCAGCCATTGCCGCAAGGTGAGCCACCGTGTCGGGGCGGTGCTGTTCAAACCAGCCGCGTAGACCGTCGGCATCGCGCAAGTCCCCTTCGATGAAAGTGAACTTTGGATCGGGGAGCAGATCGGCCAGATTTCGGCGTTTGTTTTCGACGGGATAATAGTCGTTGAGGTTGTCCAGACCGATGACCTGATCGCCGCGATTGAGGAGCAGTTTGCTCAGACGACCGCCGATAAAGCCGGCCGCGCCGGTGACGAAAATACGCATAAAAATCCTCTCAGGCTCGTCTTAAGTCTTAATCCGCTCCAAAAGCCATACCGACAGCGGCCCGAAGATGAAAATCGGAACCCACGCCATCAGCGCGGGCCAAAGATTGGCCCAGCGCGGGTCGGCCGGCGGGTTGGCGGCCATGTTGTAGGCCAGAAAAAAGCAACCCATGCACAACCCCAGCAGCAACAGCAATCGGACCGCGTTGTTTTTGAGGTTGGTCGTCTCGCGCGTCAACACGCAGGGGATCGCCAGCAACAACAAAATGATGTTGATCAAGGGCTGGGTAAATCGGGCGTGTTTGGCGCGCAGCAGGTCGATCGCGCCGTAGCTTTTGCGCGCCAGCAGTTGCGAAATCCGCGCGGTGGAGAGATAGCGCACGATGTTGGTGTCGCTGGCGTTGAACAGGGCGATTTCTTCGGGGGTGACATTGCTCTTGTAGGTGGCTTGCGGGATGTAGTTGCTGCGGCGCTGATCGGGCAGCAGATTGCGCACCATCCGGCCGTTGGTTAAATCCCACTGCTGGGTGCGCGAATCGAAG
The DNA here is from genome assembly GCA_020847545.1 of Phycisphaerales bacterium. Classification (GTDB taxonomy): domain Bacteria; phylum Planctomycetota; class Phycisphaerae; order Tepidisphaerales; family Tepidisphaeraceae; genus JADYZN01. The sequence goes on from JADLBV010000095.1 coordinate 3,348, forward strand.
ACCGCGCGGTCGGCCTGCAAATGGGCCATCGGCAGCAGGTCCTGATTGCGATAGACCACATCCAGCTCGTCGATGGATGCGGGCGCGTGGGGTGTGGGTGGGTGATAAGCGGCGGCGAAGAGCAGCGCATCATGGTCATCCTGCATGGCGCGGATCGGGATGGCGGTCTGGGCCTCTTGTTGCAGCGCATCATGTTTTCGCGTCAGTTTGGGAATGATCGAGGGGATGATCAATTCCTGATCGACCACCAGAAAACTCTGCAAAACCACCGCCATCAGCACGATCGGCAACGCCACCCGCCACAGATTGATCCCGGCCGCCATGATGGCGACCAGTTCGTTAAACCGCGACAGGCGAATCAGCGTAAAGGCGGCCGCCACCACGGGAATGATGCCGGAAAGATAGATGTAAAATTCAAAGCTCTTGAAGAAGTAATAATTGAGAATGTTATATAGCAGGCTCCAGGCCGACTGGACTCCCGTGTCGGTCACGGCGTTGCGCGCGTTGGCCAGGTCGTCAAAATTGAAGACCAGGTCCAGCACGATGTACATCCCCACCAGAACCACGAAACTGATGAGGTAGTTCTTGAGAAAACTGATCAGGACATATCGGTCGAGAATCTTCATGTGTTTGGATTCACCCCCCTACTGCCGTTGTAGACGACCCAGCAAGGCCACCGCGATCAACAGCACGACGGCGTTGCCGCTCCAGATCATGGCGATGCCCATGCCGATGCCGGTGTATTGCGAAATATCCCACGGGATGTTTTCGCACTTGTGCTGGCCGGCGACGATCAACGTGACACACAGCAGCGCCGGGATCACGCTGACGGCGAAGGCCGACAGGAAATTGCCGCTCTTGAACATCATCCCCAGCGCGCACCCCACCGCCACCAGAATCAGACAACTGATCGAAAAAGAGGCCCGCGAATACAACTCTCCCAGGATCGTGTTGCGCAGCCGCAGGCTTTCGCGGATCAGCATGTCGTGGTCCCACTTGCTGAGGTTTTTGGTCCCCAGATAATCCTCGACCGTATACGATTCGATCCCGCGCAAATCTTCCGGAACCGGCAGGGTGTAGGAGCGCGGATAACTTCGCACTTCCAATGAATCGGAACCCAGTTTCACGTTGGCGTTGCGAAACCAGATCGTCAGTCGAACATTGTGGTTCTCATCCGGCTGGCTGAATGCCAATGATGCGCCGTTGGCCTTGGCCGAAAAGACCGTCCGGCCATCGCGGGTCTCGGTGAAGAGCAAGTCCATGCGGGATGGGTCTTTGTCCCCCGGCAGGGTGATCTCCTCCCCCTGCGGGCCATGCAATTCCGCCGGCGGACCACTTCGCTGCAACATGCAGACGCGGTCCCCCATCTCAAACGTCCACACCCCCTGCGTATTGAGCGAAACACCCGCCTGCTGCATCATCCCCGTGCGTTGCAACCGCAATGACAACGCCTGCAGGAGCGCCTTCATGCTGGGGCTGCGGTTGCGATCCTCCAGCGTGGTTTTGAGCTGGAAAATGTCCATGAATTTGGGCCGAAACCGGATGGGCGAATCAACCGCCAATGGGCCGATGGGCTGGTTGCCGATGCCCCCTTGAATGTTGCCGGCAAATTCGCGCGGAAAATGCGTCCCCCCTTCGATGTCGATGCGCAATGAGATCCGACCGGTTTTGCTGTCCTGATGGATGAAGACCTTTGCCACGCGCGCGGTTGAAAAATCGCGAGGAACCTGGAGTTTGGGATTTTTCAGGTCCTTGGTGTAGGTGACGATCGTCGGCCCTTCCAACGCCACCGCCTGATCTCCCTGGGCTTCGTTTCCTTCCAGCACATAGGCGCGCTGGGCGAAGATGGTGATCGGACGCTCGGCCTGTCCCAGTGTGATCTGGTGTGATCGCTCGATCTCGTGGGCAACCATTGATGCGAGGTTGGAATAGACCACCTTCTCGACTTTGAGCAAAAAGGCCGGCACAAGAAAACACAGATAAAGCAAGCTGATGATCGCAACCGTCACCCCCAGCAGCAGCGCCGGCGTGGCCATTGCCAAATGGCTGATCCCCCCCGCCCGGCAGGCGGTGATCTCATTGTCGGCGGCCAGTCGGCCGTAAACCATTGTCGTTGCGAACAATGCGGCGATGGGGAGCGAATAGGTCGTCATCGCCCCCATGAGATAGCTGAGAATTTTTCCGATCTGTGCCGCATCCAGCCCATGTTCGGTCACCGGCCGAAGAAGGCCGCCGAAACTCATGATGGCCGCGATCGCCCCCGAAGCGAGAAGGAAAATCCGCAGCAGGTCCTTAAAGATGTACCAGAACAAGGTCCGGCTCATCGCCAGGCCTCCATGGACGGACGACACGGGAACCCTACCCGTCCTCTCGCGATTGAACGTGGACAATCCATTGTGATCCCGACATGCTATCGGGCGGGGATGGGTTGTTCAAACGCCGACGGTGAAAGTGTTAATGTCCGCATGGATCAGGGGTTGGGTGAAGTTGGCACCAATTCCAACAATCGGGCACGCGCCTCTTCCAGTTGTATTACAATTTTTTGCTCACCGACGGAGAGTGGCCCACCGACGGATTGTCCGGTGAACAGGTCGCGCAAAGTTGATGGTTTTGACAGATTCAAAGTCAATCGAACCGAGCCATCGGTTTTGCCGTAATAGTCGGCAATCAACAGCACCATTCGCCCATCGAGTTTCATGCCACTGACCCGACCCGGCCCATCGACGGCCGCATCCTTGCCAACCAATTGTCCATCGACGATCACCTCTTCCACCGGAGCGATGGCGCGGATCACCTTGTTGTATGCGATCAGATCCTCCGAATCCCACATTCGGCTCGACCAGAACCAGATGCCGCTGGCGCCGTTGCAGTAATGTTCCAGCAAGGCCCAGGTAAATGTCTCGCCCGGAAATGTCCCGGCGTCGCCCGGCGTGTTCCAGGGCATCACATCGCTACGGGGGAGTTTGGATCGATCGGTTCGCGTCTCATTGCCCAGATATTCCAAGTCGGCCGCCTGAAGGCTGGAATAAACCGAAACCTGGCTGACGCTTTGCAGTTTGGGATAGAGCGAATTGAAATCAAACAACTGCTGATACACCTGATCAGGGCGGAAGTCATACCCACCGGTGTTGAAATCCGGATTGCCGCCGGCCTCTTTGACCGCCTGTCGGGCCGCGGTGATCAGGTCATGGATGATCTGTGTTCCCTTGCCCTGCTGCCATTTTGCCCATGAACCGGCTTTGGAGGCTGTGTAATCCGCCAGACAGCGGGTGCATTTGACGCTGTCGGTCGGGCCGGCCCAACCCCACAACTCGATGTCCTGCGAACTGAAATCGGGCCTCACGGCCGCCATGATTTTCGCATAACGCTGGATTTCCTCCTGGTAATACTGGCCGCGATAGGAGATGCACAGGTGTTTGCCGACGGTTCCATCTTCAAACTGGTCGTAAATCTCCTTCTGATCGGGGTGGCTGTTGACCAATTCATGCAGCGGGGAATCGATGTTGGAGATGAAAAACCCCTGTTTACGGGCTTCTTCCAGCATCGACCAGCGTGGATCGTTATGGTCTTTGGGCAACCATTGACCAAAGACGTTGTAAGTGTTGATTCCAAGCGTCTTGAGCGATCGCAACTGATCGGTCCACCCCACACTGGTGCTGGGCCACCATCCCATCGTTGCCATGATCTTTCTCAGCCGCGGCGCAATCGGAACCTGTATTGCTCGAATCGGAATGGTCAATGGTCCACTGTTCCAATTCCCATCATCAAAACTGTACCGCAACGCTCCCTGCTGGCCATTTTTCCACCCATCGGCGATCAGATACAACCGGCCGAAGACCTTGTCCGTCTTGCCCTCTTTGGCGGTGAACAGATACTCATTGCCATTGTGGGCGGTCGCATTGACGCCGCCGACCGCGCCGCCGGCGATTTTAACTCCCGGTGGAAGGATCAACCGCAACGTCACGGCCGCGCCCTCTGATTGCGGCACGGCCAATCCAACCGGCACAGGCAATGTCACGTTCGTTGCCAGTTCCAAAGTGGGTTTGTGAAAATAGACCTGGGGATGGGAGATGGTGAACCCATCTTTTGCCTTTGAGACAGCCGGATGTTGTTCAGCGGATGGGGTTCCATACACATACAACTCATCGCTGGCCAATACGGAGCTGCCGTAGATGCGAAAGCCGACGTATCTGCCGTGAGCTTTCATATCCTTGAATCGCAGCGTATCCACATTGCATTCCCCCTGTTTCTGGACGATGCCGAACTTGTCAAATTCATCCTTGTTCCAGCGGGAAAATTCGGAAACTTTGGTGTAATGTTCCCCATCGGAGCTGACCAGCGCCTCCACCCAACCCGGAAAACACATCGCCCCGCCGGTGCTTGCCACACCGCCGCCCAATAGACGAATGGCAATTTCATCGATGTCGCATTCCTGGCCCAAATCCACCGCCAGGTTGACGCGGCCACCGTATTCCCAACCCACGGCCGATGATTCAAACCAGAGTTGATGGTCCGGGCGCTCACTCAGCTTGCCATCGGTCAAATCAGTAGGATCGGTCTCTCCCTTGGCGGTCAGCGGGGAATTCGGAATGGGGGAAAACGCCACCTTTTTCCCCAGCGCCAAATTCGTCCGATCCTGTGTTGCCGGCGATTGTGAAGCCATCGCCGCCGAGCCAATCAACAAACCCACCACCCCGATCATTCGGAAACAATTCATGAATGCTCCAAAAATAAGAACTTGATTGCCGCTGGACTGCAACTTTCATTCACGGATAGCTGTATGGCCCGTTTTGCCCGTGTCGCTGTGGATATTTGGGAGGTGTGAACTCCTCTTTGTTGGCGGTGGAGACATGCGCATCGGCGTACAGCACGTTGGCCAGCTTATTGTGACGAAACGCCATCTGAAATTCGACATAGTCGCCGCCGGAGAGCGCTACGGGGTACTCCATGTCATAGGTGGCGGGGTCGTTATTGTCCGTCAGCAGCACCACATCCTGCGCCGGCGCTCTTAATTGCGTGAATTTGTGAAAATATTTGTAGACTGGATTGGGCGTGAAAACGCCCGGCGAGGGTGATTGCCACAATCCCGCGATCCACCCATTCAAGGCATATTCCGCATAGACGAACAGGCTGTGTTCGGAAACCGCGGGACAGACGAACGATTTCTTCTCCTCCATCGGCGCGCCATAACCGACGAAGATCAAACCATAACCCTGTGTCGGGCTGTAGGGGCCGGGCCGGGTCAGCAATTCCACCCACGGACGAACGCTGGTCACACCATCCCAATATTGCGGCGCGGGGGTGGCGCAGGGGACAATCCATCCCTGGTAATCCTGGGAATACATCATGATGGCAAGGCCGATCTGCCTCATGTTTGATGCGCAGGCCACGGTGTTGGCCGCCTGACGGGCCTTGTTCAATGCCGGCAGCAACATGGAGATAAGAAGGGCTATAATGCCGATGACGACCAGCAACTCCACAAGCGTGAATCCATTTTTCCGTTTCATGTTCGGATCCTTTCAATCCTGTGGACCATGCCCTGTCCTTTGGCGGATCGACCACCCTGTCATTGTGCCCACCAACCCAGTGACGATGATGGGTTGTACTTGAAGGCCTCAACGTGCCCATCGGCACACAACGTATTGTCGATGGTGTATTGCGGCATGTGCCAAAAAGAGTCGTTGAAAGAGTTCACCAATTTCCCGTGCCATGGGAATGTGTCATGCACCAGCCAGATGCGCGAGGTGGAGACGCCGAACATTCGCCCAAGTTGCGCCAACTTTCTCGGCGGCACCACGGTATAAGGGGGCACGGACAATGATGTCCCAAATGGCAAAATGGCGTACGAACGAAAATCGGGCGATCCCACCGGATACGAATTCAGTGGCGCGGAAGGCGGCACGCCTCCCGATGACTTATCTGTGAAGGTGTTCACATACCGTTGAATGCTGATCTCCACCGTATCGGCGGCCGACGGGCAGCCGAAAATCGGATAGGACCCTTCCGGAATAATATGTGTCACCCCGATGAGCGCTCCCGCCAGGCCATAGATGGAATACCCCGTTGAGGTTCCATCCGGATAGGTTCCGCCCGGGAATCCCTGCGGAATCCCAACGCCCGTGTAACAGGGGCCGGGCAATACATCCTTGCTCTGCTGGCAATACATCAAAATCGCCTGATAAATCTGACGAAACTGGGCCGCGCACACCACCTGACGCGCCTGCCGGCGCGCATCATTGAGGGCCGGCAAAAGCATCGCGATCAAAATCGCTATGATTCCCACAACCACAAGCAATTCCACGAGGGTGAACCCACCAAGCTTCAGAATCGAGTTGCCAACTCTCTGTCGCATGGCCAACTCCCGGCAAAACCCACCTGTGCCGACCGCGGGATCCGCGGCAATGCGGATCCTCGCGGTCGCATTCATCATGTAGGCTATCGCCTTCCACGGCGCATCGCCAACAGGCAGCCCAATCCGAGCAGGCCCATCGACGCCGGCTCCGGAACCGCGTTCATCTGGAGATTGTCGAAGAAGACACGCGTATTTGTTCGACCGGGGTATCCGGTGATCAGCGTGGCGGTCGTGATGGCATTGAAACCACTGCTGTAAAAGGGAAAGCTGGTGGTTGAGCCGCTGTTGGCGGTCAAAGCCGCCACCGGGGAGGATCCATCGGAGGGGGCGATTGTACCTGAATAGGTATGTGCCACGGCGTCAAACGTCAGAGTGACATCGTATGCCGTATTGGCGGTCAGCGCGTTATCCAAAGCTATTGAATTGTTCACAACCAATCCGGAATCCGAGAAGTTGAGCCAGGCACCAATATCCGGTGAATTGACGGCACTGTTCTGGCCGAGATGAATCACACCCAGTGGCTGTGTGTACCCGGTTCCCGTGGCCGCGTAAATTTGGATGCTGAATGTCCCGCTGGAGAGTCCGGCCGGCGCACCCTTATAGATGATGATCGGATTGTCCGAATTGGACTGATCTTCCATCATCAGGCTCTTGTTGGTGGAACCACCAAAGGGATCGGTCGGGGTGGTGGTAGATGCATCAACCACAATGGCCTGGGTGCCCGAAGGTGCGTTTGCATAATCGGTTCCCGATGGAAGCGCATTTGATGTATCGGAGTCAAAGTTCACCGAAATATATGGCGTCGCCGACGCCACCGATGCCGACAGCGCGACCGCCGTCACGAGCGACGCCGCCGTCAAGCCCAATCTTCGTGCAACAAACGTAGACATGAGAACCTCCTGAAAAAGTGTTGCCGACAATCACATTGCCGGCTCGGTTATCAGTGTTGAAACATCACTATTTGCGGTTGAATCTTCCACAGTTTGGTCGTTTTGCGATGGAACAGGATTCAACGAATCCGCCACCCACTGCTTCTGGATGGACTCAGGCACATTCAAGGATTGGCCCGGGATAAACTGGCACGGGATCGATTGGCCGGCGACCTTGGAGACCCCTTCGCGGACCATATGGATCAGCCCGGTGGCGATTTGTTCACCCAATTGCCGCACGGGCTGGGCGATGGCGGCCAAGGTCGGCGAAAAGAGCAGGCGGTTGGATGGAATACCAGTGGAACCCATCACGCTGATGTCCTGCGGAACGCGCAACCCCGCCTCCTGAACGGCGCGAATCGCCCCCACCGCCAACCAGTCGCCGGTGGCGAAAATCCCCTGCGGCGGCTCATGGTTTTTCAGATAGGCGGCCATCGCCTCGTGCCCGGATCGGGCTTCCTGATCGTGGCAGCAAACCAGATCGATCACCGGCGGAGCCTGCCCCTGTTCGAGATATCCACGGCACAGGCCGGTTGTCTTATTTCGCTGGGACAATTCATGGATGCCAAAGTGCAGCACCGCCAGCCGGCGAACACCCAGATTCGCGAAGCATCGCCCGGCCATGCTTCCCCCACCCAGGTCGTCGGAAGAGACAAAATTATGGTTGATCGATGAATGAATCGGCGAAACCGTCATCCAGGGCAATCCCATCTGTTCAATATGCTCAATAACAGGCAACAATGGGATGATGGATGGACAAAAGACGCCGGCAATCTGACCTGCGATCGGTTCAAGCAGGCGCATCACCTGGCCGGCGATGTCGGGTTGGCGGTACTGGTAGGTGAGAACGGTGACGCGAAGATCCGCCCGGGTCAGCATGGCGCGGGCATTGCGCATGATCTCCTCGCTCCAATAGCTGGAGACTGTTTCGGGATCATATCCTTCTATCCATGCGATCTGTTGATGTGCAGCGGGGCGGGAACGACGCACCGATTTGATCACGCCGCTCTGACCGGGCTGTTGGTCGATCAGATCCAACGCGCTCAACTCGCGCACGGCCTTCTGGACGGTGTTCAGGCTCACCCCATACCGGTCGGCCAACGAACGCAAACTCGGCATATTGCCGCCGGCCCGCCAGACACCCGATTCAATCTGGGTGCGCAGCTTCATCACGAGCTGCTGAGAAACGGTCAATTTTGTGAATGGTTCACTCATAAGACACGCGCTCAAGTGTATAATACACTGTACCTTCCAATTGTCAAGGATACTTTATTCGCAAAGTATTAAACGGAATACATGTATCAGTTTTTAACACATGTGTATCATTCGGATCGATCTGGCACATAAATCAATTTTCTATGAGTTGTAAGCCATTAGGTATAAAATCAATGACCGAAATGACTTGGAATTCACCATTCTGGCACTGGCTGGTGGAAACCGATGGGGGATTAATGGCACGCATCGGGGTTGGGGCGGCGATTTTGGGTGTTTTGGCGGGTGTTGAAATCAGAAATAAGGGATTGCGTCAATCCAAACGATGGCGGGAATATCTGTTTTTGCTCACGATTGTCGCGGCGGCGCTGGTGTATGGGGTGATCAATGATTTGCTGACCAGCAGGATTTCGTGGGAATATTTTTATTATGGCAAAGGGGTGGCGGAGGTGCTGGGGCCGCCTGTGCCGCCGTTGGCCGGGGCGTTGGCATGGGAGGCGGCGAAGGTGGGCATGCGGGCCACATGGACGGCTGGTTTGATTATCGGGGTCGTTTTGCTGGTGGCGAACAACCCTTCGCGTCGGTGGCCGTCGCTTTCGTATGGGCGATTGATAGCGATGGCGGGGTTGGTTTTTGTCATCACCGCAATCACGGCGGCGATTTTGGGGTGGGTGGGATCGACCGGCTGGTTTACGCATTGGTCGGGGGATTTTGCGGAGATGGTTCGGAATAACGAGATGCGACCAATGCGATTTATGACTGTTTTTGGGATTCATTTGGGTGGATATGTTGGTGCGCTCATTGGGATGGTGATGGCGGTGGTTCTGATCCTGCGAAGGCGGTTCCAGAGGGTTGGCAACGTATTGTCGGGGTGAATCATGGGTCGGACGGTCGTGCAATGGCTGCGCGAGTTGGGGCGGGGGGTGGTGGATGTTTGTTATCCGGGCGGGTGTGCTTCGTGCGGGGTGATGGAGGAACCGGCGGGGTTTTTGTGTGCGGAATGCGACGACAAGCTGCATAAACTCGAACGCTCCGGGGCGTGTTATGGGTGCGGGTTGCCGTTGCCGGCGGGGAGTGCAGGTCCGCGGTGTCGGGGGAAGGGGTTGGTTCCTTTTGAACAGGTGTTGCGGCTGGGGGTTTATGATGGGCCGTTGCGCGATCTGATTTTGCGGATGAAGTATCACCATCAGTGGACCATTGCCGAGGCGCTGGCCGGTCGATTGTTGCGGCATGGGCTGGTGGAGATGCTGCTGAAGGATGATGTGGTGATCGCGCCGGTGCCCTTGTATGGGTGGCGACAGATCGGACGGGGGTTTAATCAGGCGGAGGTATTGGCGGCGGAACTGGCCAGGCAGACCGGCCGGCCGATGGTTCGTCCATTGGCGCGCATCCGTTCAACCGAAACCCAAACCAAGCTCCATATGAAGCAAAGGGCGCAAAATGTGCGCGGCGCGTTTGCCCTGATCGATCCCAAAGCGATTGAAGGGCGCTCGGTGGTGCTGGTGGATGATGTGATGACCACGGGGGCGACATTGCGCGAGGCGGGACGGACACTGCGCGAGGGGATTGTGGGTGAATTGTCGGCCATTGTGCTGGCGGTTGCGGACCCGCG
>JADLBV010000096.1 GCA_020847545.1 Phycisphaerales bacterium
CAACGACTCTTTCCATTGAGTCGATTCGGTCCGTCGCCTAGCATCTGGGCCTGTTTTGGCCCATCGCAGGCTCATTAGGTTCTGAGATAGATTCTAATGAGGTTCAGTGGTTCATAAGTCGATTCTGACCTCCTCCTATAGAAATTTCCCCGTCACGTCCGATAATAGCCATATCGGCATGGAGGCCGGTCATGGGAGATGTTCTGGAACAATCCGAGGTCGATGCCCTGCTGGCGGCGGTGGATACCGGCAGTGTGGCGGCCACCGCCGGCGCCGACAATGCCTCGGCCCAGCAGGTTTTCGGCACCAGCGGCCGGACCCAGCTTGATGTGCAGGTATACGACTTCAAACGCCCCGAACGCGTCTCAAAGGACCAGATGCGGGAGTTGGAGGGGTTGCACGAAGGATTCGGCCGAAACTTCGGGGCGGCGCTTTCGGGTTATCTGCGCACCATCATCGAAGTCTCCGTCGCCCATATCGAACAATTAACCTATTCCGAATTCATCCACTCCCTGCCCAATCCAACCTGTTTCAACTTGTTAAAAGCCGAACAATTGGACGGTCAGCTCTGTCTTGAGATCAGCCCTTTGATCATTTATCCGGTCATCGACCGGCTTCTGGGCGGGTCCAATGCGGATCTGTTCATCCCGCAGCGGCCGTTGACGCAGATCGAACAGCGGCTGGTCCAGCGCATCACCGACCGGGCGACGCATTTTCTGTCCGAAGCCTGGTCCAATCTGACACCGGTGACTTTTTCGGTACAGGATTTTGAATCCAACCCCCAGCTTGTCCAGATCGTGCCCCCCAACGAAACCGTGGTTGTCGTGGGTTTCGAGTTGAAAATGGGCAATCGGGCCGGAACCATGTCGTTGTGCATTCCCTACAACGTCATCGAGCCGATCATGGGCGTTTTGGCCGCCCAGAACTGGTTCAGCTATCAACGCAAAGGTGGCCAGGAAGACCACCTCCGCAAACTGACCCGAAACGTCAATAGCGCGCCGGTGGAGATGAGGGCATTTCTGGCGCAAACCACCATCCGCATGGATGACCTGATATCCCTTCAGGTTGGCGATCTGATCACCACCGACAAAGCCAGCGGCCGAGATTCGCTGATTCAGATCGAAGGGCGAAACAAGTTTTTTGCCCAGATCGGCCAATTTCGCGGCAAGCGCGCCCTGCGGATCACTCGTAAGTGTCAGCAATCAAACGACTTGGGTTCGACGGAGAAGACCGAGGCGGCCGTATGACCCGCGCCGCCGCCGTCACTCGTCCCGCCTCAGCGGCTCATCCCCCCCTGCCACTCCCCAGCGGATATCTGAAGCGTTCCGAATTACCGCTCAACAGCCTGTTGTTCGTCCTGCCGTTGATCATTTTATACGAAGTCGGAACCCGGCTTTATACCTTCGATCCGCTCCATCAAACCGAGCAGCGGATCATCGCCTTTACCTTGATGCAGCGATTTTTCGCCCTGTTCGGGGCGAGCGGGCGATATCTCCCGGCATTGGCGGTTGTGGGCGTGCTGCTCACCTGGCACATCGCCCGCAATGATCCTTGGACATTTCGTGGCCGAACGATCTTGATGATGGGGATCGAGAGCATCGTGATGGGTTTTCCCGTCATCCTGCTCAGTTTCCTCACGGCGCATTACCTCCCACTGTCCACGGGCCGGGCGGGATGGCAAGGGTTGATCGTATTGTCTTTAGGGGCAGGCATTTACGAAGAATTGGTATTCCGATTTATCCTATTCACCCTGTTGAGTTTATTACTTCTGGATTTTCTGAAGCTCCCCAAATTTTTGTCGATGATTCTCATTGTCCTGATCAGTGCGATCCTCTTTTCCTTGTACCATTACATGGGAAATGAGGCATTTCAGACGCGAAGTTTCATCTTTCGCACACTGGCGGGAATATATTTTGGGGTGGTTTTTTTAATTCGTGGATTTGGCATAACTGCTGGATGCCACGCGGCTTACGACGTTATGATCGTGGCATGGGCGACACTTTCTTAAGATTTTTCTTTGGTTTTGGCCGGAATATCCTATAATAGCCCCAATGAGGCGTCCGCGTTGTGCGGAGGCCATTTTTTTATCGCGGCGGGCGGGAGGCCTTTAGGGACAATGAGCCTCCCGTACAAGAATATTCCTCGTCAGTGCGAGCATCCATCCCGCCGTAACGTATGACCATAAAGGAATTGATAGTCAATTTCTGGTGGTCACAGGTGAAGAGGCGACAACCTCTTCTGGAAAGAGCACGGAAGCCATGAGCAACCGTACCAAACAACGTCGTTCGGGAGGTCTTACCCTCCTGCTGTATCAGCGGACGCTTCATCCGGAATTTTTCAAAATTCTGGCCAGCGAGCCGGTGACCCGCCGCGCCTATGATGCCGAAATCTGGCTCATCGAAGGCGGGCATGTGATTGCCTTCACGGCCGGCAAGAACACGCTCACCGAAGTGATCATGACCAAGAACGAGCCTCTGACCGACCGGGGCCTGTTGCAGTCGATCCCCTGCCGGGGCGAGAAGTATCACGAAGAGACCTACGGCGGGACGATCCGCTACATGATCAGCACGCAGGAAGAGCAGTTGACGCAGACGCTCTACGATGCCACCAAGCAGGAGATCGCCAGCTACGCCACCAAACGCGAGCTGATGACCGCCGACACCCCGGCCACCGCCGAATCCGCCGGGATGCTCAGCGTGCTGGACATCGAGCGCCGCAGCCACGAACTGCTGGTGCAGAGCTTCCATCTCTTCGATGAGACACAGATGGTCATCAAGACCCAGTCGATCATCGAAGTGATCAAGGGTTAAGAGCCAATGGTCGAGTCGATTGTGGATCTCATCAATGCTGAACCTTTTCACCCGTTCAAGATCATATTGACGAGTGGCGAGGTGTATGAGATTCCCAATCCGAATCTGGTTGCCGTCGGCAAGAGCGTGATCGTTCTCTGCTGGCCAAAGTCGGATCGCATCTCGATCCTGCGGCAAAACCAGATCGTCTCGATTGATGTGCCGCAGGCCGCTTGATCATTTGATGTGCAACTCATAAACGCGGGAGTTTCGGCTTCCGCGTTTTTCTATGCGCCGGCAGAGGATTCGGTGGTGTATTGCTCGATTCGGGCGAATATGGCATCCGTCGGTGTTCGTTCGTAGACAAAATCATCCAGCTTGATCGTGCCTGATTTGCCATCGGGCAGTTCATAAGACAGATAGGCGATCCCTTTGCGGTCCCATTTGCGCTTGTCGATCTTGCGGATGGAGTCGATGGGGACGGGTGGGTGGCCGGGGACGGTGAGGGTTTGATCGGTGAGCCGATAGGCCCCGCGCGAGTTGAAAAAGGTCCAAAAGAGCAACAAAAGGCCGATCGGAGGCAGAACGAAGCACAGCACCTTCTGGATCAGAATGTCCATCTCCGAATGGGCAAGCTCGCCGGAATGTCGTTTGAAATTTTTCTGCTGGTCGGACAACTCGCGGATTCGTTGGCTGTCCTGATTCTTTTGTGCTTCGGCCAGTTGGGCGTTGATTTCGCGCAACTGCTGGTTTTCACGCGGGTAGCCGACAAAGCCATCATACCCGAACCACGCCCCGCCGGCGATCAGCAGGATGGCCATGATGTATCGCGTCCGGCGGTAATATGAGCCGGCGCGGGCGATTAATTCGGTGGGTGTGGATTGCTGAGTCTCGGTTTGCGTCATCGGTGATCCTAATTGGTCGCTAAGGTTTTGATTCCAGGTTGATTAACATCCCATCAAGTGCCATGAGGGCTTGATCCAGTTTTTCCCGGCCGTCGGCAAAATTTTGCAATTCCCGCCGCTGTTCGAGCAACCTCCGCCGCAGGACCAGAACACGATCCGCGGCCTGTTGCATCAAGCGTAGATGGTCCGCATCTGTGGATTGCATCGGCCGGATTTTATCGTCGATGAAGAAAATTCACCATTCATTGGTCTGATAAGTTCAATTCCAACTTGTATGGGACGCCTTGGTGACTAAACTACGCGAAATCGTTTGACCGTAATCAGGCATAACCATGATTGAAAAACTGGAAAATATTCTTCTTCACGTTGTGCAGCGCAACCCCGGCGAGGTGGAGTTTCATCAGGCGGCGCGGGAAGTTCTGGAATCGCTCGCGCCGGTGTTGACCAAGCATCCGGAATTCACCGAACACAAAATCATCGAGCGCATCTGCGAACCTGAACGCCAGATCATCTTTCGCGTGCCGTGGGAGGATGACAACGGTGAAGTGCAGATTCATCGCGGTTTTCGCGTTGAATTCAACAGCGCGCTGGGGCCGTACAAGGGTGGCCTGCGATTTCGGCCTTCGGTGAATCTGAGCATCATCAAATTTCTGGGTTTTGAACAAATTTTCAAGAACGCGCTGACCGGCATGCCGATCGGCGGGGCCAAAGGTGGCAGCGATTTTGATCCCAAGGGGCGTTCCCACCGCGAGATCATGCGGTTCTGCCAGAGTTTCATGACCGAGCTGTATCGCCATCTGGGAGAATACACGGACGTCCCGGCCGGCGACATCGGCGTGGGGGGCAGGGAAATCGGCTATTTGTTCGGCCAATACAAACGCATCGCCAACCGGTACGAATCGGGTGTCCTGACCGGCAAGGGGCTGGATTTTGGCGGGGCGCTGGTTCGCACCGAAGCCACCGGCTATGGGCTGGCCTTTTTCACCGAGGAGATGCTCAAATCCCGCGGCAAGAGCCTGGCGGGCAAAACCTGCATCGTCTCCGGGTCGGGCAATGTGGCGATTTATGCCATCGAAAAGGTGCAGCAATTTGGGGGCAATGTGGTCGCCTGTTCCGATTCGGATGGCGTCATCTATGATGAACGCGGCCTGGAACTGGACATCATCAAACAACTCAAGGAAGTGGAACGCCGGCGGATCAAGGATTATGCCGAGATTCAGCGTCGGGCCGTCTATCGAGACGGCGGCAACATATGGGAAATCCCCTGTGATGTGGCGCTCCCCTGTGCCACGCAAAATGAACTAAATGGCAAGGATGCGGAAATTCTTGTGAAAAACGGGTGCATCGCCGTGGCCGAGGGGGCGAACATGCCGACGACGCCGCAGGGAGTGCGTATATTCCTCGATTCCGGCATCGCCTACGGCCCCGGCAAGGCCGCCAACGCCGGCGGCGTGGCCACCAGCGCCCTGGAAATGCAGCAAAATGCCTCGCGGGATGCGTGGAGTTTTGAGTTTACCGAACAAAAACTCCAGCAGATCATGACCGACATCCATCAGCGCTGTCACGACACCGCCGAGGAATATGGAACACCGGGCAATTACGTCAACGGGGCCAACATCGCCGGCTTTATCAAGGTCGCCAAGGCAATGGTCGCGATGGGATTGATTTGAACGGAACAACATGCGCTGGATCTGGATCGACAAATTCACCCAATTCACCCCCCGCCAAAGCGCCACTGCGATTAAAAACGTCTCGCTGGCCGAGGAACACCTGCACGACCTGCACCCGGCCTATCCGATCGTCCCGCACAGCCTGATCATTGAAGGAATGGCACAGACGGCCGGCATCCTGGTGGGCGAGGCGCGTAATTTTGAGGAGAAGGTGATTCTCGCCAAGGTCGGCCGGGCGACCTTTCATCGGCTGGTCCGTCCGGGTCAAACCCTGACCTATCACGCCAAAATCGACCAGCTCTCCGAACAGGGAGCCTCCATCACCGGCACGGTCACGGTCGATTCGCAAGCCGTGGCCGAGATTGAACTGATGTTCAGCCACATTGACCAAAACCTGGCCGGCCTGAAATTCCCGGAACACAATTTCGTCTTCACCGACCAGTTCATGAACCTGCTGAATACCTACCGCACCGGCGGGGATGTGGCGATTTAATGGGAAGTCATCGTCATCTCATACCTGATCAAACGGCTCAGTTCGCTTGAATGACACGGCAAATCCGGTTAGTTTTTGCCGATTCAGGCCATTTGGCGGGAAATATCAACGTTTTGCCCTGACATCTATGCGACGAGTCGTTATCACCGGTATTGGCGTCATCTCTCCGATTGGCATTGGGACCGAGACTTTCTGGACCAACCTGCTGGCCAAACAGTGCGGCCTGCGCCGAATCGCCGCCTATGACCCCGGCGGTTTTCCCTGTCAGATCGGGGGAGAGGTTCCGAGCTACAAAATCGGTGATTTTGTTCCAAAAAGCTACCGTAAGGCCACCAAGGTGATGGCCCGTGACATCGAATTGGCGGTGGTGGCGGCCGACAATGCCTTTCGCGATTCGGGGCTGCAATCCAAGGCCTATACCGACTCCCCCAACATCGACGGCCAACGGTTCGGCTGCAACATTGGCGCCGGGCTGATCAGCGCCGAAATCGGTGAATTGTCCTACGCCATGCATTCCGCGCGGGATGGGAATCGGCTCGATCTCAAACAGTGGGGATCGGCCGGCATGTCGCAACTTACGCCGCTGTGGCTGTTGAAATATCTGCCCAACATGCTGGCGTGTCATGTCACCATCATTCACGGCCTCAAGGGGCCTTCCAATACAATCACCTGCGCGGATGCCTCATCCCACCTGGCTATCGGCGAGGCGTTTCGCACCCTGCAACGGGGCGATGCGGATTTGGCAATCTGCGGCGGCGCGGAGACCAAACTGGTGCCGATGGGATTGTTGCGGCAATGCCTGCTAAAACGAGTCAATGAAACCGCAAATGATTGCCCGGAAAAGGCGGTTCGCCCGTTTGATATTGAAGCGGCCGGCTCGGTGATGGGCGAAGGGGGCGGGTTGTTCATCCTGGAAGAATACGAACGCGCAAAGGCCCGTGGCGCAAAAATTTATGCCGAGATCGTCGGGTTTGGGGCATCGCAGGATACTTACAAAATCACCGAACCGGACCCCACAGGCCACGGCATCGCCAAATCGATCCTCAATGCCTTGGCTGATGCCAATCTGACACCGCGGGATGTGGACCTGCTGATACCCAATGGGCTGGGGATTCCAACCCATGATCGAGCCGAGCTGAATGCGTTGAAGAGGGTCTTTGGCGATGGTTTGTCCAAGCCAGCCATCGCGCCGATCAAGGCACAGATCGGCAACTTGGCGGCCGGCTCCGGGGTGGATGCGGCCGCCGCGGTGCTGGGGCTGTTCCACGACACGATACCAGCGGCCATCAACACCCATAAAGTCATTGATGACCTGAAGTTAAACGTCAGCCCGGAAGTGCGGCAGCAGACCGTCAATGTGTCGATCTCGAATATCTATTCATTGGGCGGACAAAACGCGGCGTTGATCTTTCGTAAAATCAGTTGAAGAATAAACCATGAACCGAGTTGTCATCACAGGAATGGGCTGGATCACGCCGATGGGTCACGACATCGAGTCGGTGTGGAAACGTCTGTTGGCCGGTGAATCCGGCATTGCAAACACCAGCTTGTTTGATGCATCGACTTTTCCAACCAGCATTAGCGCGGAGGTGAAGAATTTTCGCCTGTCGGACCATCTGAGCGACACGACCGATCATGATGGCGCCGGCCGCAATACGCATTTTGCGCTGGCGGCGTGCGCGCAGGCATGGAAAGCCGCCGGGCTGGATGCGGACAAACTCGATCTGGACCGTGTGGGGATTTATCTCGGTTCTGGAGAAGGTTCGCTGGATTTTGATGCCTTTACCGGCGCGGCGCTGGCCTCGTGGAAGGCCGACTCCTCTTCCAACGACATGGTGAAGTGGGCGCAGATGGCGATGGAACACATGAGCGTGGTTCGTGAGCTGGAGCAGGAGCCGAACATGCCCCTGTCGCACCTGGCATTGTTGACGGGAGCGCGCGGGCCGGCATTCAACTGTTTGACGGCCTGTGCCGCCAGCACGCAGGCGATCGGCGAGGCGACCGAGATTTTGCGCAAGGGCCGTGCCGATGTGATGATCGGCGGCGGGGCGCATTCGATGATTCATCCGTTTGGCGTCACCGGTTTTAACCGACTGACCGCCCTATCCACAGCCAACGATGACCCACCCCGCGCCAGTCGGCCGTTTGATGGAAACCGCGGCGGGTTTGTGCTGGGCGAAGGGGCGGGGATGGTGATTCTGGAGACGCTGGATCATGCCCGCGGGCGAAATGCGAAAATTCTGGCGGAGGTGGTGGGTTATGGATCGACGGCCGATGCGTTTCGCATCACCGATCAGGACCCCGATGGATTGGGGGCGGTGGTGGCGATGACCGAGGCGTTGAGCGATGCGGGGCTGACGCCGGCGGACATCGGCTACATCAACGCCCACGGCACGGGAACCAAGGAAAACGATGGCAACGAAACCGGCGCGATCAAAAAAGTGTTCGGCGATTTGGCGCAAAAAGTTCCGGTCAGTTCGATCAAATCCATGATGGGTCATTTGATCGCGGCGGCCGGCGCGGTGGAATTGATCACCTGCGTGCTGGCGATTCGGGATCAGGTGTTGCCCCCAACGATGAATTTGCAGACGCACGATCCGGAGTGTGATCTGGATTACGTCCCCAACAAGGCCCGGCCGGCCAATGTGCGGGTGGCGCTGAGCAACAGCTTTGGCTTTGGCGGCCAGAATGACACGCTGGTGGTCCGACGGTTTGATGAATCGGCCGTGGACAAATAGCGGCCAAATAAGTGTCTGATCAGGTCAGCATGTAGAGGGCAAATGCCAGCGTGATGCAGGCCAGCAGGCACTCAACCATTTTACCTCGGCTGATGATGAAGATGGCCGCGAAGACACCCAGGCCGGAGGCCAGGAACATTTGCAGGACGGTGGTTTGAGCCAACAGGAGCATGGGAACCTCTCATTGTTTTGGCGAACGGCGCTTTGATCTAAATGTAGCACGGATCGCGGGAGCGGCCGGCGAAATCAGCCCGGATGCCCGCCATCGACACCGGAATCAGGATGGGATATTCCATTTGTGCGGATTAGCCGGAGCGCAAAACCGCCCGGCCGACGGATGGGGAAATTTTTCCCTTATTCTTTGACGGAATTTTATTGTATGGGATGGCCGATTGCGGTTTGACGGGGATTGGCCGGGGTTGTACAGTTTCGACCCTTTTGGAAGATTCTTGCGTAAGTATTTTTGGGGGTGTTCGTTTTTGTTTTGACAAAGGATGAGCCATGCGAGCCAGTGACATTCGACGGGGGCAGGCGGTGGTGATTGACGGCAAGCTGTTTGTCGTCACCAACGCCGACCACAACACACCAGGCAACCTGCGGGCCAAGGTGCAGTTCAAGCTGCGGGATGTGATCAAGGGGACGATTCTGGACAAGCGCGTCGGGGCGACCGATGACATCGACACGGTCAATCTCGACCGCCGACAGGTGGAATATCTCTACAGCGACAACGATGGGCACATCCTGATGGACCTTGAGACATATGACCAGAACACGATCCCCAAGGAGGTGTTCGGGGATGACATTTTGTTCCTCAAGCCCAACACGCCGCTGAGCGCGCTGTTTCATGATGGCAAGATCGTCAGCTATGAACTGCCCAAGACGGTGGACCTGAAGGTGACCGACACCCCCCCCGCCATCAAAGGGGCCACCGCCACCAACCAGAACAAGGAAGCCACGCTGGAGACGGGATTGAAGACGCGCGTCCCCCCATTCATCAACATCGGCGAAGTGATCCGCATCAGCACCGAAGGCGGAACGTATATGAGCCGCGCGTAAGGATCGGATACGGAAACCCGTAGTGTGCGATCTGATTTGTAGGGTGGGGTTCATCTCCACCATTTTATTTTTATAAATTGATGGGAATGACCCCACCCCACAAGTTATCATCCCCCACATGCCGAACTACCGGCGCGCCTATCAGCCCGGTGGAACGTTCTTTCTGACATTGGTCACTCATCAGCGAATACCGCTGTTCAACGATCCAACCGCCAGACAATTACTGCACGAATCACTTGCACAGACCCGACGTGATCGCCCATTTGAGTTGGTGGCAACGGTCTTATTGCCGGATCATCTCCATCTGGTTTTGACCTTACCACCAGATGAAAGTGATTTTTCCATCCGTGTGGGTGCGATCAAAGGTCGATTTACCCGCCGTTGGCTTGCGAACGGCGGCGGCGAAACATCACAGTCCCCCTCACGAACAGACCACGAATATCGCGGCCTGTGGCAAAAACGGTTTTGGGAACACGCGGTGCGGGACTTGGATGACCTGAACCGTTGCTGTGATTATGTCCATTTCAACCCGGTCAAACACGGCTTGGCGAGTTGCCCGCACGAATGGTCTTGGTCGACATTTCATCGATTCATCCGCGAAGGGAAATATGATGCAAATTGGTGTTGCGTGTGTGCGGGAATGGAGTTGAGAAAACCGCCGGTGAACATCCATGGAGCGGAGATGGATTGAAGATGGTGGGGATGAACCCCACCCTACACATGCAACGGAATCCTGTAGGGTGGGGTTCATCCCCACCATTAATCTTTTCATGCATGCGAGACCAGGGCCTCGGATGGATGCGGGTCTTTTTCGTCGTCGTGTTGTTCCTTCAACGGGGCGATGATTTTGATGATTTCGCTCAGGACGCGGATCATCGGCATGGTGGCCTCGACGCGCTCGATTTTTTCGGCCGGGTAATAGCGCAGAATCGGGGCGGTGTCGCGGTCGTACACTTCCATGCGGCGGCGGATGACGGTATCCGAGGCGTCGTCGATGCGGTTTTCCTTCAGGGCGCGGCGACGGAGTCGTTCGACCATTTTTTCCGGGTCGGCCACCAGGTGGATCACCTTCACCACTTCGATGGTGTCCTCCAGTAGCGCGGCCTGTTTGACGTTGCGCGGCAGGCCATCCAGCACCAGAATATCGGATGAGGCATGGAACTGGTTGATCATCTCCATCCCCTTGATGTACTGCCGCCAGAGGTTGATCGTCAGTTCATCGGGGACCAGCAAACCCTTGCTGGAATATTCCCAGACCGTGCGGCCCATCTGGCTTTGCAGGTCCAGCGAACGAAAAATATCGCCGGTGGCGCTGTGATAAAAGCCGGGAATGGAACCGAGGATTTTGCCCTGGGTTCCCTTGCCGCTGCCGGGCGCGCCAAAAAGAAGGACGCTTTTGTACCGCATGATCGATCCTTATGGATTTTTGATTTTAGATTTTTGATTTTCGATTGAAGAAGTCCGACGTATGGTCGCTTTCAATCAAAAGTCGCAAATCAAAAATCAAAAATAACCTCATTTCTCATCCTGCTCTTTGAGGCGGGCCAGGACGCTGAAATCTTCCAGCGTGGTGGTGTCGCCTTTGACTTCGCCGCTGGTGGCCAGTTCCTTCAGGAGCCGACGCATGATTTTACCGCTGCGGGTCTTGGGCAGCGAATCGGTGAAGCGGATCTGATCGGGCTTGGCCAGTGATCCGATCTGCTTGCCTACCCAGGCGATCAGCTCCTTCTTGAGATTTTCCGAAGGTTGCCGGCCGGCTTCGAGGGTGACAAAGGCGGCGATACCCTGCCCTTTGAGGTCGTGCGGCATGCCGACGACGGCGGCCTCTGCGACATATTCATGGGAGACCAGGGCGCTTTCGATCTCCATCGTCCCAAGGCGGTGGCCGGAGACGTTGATCACATCGTCCACCCGGCCCATGATCCAGAAATAACCATCCTCATCGCGGCGGGCGCCATCGCCGGAAAAATACATCCCCGGCACATCAGTCCAATATTGGCGGGCATAGCGGTCGGGGTCGTTGAAGATGCCGCGAAGCATCGACGGCCAGGGTTTGCGGATGACCAGCAGGCCACCCTGATTGGCCGGCAATTCCTTGCCGGTGCGGTCGACAACGGCCGCATCAATGCCGAAAAACGGCAGCGTGGCGGTGCCGGGCTTGGTCGGCGTGGCGCCGGGCAGCGGCGTGATCATGATCGCGCCGGTTTCGGTCTGCCACCAGGTATCGACGATCGGGCATTTGCCGTGGCCGATGACCTGGTGATACCACATCCACGCCTCGGGGTTGATCGGTTCGCCGACGGTCCCCAACAGACGCAGCGAGGACAGATTGTGCTTGTCCACCAATTCACGGCCGGCCCGCATGAACGCGCGGATGGCGGTCGGGGCGGTATAAAACACATTGACCTTGTGGCGTTCGATGATCGCCCAGAACCGCGAAAAATCAGGGAAGTTGGGCGCCCCTTCGTACATCAAGGTCGTCGTGCCGGCCGCCAATGGGCCATAGACGACGTAGGAATGGCCGGTCACCCAGCCGATGTCGGCGCTGCACCAGTACAAATCCTCATCTCGCAGATCAAAGAC
Source organism: Phycisphaerales bacterium (assembly GCA_020847545.1). Taxonomy (GTDB): domain Bacteria; phylum Planctomycetota; class Phycisphaerae; order Tepidisphaerales; family Tepidisphaeraceae; genus JADYZN01. The sequence goes on from JADLBV010000096.1 coordinate 12,235, forward strand.
ATATTTGCAGGTCATCTGGCAGCTCAGCAGATACCCCGCAGTCGTGTGCAAAATCCCCTTGGGTTTGCCAGTGGATCCGCTGGTGTACAGGACATAGAGCATGTCTTCGGCGTCCATTGGTTCGGCCGGGCAATCCGCGCTCTGACCGGCGATTACATCACTCCACCAAATATCTCGACCTTCAACCCATTTCACCGGCTTGCCGGTGCGCTTCAGAACGATGACTTTTTTCACCAGCGAGGTGGTTTGCAGGGCGTTGTCGACGTTCTCCTTCAGCGGCACATCCCCGCCGCGCCGCACGCCCCCATCGGCGGTGATGATCAGGTTGGACTTGGCATCCTCAACGCGATCCGAGATCGCCTGGCTGGAAAACCCGCCGAAGATGACCGAATGGGCCGCCCCGATGCGGGCACAGGCCAGCATGGCGACGGCCGCCTCGGGGACCATCGGCATGTAAATCGTAATGCGGTCACCCTTCTTGACGCCGAGCTTTTTCAACCCGTTGGCAAACCGGCAGACATCATCCCGCAGGGCGCGATAGGTGATCTTGCGCACCTCCGGCTTGCCGGAGGCATCCAGCGCTTCGGATTCCCACAAAATGGCGGTCTTGTCACCGCGACCCTGGTCAATCTGATGGTCCAGACAGTTGTAGGCGACGTTCAGTTTGCCGCCGACAAACCATTTGGCATAGGGCGATTTCCAATCCAGCACCTTGTCCCATTTCTTGAACCAGTGAAGATCCTGCGCCATCCGGCCAAAAAATTCCTCCGGCTGGTCGATCGACTCGCGCCACATCCGCTTGTATTCATCCATCGATTTGACGTGCGCCTTGGCCGAAAAAGCCGATGGCGGCGGGAAAATACGGTGTTCCTGAAGACTGGACTGAATGGCGGATTCATTCTCGGCCATGATGCTGTTCCTCGCTGTGTTAAAAGGGCCTCAAAAACAGGTTCTATTCGACCGCACCGGAAGGAGGTGGTGTCCAAAACAAACTCGAAAGATTATTTGTACCGTTTTGCGCAGCGGTCGCCAAGGGTTTTCTTCGATTGGTCGCAAATTCCTGTAAAATGATCAGGGCGGGTTATGCCGAACAAATGATCTGTAGGTCCGGCTGTGCCGGGCAATTGCGTCCGGCACAGCCGGACCTACACCGAATGTGCAATCGTTGATCCGGCCGTGATGGATGATGTTTGCCTGGGAGATTTGGACCCGCAATATTCACCGAAAAGGGTCAGGTTTTTCGCGCCGTTGATCCGCACATCCACCAATTGCCCTTTGAGCGACAAAGGCCCCGAAAAGACGACAACCTGATCGCCCGGCGTGCGGCCGACCATCTGGGTTTCATCGGCAGCCAAGGCAACGGGTCGTTTTTCCCAACCCAATTCCACCTTGCCCGTATTGGCGGCCTGTCGACTGACCAGTTTGCTTTCACCCTCAACCAGCACCCGCACGGTCTGATCAATCATCTGGCGATTGATCGACTCGGAGACTTCCTGCTGCACCGCCAGCAGACGATTGTTGCGGCTGCGTTTGTCGGCGTCGCTCACATCATCGACAAACCGGTCAATCGCCACCGTTCCCGGCCGGGGGCTGTATTTGAAGATAAACGAATTTTTGAACCGACATCGCCGGACCATCTCCATGGTCAGCTCAAAATCATCCTCGGTTTCGCCGGGGAAGCCGACGATAAAATCGCTGGCGATGCTGATGTCACTCATCATCTCGCGGGCGCGATCGACAAAATCATAATATTGGCCCGCTGTGTAGCCGCGATTCATTGATTTCAATATCCGGTCGCTGCCATGCTGGGCCGGGGCGTGCAGATATCGGCAGATGCGCGGGCAGTCTCGCATCGCCGCCAGCGCTTCATTGGTGAAATCGCGCGGAAAACTGGTGACAAATCGCAGCCGGGGCAGATGCGGCACGGCCTCGTGAATGTCATACAAAAGCTGGGCAAAGGTGGTCTGCCGGCCGTCGTCATGGCGAAAATGGTAATGATTGACGGTCTGCCCCAGCAGCGTCACTTCGCGAACGCCCACATCGGCCAGCCGTTTCACCTCATCGATGATATTTTGTGGCGGGCGATGCACTTCCGGGCCGCGCGTATAGGGAACGACGCAATAACTGCAAAATTTATTGCAACCGCGGGTGATGCGGACATATGCCTGTGCGACATCATCCTCTGAATTGATGCTGCGGGAGAGATCGAGCAGTTCCAGATTGTCCTCGGCGGCCGCCAGCGTGGCGGATCGGCGGGTATTGGACCCCATCAACGCCGTCTGCCTCGGCCGATCCGAGCCGGTGACGACGGCGTTGTGAACCAATTGAGTCAGTTTGTCCAGTTCGCCCGGCCCGCACAGCAAATCCACATGCGGATAACGCCGAAACAAATCCACCCCATCCCGTTCGGCCATGCACCCGATGACGCCGATGACCAGTTCAGGGCGCTGTTGTTTTTGGGGACGCAGCTCCCCCAATCGCGACCAGACTTTTTGTTCGGCATGTTCGCGCACCGAACAGGTGTTGTAGAGGATGACATCCGCCCGGTCGCGATCCTCGGTTGATTCATAACCATGCGCGCGAAGCTGGCCCAGCACCAGCTCGCTGTCCAGCACGTTCATCTGACAACCAAATGTTTCCAGGTACAGCTTGCGTTTCATGTCAGGGGTATTTTGTACCACCGATGGCCGATTCGCCAGTGTTTATCACCGGCAATGTCCATCGCCGGTGACGATCCATTTGGAGGTGGTCAAATCCAACGCCCCCATCGGGCCGCGCGCGTGGAGCTTGTCGGTGGAGATGCCGATCTCCGCGCCCAGCCCATATTCACCCCCATCCGCGAATCGCGTTGAGGCGTTGACCATGACGCTGGCACTGTCCACCCGCCGGGCAAAATCATCGGCCGACCGTTTGGAATCGGTCAAAATCGCATCGGTGTGGTGGGAACCATGTTCGTTGATATGGTCGATGGCCTCATCCATCGAATCAACCACCTTGATGCCCACAATAAACGCCAGATATTCGGTGTCCCAATCCGCATCGGTGGCGGCTTTGGCGGATGAATACAATTTTCGCGTGCGTTCATCCCCGCGAATCTCCACCCCCTTGGCCGCCAGGTCTTCGCAGACGTTTTTAAGCAATCGGTCGGCCGCCTCGCGATGGAACAACAGGTGCTCCACCGCGTTGCACACCCCTCCGCCGGGGTAGCTGGTCTTGGCGTTGACGCAAATCTGCCGAACCTGCGATTCCATCCCCTGCGTGTCGCGGTCGATATAAATGTGGCAATTGCCCGTAAAATGTTTCAACACCGGGATGGTGGAGTCGGCCACCACCGCGCGAATCAGCGATTCACCGCCGCGTGGTATCACCAGGTCGATGTTGCGATCCTGCTTCAATATCAGCGGCACCAGCGCCCGGTCGGTTGATTCAACCAGTTGCACCGCATCCACCAGCGATGGATCGGCCGACTTCAACGCCTGATGAATGATCCGCACGATGGCGCGATTGGATTCAAACGCCTCCTTGCCACCGCGCAAAATAATCGCATTGCCGCTTTTGAGGCACAACGCGGCCGCGTCGCTGGTCACATTCGGACGGGATTCATAAAAAAACAGCACCACCCCGATCGGCACGCGCACCTTCTGAATCCGCAGCCCATTGGGCCGGACGTACCCTTCGATCACCTGCCCCACCGGATCGACCTGCGCCGCGATCTGCTCCACCCCATCGGCCATGGACGCGATGCGCTTGTCACTCAATTTAAGCCGTTCCACCACCGCGGTGGGCAAATTCGCCTGTTGCGCCCCCTGCACATCCTTCGCATTGGCCGCCAGCAATTCCTCACGACCCTGCCGGATGGATGCGGCGATCTGACGCAAAATCTCACCCCGCGCCTGTCCGCTCAGCACCGCCACCCGCCGCGAAGCCTCCCGCGCCCGCCGACCCAACTGCTCAACATAATTTTGATGTTCACTCACCAGCTCATTCCAATCTATCTTGGTTTTCTCTGTGCCCTCCGTGTCTCCGTGGCACACCCTTCTTCATTATTGCGGCTCGCGCGGCACCAGTCGAAATTCAATCGCCCGCGTCGGATCCTTCACCTTCACATCCTTGGGCAGCACATACTCCGGCAGTCGGGAAATCCGATTGCCTGTGGCATCGTCGCTGGTCACCTTCAACCGCGCATACGGCTTGGGCGCATATTGCGGGTCCATCATCGCCTCGTGCAGCTTGGGCGGGCCGATCAACACCACGTTGGCCAGCGTCGGCCCCGATGATCCATCGTATACGATCTTGAAATCATCCCACAAACTCGGCGGCGCCTCGACCACGATCGGCATCGAGGGATACGTCCACTCCTCATCGGCCGCCCGCAAATCCAACGTGACATCCACCGTGGAGGGGGTCAACGCCGCCCCATCTTCCTTGTTAAAGGGGGACCGCAGCGGCACATTCTTTTCCACATGATGGCCCGGCGTCTTGAGTGAGTCTCGCCCGCTCAAATTGACCTCGATCATCAGCGTGTCATTCCCCGCCGCCTCGCGTGCCGCATCCAACGCCGACTTTGGCCCGCGATAATGCACCGTCTGCGGATCAAAGGCCGGCGGCGATTCCAGGTTGGTGATCGAATCGGGCAATTTCAACGGCAAATCCGCCTCCACCACCTCATCCACATACACTGTCAATCGCGGCGGACGGCACGCCAGCACCGTAATCGCGTTGCGCTTAAAGAGCGGCTGTCCCGCGATCAGCGGCAAACTGCTGATCTCGTGCCGGCGATTGGGCGTCAGGCTCGCATCCAGATCAATTTGCAGCCGATCCAGGTCGGATGAGGGTTTGGAGAGGGCATCGATCAGGGCATCGACATTCCGTCGCGGCCCTTCCAGGTCCACCATCACATTTTTGTCACCCAGCAACCGCACGATCCGGTTGGGGGCGGTGCTGCGAACCTCGATGGGAATCGACACGTTGGTCGGCCGGGCCAACTGCTCGCGCTCGGCATAAACCCAGACCAGAATCGTCAACGGCGCCACCCACGCCAGCGTCTTGAGCATCTCGATCAACCGCTCGCCCGAAAATTGCTGCCGAATCTTCCGCGGCGCCGACCGCGCCAATTCCTGCCACGGCCCCTTGGAACGCACCGGCAGCCGCAACGGCGCCCCCTTGGGCGTCGCATCAACAACCTCCGGCTTGTTCGATCGTTCCGACATCTGTTTATTGTCTGCCTGCGGGGAGACGATTCATTTCTGTATGGTGGGGTTCATCCCCATCACATTTTACGCCACCGACTTTCGATATTTCATCCCTTCACCGCCGCCACGCCCCAGCAATTCGCTCAACAACCCCCTTAATCCTTCGGGCGTCAGCTTCCGGATCAATTGCCCGCGTTCGGCGATCGACACATCCCCCGTCTCCTCCGATACCACCAATACGACCGAATCGGACTCCTGGCTCATCCCCACCGCCGCCCGGTGCCGCGAACCCAATTCCCGCTCCAATTCCCCCGACTCGGCCAGCGGAAACTGCACCCCCGCATAGGCCACCTTCCCCTGCGACACCACCACCCCCAGATCATGCAACGGCGAATTGGGCCAGAAGATCGTCTCCAAAATCTCGGCCGTCAGGTCCGCGTTGACGCGCGTGCCGTTTTCCGCGATCCCACCCAACCCGACATCCCGCTCGATGGCGACCAGCGCCCCGATCTTTCGGCGCGACAGAAAACTGGCCGCCTCCACCAGCGCATCGATCTCGTCGCTGATCTCGTTGGACCAACCCCGAAAGAGCCTCGTCTCGCCGATCCGCATCAACCCGCGGCGCAGTTCCGGCTGAAACACCACGATGGAGGCGAAAAACGCGAAATAAAGAAACTTCTGATATAAAAACGCCACCCGCTCCAGCCCCCATTTGGCCGCCACCAAAGCCACCAGCAGATAAAGCGTGATTAAAACAAACGCCACCCCGCGCAACATGCGCGCCCCGCGCGTGCCGCGCAGGAAACTGACCACCCAATAGATCACCAATCCGATCAGGAACAGTTCGATGGCCACCCGCCACCAGCCGTAACTGACGACCGACCGGAAAAAATTGCCGAAATTAAAGATATCATCAGACAAGGATCAGACCCGCCAAGGCCGACTGCAACGCCAAATATCAGCGCATTCCGAATGCAACTATATAAAACAAGCGGCAGGCAGGCCACAGAGCCTGTAAAAATTCCTGATTTTTGATCCTTCCCCCCATCCTTCCCCCCCAAGACGACGATCAAGACTTATCGGCCGACAGCGGGTTGCCAAAGACGACCCGGACGATGCGATATTCCCCATCGACGTTCCGTTTCCCTTTGATCACCACAAACAGCGGCTGAGGGCGGGTTGCACCCAAATCCGGGTCGTGGGTTCCACCCTGCCAGCAAACGATGATCCCAACCGGATCCTGCGGGTCGGCCGACAGCACCTCGCCAAGCCATTGCCGGGCGATCTGGTTGGCCTGCTGCATCTGCTGCTCATCCTGGGGGTTCATGTACTGGCGAAAATCATCGGGCACATTGCCGGCCGTCCGAAAATCGGATGCGATGTCGGTTGCCAACGCTCCCGGCAATCCCTCATAGGCATGCTGGCCCAAAAGCGATGCCTGACGAATCCGATCAACCAACAGCGCCAGATCGCAGGTTTCCTGCGTCCCAAACTGCCGGATAACCGCCTGGCCATCCAGATTCGCCCGCAAATGCGCCGACTCCCCATCCAGCACATTGCGGGTGAACCGCTCGACCGTCGATTCCCACGAAAGATTCGCCGGCCGGGTCGATTGCGCGGCCGCTGAAGCACTCATAAATCCCAGCAAACTCATCACCAACCAGAACCATCTCATGAAAATACTCCTCCACGAAATGTATCGCTGTAAAATCTATCGGCGGGAAAACCGTCACAATCCGGTCGTTTTTTCAAGATTTGATACAAATTCAAGCAAATGGGCCGATCCATGACTTATCGGACCGGCCAAAGGCGGGATGGCTGAGGCTTATTTGCAATGCGATCCGCTTGTTTAACCCATCGCCTCGACGCCGCCCATGATTTCGGACAGCTCGGTGGTGATCTGCGTCTGGCGGGCGCGGTTGTATTGCATGGTCAGGGATTTGACCATCTTGTCGGCGTTGTCGGTGGCGCTCTTCATGGCGATCATGCGCGCGACATGCTCACTGGTGGTGGCGTCCAGAAATGCCTGAAACAAGGCCGACTTCACCGTCAACGGCAACAATTCATCCAGCAATTCGCGCGGCGCGGGTGAAAAATCGTAAATCGTCTGCGTGTCGTAAACGTGCGCCGCCGCCTGAACATCGGCGCCGCTGCGCCGGGCATCCAGAGCGCCCGCCTTGGATTGCGCCTCTTTTTCCGCAACCTGCTGGGCGATGTGGTCGGCCGCCTCGGTCACACCCGCCAGCGGCAGCAACGTCAACACATCCGGCTTCTGGGTCGAAGTGCTGATGAAGTTCATGTACGCCACATGAACCGAATCCAGCGCACCGGACGTGAACTGTTGCATGAAAAACTGCGCCACCTGCTCGACATCCGAAAATCGGGGCAGGTCGGCGAACTGGTCATATCGCTGGGTGATCGTTCGCTTCTGGAAATTGAAGTAGGAAATCCCCTTTTTGCCGGCCACATACAGGTCAACCGTCTTGCCGCTCGACTCCAGCTTGCGAAGGTACGCCGCCGCCGTCCGCAGCACGCTGCCATTATAAGCCCCCGCCAATCCGCGGTTGCTGGTGATGACAACCAGGGCAACCCGCCCGGTGGTATCGGCCGCGCCCGGCCGGCGCAACAGCGGATGCTCCACATTCCCCACACTGGCCGCCAATTCACGCACCAATTCGCGCACCTTCAGCGTATACGGCTTGGTCCCCACCGCCCGCTTGAGCGATTTCTGAAACTTCGCCGTCGCGATCATCTGCATCGTCTTGGTGATCTTGCGGATGTTCCGAACCGCCTTGCGGCGTTTGACAATCGCACGTGCCTTGGCCATTGGCCCGATTCCTTTGTGGAAGCTAAGTGATTATTAAACCTATACTTACGACAAAAACACAACCAAAAATGGACCCTGTCCGTCCACCGGCGGAATATCCACTGGCTCGACAGTTTAGCGCCGCAACGATGATTGTAAAGCCCCACACCGATATGAACTGTTGGCCGACCATTGAGTGGGAATCACCCATCTCCTAACAGTCTCTTCTTGTACCTAGCGGTCCCAGACACATCGCCGACAGCATGATGCACACCCACTCTCAGGGTGACAAACCCTGCGCCATGGTCCACCTGCCCGTAGATCGGCAGTAGTACGGGTGTAAAATGGTGAACAGGTTGATGGAGGGAGACCGGAAACCGGGACGTAAATAGGATATGATTTTTGCCCCACAGAGGAGTACCGTCTCCTACATGTACAGGCAAGCACGCGTCGCCCCCGGCGGATGGGTCTACCACGAGGCCTGAAATACTTTATGTCCCCATTTCATGCCCCCCGGCCGAAGGACTGAACAGCGTAGGTGAACCAGGTGATCGGCAACAGGGAGCCGGAGCTTCTGGAATTGAGTGTGCATCGCAATCGGCAGTACGGCGACGATGCGTGGGTCACAAAGACGGACAGTATCTTGAGACTGGATCACACGATCCGAACGGAAGGCCGGTCAAAGAAGGTGATCGAAAAAGGCGCGACCTGACAAGGCTCGAACCAGAAACTACTTACGTCTATTTCATGTCTGTCCTGAGGTTCAAAACGGGTAGTCACGTGACTATATGCTGTTTGACAGACGATAACATCCCCCCGTAACATATGAGTGTGTGCTGAGTAATCGGATGCATGCCTACTTAGCCGTTGGTCATGTAGCAACATTGGTTGGTTCTACTCAAAAATTCGATACGAGTATGCAACAGCTTCTCAACTGGTTGCGAGGGAACGACATCCCTAACTGGGTGACATTTTTGCTGCCCATACTCGGTGGTTTTTTCACGCGTTTGTACTACAGACGGCCATACCGCAATTTGCCAAATCTTGATGTCGCGCTCAAGGAATTCCAAGGAACCATTGACAAGCAATCCTCGCACGCAATTAAGATCGTATTCAAGAACAAAACAGGCAAGTCGGTCAAGGTGATGAATGCATATGTGACAAAGGTCACACTTAATATGCCACTGCATACGTTGACGGATCGGGATTGCGCTACAGGCAACTGTGAATTAAAATTCCGCGATGATGGTGACTGCAGCTATTATAATAAGGATGTCTTCGATCTTCAGCCAGACCATACGTGTGAAACAGCAATCTACACTAGAGAGAAACCTTCTGATGAACTGCTGCAATGTAAGTCTATCTGGTGGCGTCAACTGCTCCGGCGACCGCGGTACTTTGTTTTGAATTATCTCACAATGATCGATTATCGCCTGTATATGGTCAAAACTGTATTGTGAAAAGGATATGGAAAATCCATTGTAAGACCCGAAATCTGGACATAATTAGGATCTGATTTTTGCCACACAGGCGAGTACCGTCGCTTGTGTGTACAGGCAAGCACGCGTCGTCCCGGGCAGGCCAGACCTACCACGAGGCCTCAAATACTTATGCTCTCGTTTCATGTCCCCGAGGTGCTCTCCAAGCGCTGAGCGAATTTTGTCTTCATTAAGATGGGCTCATTTTCCTGATTCCGCCTGCCCTAACACAAGGAGACCGTAGGCCGACTAGAACGATGGCAGTCAAAAATGTGCGGGCAAGTATGGAACTAATAGCCCTTGGCGATTACCTTCCGCCCAGCATGGCGGAAGGTAAGTCTTTTCTCGTTCAGCGGTTCGCACGGATTCCCGTGGGGCAGTTTCATGTCGTCGGTTATTCGGTGGCCGGCGAGGAGACGGTCGTTCAGGTTCCGGAGCTGAATGTCTGCTTTGACATCGGCCGATCCCCCCATTTCGCGTTGACCAGCGACATCGTCTGCATCAGCCACGCGCACATGGACCACATCGCCGGCCTGGCCTATTACCTGTCACAGCGGCACTTTCAGGGAATGAAGCCGGGAACGATCATCGTCCCGCGCGAACTGGAACGCCCGATTGACAATTTATTGCGATGCTGGCGGGAAGTGGAACGCCAGGGAACGCCTTACAAACTGATCGGGCTGTCGCCCAACCAGCATTATGAAGTCCGAAAGGATTTTATCATCCGCGCCCTGGCCACCCATCACCGCGTGACCAGCCTGGGGTATTCACTGATCAACGTTCGCGAAAAACTCAAGCCCGAATATCAGGGCATTCCCGGCCCGGAACTGGCGGAGATGCGTAAAAAAGGGGTTGAAATCCAATACCGTCTTGAGGTTCCGCTGGTCACCTATCTGGGCGACACCACCATCGGCCCGGTGTTTGATCATCCGGATGTGCAAAATTCACAGGTTTTGCTGACGGAACTGACTTTTTACGATGAAGATCACCGACAACGGGCAAAAGTCGGGCGACACCTGCACCTGGAACATTTCCTCGAAATCCTGCCCAAATTAAACAATCAGGAGATCGTCATCATCCACATCTCACGCCGAACGGGCATCGGACGAGCCAAATACCTGCTACGAAAGCGCATCGGCGAGGCGAAGATGAAAAACATCCATTTCCTGATGGATTTTGAGAACGCCGCGGATGCCGGAGATGTGGAAAACGTCGGCCCACCTCTTGCGGATTCGGCCGAATAGCCCTTATTACGCCGCGTCAAGCAGCATTCCACGTCGGCCGCCCCACCGCAATTTTCGATACGACTGAACGGTCACACTGCCGCTTTGCAGCAACGGCTGGAGCAATTCACCCCCACGATCGGCCTGTTCAACCAGTAATCGCAACTGGGGATGCTGATGGGCATCAATGGCCAGTTGGGGCATCGCCATGGCGATCAGTGAACGGTTTTCGATCAGCCAGCGATAGGCTTCACCGATGTGCCGCAAATCCGCCAAACCTTGCGATGCAACCGCCAGTAATGTGACGGCATGATCCCGCCCCACCGCCAACTTGGCCTGCGGGCAATTGGGGACACTGAGCGGGCATTGCACCCATTCCGCGCCGCTGTGCTGTAAATAGGCCGACAGTATGTTGTTTTCCGAATCATCGGCGGGCAATTCGATGACATCGCTATCCCCAGCCATTTTGAGTTTTGGGGCAGGGGCCGAAACAGGCTGTACCAATGCAATCGAATCCGTTTGTACGGGTGTCGGTTTAGTCGCCGGGGCCGTCGGGGCAATCGGAACGACCACCTCGGCCAGCATTTGCGGCACGGCCGGGGCCTTGTGCATGGTGGGTTCGGGGTGATGAACTGCGGGTTCGGGCGATTTTTCGCGCGGGTTGCTTTTGGCCTTGGACAGAAAACCGGCAACGGCTTGCCATTGTGGACCGGCCGCCATTTGCGCCTTGTCGCGTGTCGGCCGCCAAACCAGCACGGTATGCTCACAGACATCCGGCGCGGATCGAACCACTTGTTCCGATTCAACCGTCCAGTTCATGAACTGTCGGCAAACGCTGGTCAACTTGCGGCTGACCCGACCCGCCTCCTGTTCATCAACGGCATCCAAAATCACCAGCGACAAGGCGGGGTGATGCAATTCGGCCAGCCCCTTGAGCGTGCGATAGCTGGATACGATCCCATCGTGATCGCATGTGGTCAACAACGACCAATGATCCACATCCCGCAACAGGGCGCGGGCTTCGGGGATGCGCGGATTGGGCAACAACAGCAGCCACTGATCCACATCCCAGTTTAATTCATGGAGCGATTCGGCCATCTGGCGCGGCTCGACGCTCGAATCGGCGGTTGATCCCTCACCATCGGTCTGGACACCGCGGTCAAAACACATCAACCGAAACTCAGAGGCATCCACCTCGATCAGGCCAACGCGGGCACCCGAAGCGGCCATGTGACGGGCGACTTCCAGCGCACGCTCGAACTGACGCCCATTGAGATGAGCGCCGATCAACGCCGTCACCGGGGCGATTTTGTTTCGCGGATCGGGAGCGGTTTCATTGCCGTAAACCTGTGCGAATTCCTCCGGCGACAGGTCGATGCTGACATCGGGCCGTGGGGGAGGCGGTGTGCGTTGCGGCCGCGATGTACCGTTGGTTTGACGATCCCGCACGCTGCTGAGAAACAGGTGGCTGATCTCGCTGAGACTCCGTTTTGGCTTGGGATCATCCGGCATGGCGGTTTCACTTTCCAACTGACAATCGCCCCACCGTTAATCGACCTCAACGATGTTGTTCAATTCGCCAAACTGATTGGCTTCGACATAACTGTTGTGCGGATCGGTCATCCATTGGCCGTCCACGATGAACCGGTAGCGATATCGCCCCGGCTGCAGCGGCAGGCTCATAAACCATTCACCGGGACTGCCGTTGGTCCGCATCGGGGTGGATACCGACGACCAGTTGTTGAAATCACCGGCGATCAGGACGTTTTTGGCCTCCTCAAATCGCGCGGAGAAGACAACTTCCGCCCCAACCCGTTTGACGCCGTAAAATGCGTCGATTTTTTCCCGTGTACTCCGGGCGGCCGACTTTGCTGCCGGTGCGGGAGCTTCGGTCTGCTCTTCTGATTCGGCGAATCGTCCGCCGATCTTCTCTCCGATTTTCTCCTGGACGACGACCGGCTCCGCCGGCGCGGTTGTGGTGACGGTATTTCGACCAAACTGGAAATTGGTCATTTGGGCCAGTTGCTTGGCGCGTTGCACCAGTTCGGCCGGCCGCGAGAGTTTCTCGGCTGGCGCCGGCTCAATGTCGATGGGACGATCCCCCATCAACTCACGGGCCAGATTCACAAAGTCCTTGTACCCCCGGCTCCCCGGATCGTACTCGGTGATCGGCTGGCCAAAACTGGCGGCCTCCTTGAGCTTGGTATTGAAATTGACCGTGCTTTCCATCAGGTATTCGCGGAACTTGCTCCGCAGTTCCGACAAAACCTCGCGGGCCAGCTTGGTGCGCGTGTCATAAAGTGTCGGCAGCACGCGGATGAGAATCTCCTTGTCGCAGCGGTCGCGCATCTCCTCAAGGGTTTCCATCATCTTGGTCAACCCGTGCAGGCTGAAAAATCCGGTCTCCACCGGAACCAGACATTCATCGCACGCGCGCAGGGCGTTGAAGGTCAATAGCCCAACGCTGGGCGGGCAGTCGATGATCGCCCAGTCGTAGTTGCCGCTGACTTTTGCCAGCGCATCGCGCAGTCGATCCTCCCGGCCCGGCCGACCGGCGAATACCTGTTCAAACGCCGCCAGGCGAATATTGGAGGGGGCCAGATCAAAATTACTGGCGATCTGCCAGACAATCTCGTTGATGCGCGCCGTGGAGCCATCCCGCTCTTCAAGCAGGGTGTCGTAAATGGTTCGTTCAATCTGATCTTCAGGGACCGCCAGGCCTACGCCGCAATGGCCTTGAGGATCCATGTCCACCAGCAACGCTCTTTGCCCCAGACGTGCCAGGCAGGCGGCCAGATTGATGCTGGTCGTCGTTTTCCCACAACCACCCTTCTGGTTGATAATGGCGATGGTTCGCATGCCCTAACCTTCCTTGGCTCAAATGGCGGTCAATCCTTCGACCGCGATCTAAATGAATTTGGCGGAGAATTTCCGTTCTCCTAGGCGATTCATCGGTGAGGTGATGCGAAAAACTTTAGCATTATGGGACAAAATATCGCGATAGAAATGCTGATAACGCATATTTAATAATTTTTGCTGATTTTGTTGTTGACTGCTGGATTCAATATCGGTAAATTCCTTATATGTGGGTTGGGCAGCTTGTGCCGGGATGTTTATAAACATTCGGCAACTGGTTGCCACAGGTCTTTTGTTTTTAGTTATTTGTCCGAGGCGATGTCATCATAAGTGCTTATGGCACGGTGCTTTAGGCATTATATCGAAACATATGCGCGGACATGCGGAAAGGAGCTGGAACATGCGTCGTAAGGTTTTATTTGCCATGACGGGTGCCATGCTCGCCACCGGCTTTGGGGCTTCTTGGGTGAGCGCACAAGCCGATCAGCGAACGGTGACGGGTACGGTTCGCGATTTTAAGGGGGCTTTTGATATATCGGGCAATCCCAATCCCGGTGGGCATCCTGATTTCGAGCAGTTTGATTTTCGGCCGGATGGATTTGGCCAACCCACCATCACCCCCTCGGGTGTCCCTCCATTTTACACACTTGGCTTTAACAGCCGATTCCCCAAGGAATATTTCCCTCCCACGATCAATCCGAGCGATATCAACATCGCATATCCGGATATGGACCTTGCCACCGGCGGCAATGATCAGACCAACAAAGTTGAACTGGGTATCGTGAATTCAACGCTGGGGTCGGATGGCAAACCCGTCTATCAAGGCCAATCCAATGCGGGTTTTTATAAATCCACCCACGATGCGGCCAGCTTCAACCAGTGGTACAACGACACCTCTGGCGTCAATCTGTCCCATGATATTGTATTGAGTCTGGTGGATGGCGACGCCGATGGTGTTTACACGTTTTCCGATCATAACTTTTTCCCGCTGGACGATCCGGCCGTCATTGCCGGCGACATCGGCAGCGCCGATGCCGGTGGATTCACCGGATTCGGAAATGAAGGTCGCGATCACAATTTCAGCTTCACCCTCGAACTGCATGACAAGCCGGTCTACAACGGCGGCGAAACATTCCGGTTTGTCGGCGATGACGATGTCTTTCTGTTCATCAACGGGCAGTTGGTGATGGACCTTGGCGGGGTTCACAATCCATTGCCTGAAGGCGGCCCGTTTGTGGTGAATCTGGACGACCTTGGCCTGACCAAGGGCCAGGAGTTTGATTTTGATTTCTTCTATGCCGAGCGCAATACGAGCAATTCCACCATCCTGATGGAAACCTCGATTTTGCTGGGCGAAGGTGGTGGCACTCCCCCGCCGCCTCCACCCCCGCCACCACCGGCCGCCATTCCGTTGCCCGCAGCGGCGTGGATGGCGCTGAGCCTCATGGGTGGTATGGGCGCATGGTCCAGATTGCGACGTCGTCAGTCGTAATTCAATGTTGTCCGTGTAACCGATGCCGTGCGGTTTGGTCACCGCACGGCATTTTGATTTGAATAGGAACCAATCTCAGGCCAGTCCATAGTCCGGGACCAGCGCCCCGCTGGTCAGCGCATTGTCTGGGCTGGCCAGAAAGGCGATGGTCCGGGCCACCTGTTCAACCGTGGGCCAGCGGGAATAATCCGCATCGGACATGGAGGTGCGATTGGCGGGCGTGTCCATGATCGAAGGCAAAACGGCATTGATCCAAATCTGATCGTCGCGCGTCTCTTTGGCCAACGATTGCGTTAGCGCGGCGACTGCGGACTTTGCCGTGGCGTATGCGATCATGCCGGAGGTGGGCGCAACGGCCGCGCGGGCGGCGACATTGACGATCCGTCCACCCTGCCCGGTCTTTCGCATCGCGACAATCGCTTCGCGGCAGCAAAGAAAACAGCTTAAAGTGTTCAACTCAAACTGGCGTCGAAAATCATCGGCGCGGGTTTGCTCAATCGGCGCGGCGCTGAAACCGCCGATGGTATGAATCGAGGCCCACATCGGACCCACTTTGGCGTAAAAATCAGTGACGGCCTTCTCATCCGTGCAATCGACCGGATGAAGATGCAGGTTTTTGTGGGGATTGGGTTGATTTTTCCCGCTGCCCAAATGCCCTGTGGCATGACAGATCGCGCCACGCTCAAGCAGCAATTTGACCACGGCCGAGCCTAAGGCGCCGGTTCCGCCCGTCACCACCACCACCCGGCCGGCGTAGTCCTGGTCCATGGAGAGCCTTTTCAATGGGGAAATCGATGGTCCGCACGGGTGCGAACCCTACAAAATCACACCCATATATTCACACCCGGCAACAGGTTTACACCCGGGTTTTAAGCCGCAGGGTGTTTTCGACGGCCGGACGGCCCATGGGGTAATACTGGAATCCCGTTTCGCGCATCACGTCGCGGTGCAGGCAGTTTCGGCCATCAAAAATAATCGGCTGGTTCATCGTCGCCGCGATTTTTCGGAACGGCAGTGTCGAATATTGAGGCCAGTCAGTCAGCAAGGCCACCGCATCCGCACCAGCCGCGGCGCTGACCGGATCGGGGAACCACTCCACCTGCTCCTTAAAGAGCTGTTTCATGTTCTCCATCGCCTTGGGATCGGTCGCCCGGACATGCGCACCTTTTTCCAACAGGTAACGGATCACATCAATCGCGGCCGACTCGCGGATGTCATCGGTGTCGGCCTTGAAGGCCAATCCCCAGACCGCGATGGTCGCCCCTTCGATCGGCCGGCCCAGCTTTTCAACAATTTTTTGCACGAACCGCTGCTTTTGATTCTTATTGACGGTTTGAATGGCCTCGACAAACAGGTTTTCATGGCCCACCGCCTTGCTGATGTGCTCCAGCGCGGCCACATCCTTTGGAAAACAGGAGCCGCCATATCCACACCCGGCCCGCAAAAACGCCGGCCCGATGCGAAAATCGGTGCCGATCCCCTTTCGGATGTCCTCGATGTCCGCGCCATACGCCTCGCACAGAATCGTCATCTCGTTCATGAACGAGATTCGCGCGGCCAGCATCGCGTTGGCGGCGTATTTGGTCAGCTCGGCCGATTCCCAGGCCATCGTCATGAAATGCTCTTCGCGCTTGATGATCGGGTCGTACAACCTGCGCATCATGCGAAACGCCTCGGGCGATTCGCCGCCGATGACAATGCGGTCGGGTTCAAGAAAATCCTTGACGGCCGACCCTTCGCGCAGGAACTCCGGGTTGGAGACCACCTGCACATAGGCGTTGGTCTGCTGTTTAAGAAAATTGTACAACTTGCGATTGGTGCCGGCCGGCACGGTCGATTTGACGACAATCGTCACCATGTATTCGTTGTTCAACGCCACCAAGGCGTCGCAGACTTCCTTGCCTGCACCTTCCAGAAAGCTCATGTCCACAGTGCCATCGTCCTTGGGGGGTGTGCCGACCGCCAGGTAGACGACTTCGGCTTCCTTGAGGGCGGATTTGACGTTGCCGGTAAACTGCAACTGACCCGAGGCGTAATGCTCCTGCATCAATTCCTGCAACCCCGGCTCAAAGACGGGGCAATGCCCATCCTGTAGCATCTTGAGCTTGCGCGGGTCTTTTTCGACGCCCCGCACCGTATGCCCAAGGCTCGCCAGGCAGGTGCCGGTGACCAGACCCACATAACCACAACCAATGACAGTCACATCCATAATTAAACCTCAAACCCTTCTTAAATAGCTGAAAATTTATTTAACACGATCACCCGATTTTCATCGGCGATGAAGCGGGTGGAGTAGTCCAGGTGGATTCTTCCGTAGTTACAACCGTTGTTTCCTCTTTGATCTCCAACACCGAGCCTTGCTCAATGGAGACGGATGTGGAGACGACTTCGCTGGTGCTTAAATCCCGCCGGGCAACCACCCGTGGCTTTTCATGCACCATCCCCATTTTATAGGCCGCGACGATGATCGAACCAAAGATCACCAGATAGATCGCCCCCACATATCGGGTACGCATGTAAACGATCGATGCGCCCAGCAACGCGAAGAAGATCGCCAATCCGTAGCTGATCAATACCGTCTGTTTGACGCTGAATCCACGCGCCACAAGCTGATGATGAATATGGTGCTTGTCCGCGCTGAAAATCGGCCGGCCGTTCACATATCGACGGGTAAAGGCCAACAAGGTGTCCAGCACGGGCAGTGCGAACATGACGGTCGCCGCCATGAACCACTTGGGATGCTGACCCTGGCCCATGAGAATGATCATCACCGCGCAACAAAACCCCAAAAACATGCTGCCGGTGTCCCCCATGAAGATGGAGGCGGGATTGAAATTATAAGGCACAAACCCCAGCACCGCCCCCAACAACGCCAGTCCCAACACCACCCGCAATCCATCCCAGTTGGTGTTCAACCCGGACCCGGCCATAGCCAGATGAATCGCCAGAAACAGCAACCCGGCCGAAATCACGCCGGTCACCCCGCCGCACAGGCCATCCAGACCATCCATGAGATTCGTGGCGTTGCAACAGAACACGACGATGAAAACAACCAGCAATCCGCTGATGGAAATGATAAACCAATCGGGAATCATCGGCAGGCCAAACCGGTTGTTGAGCAAATGACTCACCGGAACCAGCACCGGCTCCACCAGCCGGGTGCCGATGCCATCCGCCAGCAAAATCAACGCGGCCAGCACCTGCCCCATGATCTTCACCCACGGCTTGAGCCGCAGAATATCATCCCACAACCCCAGCAAAACGATGCAGCACGCCCCCACCACAATGCTGAATTTGATCACCAGATGGGTGGTCGTCCACCCCAGCGGCACTTGATGCAATCGAAGAAACTGGCTGACCGCCAAACCGCAAATCCATCCCAGAAAGACCGCCACGCCACCCAGATAAGCCACCGGCACGGCGTGCATTTTGCGAATGCGGTCCGGCTCGTCGATGATCCCGTAATACATCGCCACCGACCGCATGATCGGCGTGAAAATAAACGACACCACAAACGCCGCGTAAAAAACGTAGATGTAAGGGGACAACACCTCATCCGCGGTGAATGGCCGGCCAATTTGTCCCAGCAAAACGCTGATCATGCTTCAATATCCCAAGGACACGCCGGCACCCGCCACCGTGGATGGAGTCATCCTTGTTAGAATTTTCGGCGCATTTTGCATCGCTCTCAAGTCAACCACGTCAATTGGTCCAACGTCCGATAAAAAGGGACCGGCGGTCATTACGCCATTGCACGCTGTTCGGCAATCACCGACTGGATGATCTGATCCAGATTCAGCTTCGGCCTGAAACCTATTACGCCTCGCAGACGATCCAGTTTTGGTACCCGCCGGGGAAGATCATCAAAGGCATGACCATACGCCTGTTCATAACTCAGATGGTGGATCTGACTGGCGGATTTACAGTGCCGTATAACGCGCTCGGCCAGTTGGTTGATCGAAACTTCCTCATCCGACCCCAGATTATACACCTGTCCCAAGGCCTTTGGCTCCCCCATTAATTGAACCAGCGCCTCAGAGACATCAGAAACATGACAAAAACAACGGGTCTGGTTCCCGTCGCCATAGACCTCCAACGGCTTTCCCGCCAATGCGGCCGACACGAATCGGGGCAATACCATCCCGTACATGCCAACCTGCCGCGGGCCAACGGTGTTGAACAACCTCACCAGCACCACCGGCAAGCCATATTGTCGATGATACGCCAGCCCCAGAAATTCATCGATCCCCTTGGAATACGCATAACACCAGCGGCTGGAATGGGTTGCCCCCATCACCACATCGTCCAATTCATCAAACGGAACCCGCGCCCCTTTGCCATAAACTTCGGAGGAACTGGTAATCAGTGTCGGCCGACCGAACCGATGGGCGGCCTCCAAAACCACTTCGGTCCCATGAATCGTCGTCCGAATCGTCCGCACCGGCTGATCCAGAATCAACTGCACCCCCACCGCGCTGGCCAGGTGATAAACCACGTCGGCCGAGTGAACCAGCGTGTTGACCGTGGCAACATGCTCAACCGAATCGCGGACAAACTGGAATTTCGGATTCCTGCGGATATGTTCGATATTTTCCACCCGACCGGTGGATAAGTCATCCAGCACGGTCACGCGGTCCCCCCGATCCAGCAGCCGCTCGGCCAGATGCGAGCCAATAAACCCCGCGCCGCCGGTAATTAAGGCATGAATCGACATCCCAAAAGAGATTATATCCCAAATTGACCCCGATCAAGCGGTTTGTGGTATCGTCTGGCCATGGAATATGAACTGGGAATCATCGGCGCGGGGAACATGGCGGAGGCGATTGTGCGGGGGGTTATCCAGGGCGGAGTCATCGCTCCGGCGAAAATGGTGGCGGCGGATGTCTCTCCTCAACGACGCGAATTGTTTGCCAATCAGCTTGGCATCAAAGCCGTGGAAAAACCGGCCGACGCGGCACGCGGGGCGAAAATCGTGCTGTTGAGTGTCAAACCGTATCAGATGGGGGAGGTATTGGGGGAAATTCGCCCAAGTTTACGCCCCGATTCGCTGGTGGTGTCGATCGCGGCGGGGATTGGGTCCGGCGCGATTGAGAAACATCTGGGAAATGGATCATGGCGGGTGGTGCGTTCGATGCCCAATACCCCCATGCTGGTGGGAGAGGGGATGGTGGCCATCGCGGCCGGCAAGTGGGCGACACCGGAGGATATGGCGACGGCCCGGCGGCTATTTGAGACGGCCGCCAGTGTCGTGGAGGTCAAAGAGGAACAGATGGACGCGGTGACGGCGGTCAGCGGGTCAGGCCCGGCCTATTTTTATTATCTGGTGGAACAGATGACCGAGGCGGGGGTGCGGCTGGGATTGTCGACAAAGGATGCGGAATTGATGGCTCGAAAAACGGCATTGGGGGCGGCCAAACTGCTGGTGAATTCCACCGACTCGCCACGCGAACTTCGCCGCAAAGTCACCACGCCAGGTGGAACAACCGCCGCCGCGATTGATTACATGGAATCACACCAGATGGGTCAGATCGTCATGGATGCGCTGTCGGCGGCGGCACAACGCAGCCGGGAGATGGGGAAATAACCCGCACCCGTCGGCCGACAATTTGCAGTCGACGCTGGGCAAAAAGCCCGATCGCCTCCGGATAGGCGATGGTTTCCTGTTCAAAAACGCGATGGGCGAGGGTGTCCGGGGTGTCATCATCCAGAACTTCGCAGGTACGCTGGAGGATGACCGGGCCGCTGTCATATTCGGCGTCCACGAAATGAACCGTGCAACCGCTGACTTTGCACCCGTAATCGAGCACAGCCTGATGGACGCGCCGGCCGTACATCCCTTTGCCGCCGAAACTGGGGAGCAAGGCGGGGTGAATGTTCATCACCCGGCCGGCATATTTTTCAGGAACCTGCAACAGACACAACCACCCCGCCAGGCAGACCAGATCGACATTGACATCATCGCAGAGGGTAAAGATTTGTTTGCCATGCTCCTCGGCGGTGGCGAAATCGCGGCGGTCGGCGATGAAATTCATCAGTTTGGCATCCGCGGCGCGCTGAAGACCCACCAAACCGGGACGGGAGCCGATGACTACGGCAATTTGCGCGTTCAATGTGCCGGCGGCGATCCGGTCGATCAGGTTTTGCAGCGTTCGGCCGGTTCCGCTGAGCAATACCGCGAGTTTGAGGGGGGAATCGCTCATGGGTTCAATTTGCGCAACGCCGCGGCGTCGCGGAGACACAGATCGGGGTGTTGCTCATCACGGCCAACATCCGGCCGGCGCTTCCAGCTACGGGCGCAGGCGGCGTAGTCATTTCGTCGATCCACAATTTTGACCGTGACGGCCGGTGCGCTGTCGGCCGATTCGGCAAAGGTGTGGTGGCCGGCGCCGACAAGGTCTTCCAGATCGACGCCATAGGCTTGCAGACGACGACGAAGGTCATCGCTGTCCACCTGATAGATCACCTCGGCATCGAGGGCCTTGTTCAGACCGACTTCCTTTTTCAGGCCATCAAGTTGGGAGAGCGCCTGATCACGCAGCTCCATCAGCAGTTTCCATTCCTCGCGTTGTTCATCGGTGGGTGACTGATCCGATGCCTTTGGCAGCAACGCCAGGTGAATGCTGGAAAGTCCGGCCTCATCGGCGGGCTTGCTGGGAATCTGTTCCCACGCCTCATCGGCCGTGAAAACGATCATCGGAGCCAGCAGCTTGGTCAGAACCATCACCATCCGGTGCATGACCGTCTGGCATCGCCGGCGAATCGCCGAGTCAGGCAGTTCGCAATAGAGCCGGTCCTTCATCGCGTTACCATAAATGGCGCTGATCTGGACGGCACAGAAATCGTGCAGCAATCGAAACGCGCGATGGAGCTGATAAGACTCATAGGCGCTGGTCACTTCGCCAATCAGCTCATCAAGCTGGTTCCACGCCCAACCATCAAGACTGCGAGGGGGGATGGTTTGCGTGTGCTTTGCCGAATCAAAATCGTACAGGTTGGAGAGGAGATACCGCAGCGTATTGCGGATTTTGCGATACTTGTCGCCAAATTCCTGCAACATCTTCGGGCTGACGGGAATATCACCCTGATAATCGACGCTGCAACACCACAACCGCAGTACATCGGCCCCGTGGCGGTTGATCTCCTGCGTGGCGGTGACGTACTCCTTGTCGCTCTTGGAGACCTTGGTTCCATCCGGCTTGACGACAAAACCGTGGGTGAGGACTTGCCTGAACGGAGGCACACCCGTCGCCCCCAGCGATGGCAACATCGACAACTGGAACCAGCCTCGGTGTTGATCGGAACCTTCCAGGTACAGGTCGGCCGGGAATTGCAGTTGCGGACGCGACTGCAATACGGCGTGCCAGGAGCTTCCCGATTCAAACCAGACGTCGAAAATGTCCTTCTCCTTGCGCAGCTGATCGGGAGAAAATCCGGCGGGATATTCAAAATCACTCCCCAGCAGTTCGGCCGGTGAGTCAGTAAACCACGCATCCGAACCTTTTTCGGCAAACCGTTTGGCCACCGCGCGGACGCTGGCGGGAGTCACCAGTGCTTCTCCATGCTCATTATAAAAAACCGGGATGGGCAATCCCCACGCCCGCTGCCGCGAGATGCACCAATCCGGCCGGGAATCGATCATGCCGGTCATGCGCGATTGCCCCCATTTGGGGATGAATTCCACCTCGTGGGCCACGCTCGCCAAGGCGCGCTGCCGCAATGATCGCGGGCGGGCGCCGATCTCACCCATCACGCCATATTCGCGGTCGATGGCGATGAACCATTGCTCGGTGGCGCGAAAGATCGTGGGGGTTTTGCTTCGCCAGTCGTGAGGATAGCTATGGCTGATGACCCCTTGGTCAAACAGCACATCCAGTTCGACCAGCTTGTTGATGATTAACGGGTTGGCATCCCAGACGCTCAACCCATGCAGCCATGATGGAACGGTCTGATCAAACCGGCCATTGTGCAACACCGGACAATAGACCGGTAATCGATTGAGAATGCCGGTGGCGTAGTCCTCCTCACCGTGGCCGGGGGCGGTGTGAACCAGCCCGGTGCCATCGGTGGTGGTGACGTAAGTGGCTTCCAGCAGCGGCCCCTGTCGGTCGATGAAGGGGTGCTGATAGGTGGCGCCGGCCGCGACAATCTCCCGGCCGGTGGTCGATTTGAGCACCTGAATATTGGTGATGCCGGGGCGATCCTCAAACACCTTTTTAACCAATTCGGTCGCGACCACGCCCAGGCGCGATCGTCCATTGCGGTCATAACGGACCAGCGAATATTGAACCTCCGGATGGACCGCGATGGCCAGATTGGCCGGCAATGTCCAGGGGGTGGTCGTCCAGACCAGAAAATCAATCGCCTCCCCATCGGCGTCAAACAGGAGATTCATCGCCTGCGGATTGGCGCTGCGGAACTCGACAAAGATGCTGGGGCCTTCAACGTCGCGATATTCCAACTCCGCATCGGCCAGCGCGGTCTGATTGGCGATGGACCAATGGACTGGTTTGAGCTGTTTATAGACCAACCCCGCCTCGACAAAGCGTGCAAAGACCTCCAGCACGGCCGACTCATAGGCGGGTTTGAGGGTTAAATAGGGATTTGCCCAATCCCCAAAGATGCCAAGCCGTTGAAACTGTTCATTTTGAACGCCGGCGAATTTTTCGGCATAGGCAAAGCAGAGTCGGCGGACTTCAACGGTGGACATCTGCCGCAATTTTGGGCCAAGGTCCTGCTGGATTTTGTGTTCGATGGGCAGGCCGTGGCAGTCCCAACCGGGGACATAGGGGGTTTGATGCCCCTGCATGGTGCGGAAGCGCAGGATGACATCCTTGAGGGTTTTGTTGATCAGGTGACCGATGTGAATGTCCCCATTGGCAAAGGGTGGGCCATCGTGAAGGATCCATTTTTTACCTTTGGATCGGGCGCCCTGAATCTGGTCATAGAGCTTTTGCTCCTGCCAGCGTGCCAATCGCGGCGGTTCGTTTTGAACCAGCTTGGCTTCCATCGCAAATGGGGTTTGCGGGAGGTTGAGTGTGGTTTTGTAGTTCTTTTTGGCCGGGGTATCGGTGCTCATGAATCGACTCGTTGGGACCTGTCACAGCGGGATCATTCCACCGGCAGGGGGACTTTCAAACCATCTACTTTATCGGATGCCGGATCATCCTCCAAACGGATCGACCGCCAGGCCCCGGAGCGGAAACGGGCAAAGACAAAGATGCCCACGGTGATGCCATACGCCGTCGCCATGATCCATGGTCCGGCCACGCCCAATGCGGGCCAATAATGGGCAACCAACACCCCTCCGCCCACCGCGATTGTCCAGCAGAACAGTGCCGTCATCACGGCCGGGACAAACGTATCCCCAGCGCCGCGCAACGCGCCGATGTACAACAGGTACAGCGCGTCAAAAAACTGATAAAAGGCCGCAAATATCAGCAAAACAGCGCCCATCCGCCGGACATCCGGTTCTTCGGTGAACATCCCCATCAGCCAATGTCGGCCGAGATAGAAAAACAATCCGCAGCAGACCATGTATATCGCCGCCACCAGAAACCCCAGGTCCGCCCGTTGACGGGCCATGTCAGGCTCTCCCTTGCCGATATACCTCCCCACCAACGCCGTGACGGCCGTCCCCAACCCGATGGCGGGCATGAAGCTGACCATCATGTAACGGAGCATGAATGTATTGGCGGCCATGGCGTGTGTGCCAAACGGGGCCATGACCCACATTGTGAACAAGGACCATGCAAGGACATCCGAAACCAGTTGCAATCCCGAAGGCAACCCCAGCCTCAACAGGACTTTCAGTTTCACCCATTGCAATCGCCAGTCGGCAATGTGATAGGTATGAGTAATGCCCGGCCGGCTGACGAACCAGATCAACGTCATCAACTCAAATCCAACCCCGATCCCCTGCGCCCAGGCGGCCCCCACCACACCCATCGATGGCACGCCCGCATTTCCGAAGATCAGGATCCACGCCGACAATGCGTTGGCCGAGACCCCCACCACCGCTGAGGCCAGCACAAGCCCCGGCCGATTGACGGCCAATAGAAAATTCCCCAGCGTCGTGCCACCGAGTTTGAGAATCGCCAGGCCGATGCTGATCTGAAAATAGGCCGACTCCAGTTTGGCCAGTTGGGGTTCATGTCCCAATGAATGAAAAATGGCTTGTGAAAAGGGAAGAGCCGGCAGCACCAGCACCGCGAAAAACAGGCTGAACCAGACACCCTGCCAGAGATATTGGCCGCAGGCGCGGTATTCCTTGGCCCCATAATGCTGGCTGACCAGGGTGTTGATCAGAAAAAGCACCCCCACACCAAAGCTGATGATGGCAAAGGAGATCATGCCGCTGTTGGCCGCGGCGGTCGGCTCGGTGACGGAACCATGAACATGGGCCAGCATCCAGGTGTCGATGAACTGCATCACCGTGTAGGAGGCCATCTGCGCCACGGTTGGGCCGGCCAGCGCCAGCAGTTCCCAAATGGGCGATTTGGCGGCATTTTGCGACTGAATGGTTGATGACTGGTTCATACTGAAATTCTGGGCATTTAAAACAAAAACCCGAGGTTTTGACGCCTCGGGGATGATGAAGTCTGGATGAACTTGAATAATCCTACGGGGCTTGCGCTGTTGAAACGATACGAATTTGGATGCGCTCGGGTTCCATGGGTTTGCATCGTATCCGCCGCCGTTGCAAGGTCAATCGCGACGGCCATCATTCCCCTGCTTTGGGAATATTTTCACAATATTGCTTAATAAAAATCATGGTTTATAGTTCATCCGATAGGTCCAACGGGGACCCCATCATTTTCATGGAGAGGGGAAGAAAGCCGAAAGGAGCTGACCATGCCAACCGTCCGGGACATCCTCGCGACCAAAGGCTCGCAGATTTTCTCGATCGGCCCGCAAGCCACCGTTCTACAGGCCACCCAACTGATGAACCAGCACAAAGTTGGCGCATTGGTTGTGATGCACGAGGAACAGGTGGTCGGAATGTTCACCGAGCGCGATGTGCTGCGCCGGGTGGTCGCCGAACAACGACTGCCGGCCGATGTCACATTGGCCGATGTGATGACCTCCGAAGTCATCTGCTGCGAACCGGACATGGATCTGGACGATGCCAGCACCATCATGCAGCAACGGCGCATCCGCCATCTGCCGATTTGCGACAACGATGGCAACCTGCTTGGGATGATATCCATCGGGGATCTCAACGCCCTGCACGCATCGCATCAGGAACAGACGATCCATTTTCTCAACGACTATATCTATGGTCGTGCCTGATCGGCTTGCCGTTTGGCGGCATCCAGATCATACAGAAAATACCGATCTGATTGCATGGTGTGTATCAATTGCCCATCGTGTGCGCTTCCCATCCGATGCGCCACGATGATGTAGCGCGCGCCATATTTGCGCGCGACATCGATCAGGTGATCATCGCCGCGTGATTCGTATCGCTGATCAATGCCCTGGAGCGTGCGGTCAAACGGTTCGGGAAGTTGCATCAGGTCCGGCATTTGCAGAATGTCCCGCAGGCGGTCGCGCCAGGTGGCCATCTCGGCGCTCATCTGCGGTATGCCCTTGAAATTGATGACAATCGCCCGCCTTGCCTCCAGCCGAAACGCCTGTTCGGATGGTGGGACAAGGAAGACCGCATCGACCGGGGTGTGATCGCGCGCCCAGTGGCACAGGGCGATGTAATCGGGATCGTCCTTGGGAAGGATGTTCAATCCCAGCGCATCGCCGCTCCAGGCAAAACTGATGACAACAACAAGGATGATCGATGCGGACAGGTTGATGCCGGCATTCCATCGGCCGCCGATGTCATACAGCGCCGCCAGGGCGCAAAATGCCATGAACATGGAGAGCGGGAATAGATTTTCCCGCACAAATTGGGCCGCGCGGGCTAGTTGGCCGGGGGCGTGAGGGTCATTGCGGGCGATGATCAACATCAACAACCCGGCCGCGACGACCACCGCAATCGTAGTCGCACGCGAAATTGTTTTGCCAATCACCCCCGAATCACACAACAGATACGCCACCGCGCCGCACGCCAGCAATTGAATATAAATACTGAACCGCCAGACGACGATCTGCACGAGGGTTTCGCTGAAAAACCAGATCCCCGCGCCGATCAGGCCGATGGGCAATAGAAGCAGGAAAAAACAAGCGATTTGGGTTGCTGTAACCCACTCCCGCCTGCCGAGTCGAATCGGTCGAACCGCGATCCACCCGGCCGGCACAACGGGCCACAAAAAACTGATCCACAACGCGATCGGCCAGCTCAGCGGGGCATAATGGTGCGGATGGCGCAGTTTGACATACAGTTGCACGAACTGTTCCAGCGGCACGGGAGCGCCCGCGTGCAGCTTGGCATAAAACGCGGGGATCAGATTCACCAGTGAACACAACCCGATCCCGATGCCGCCAAGGATGAGTTTTCGTATGCCGGGTCGTCTCAATCCCAAAACAAACAAATAACCCCACAACAACAGCGCGATGACGGCATGGTTGATGTGCCAGATCGCCGCCAGTGCCAACGCCACGGCCGCCCAGCCGATCCGCCCGGCGATCAAAAACAAAATCCCCCAGAGCATCACCACATTGGCGACATTGCTGGGCAAAAACGCCCCATCCTGAATGAACTGAAACGACCCCAACCCCGTCCCACCGGCCGAGAAATAAAACAGCACCACCGACAACAGATAGGCGCGCACACTCCCACCCAGTTGAAAAACGATCTTCAACCAGGCCAGATGAAACAGGAAGAGCACCAGAAGATAGAAAATCAAAAACGCCGGTTTTTCCCACCCCAGCTTCATGAACCAGTGGGTGATCTGTGTAAAGATGATGTGATATTGCAGCGTGTTGTTCAGATACCAGTCGTGATGAAACAATTCAGGCCACGTCTTTTTCATCGCCTCCAGCAGATAGAGCGTGTGGTTGCTCAATCCAAACTGATAGCCGCGCAGACAAAGCGTCAGGGCGCTGCCCAGAAGGATGGCGAAGATCATTCGCCAGCGGCCGGCGCACGATGATTCCATGACATGGATTGGCGCTGAAGATGCGTTCAGCGCGGTTGGTTCAGGCATGGGATCATTGTGCGAATAAAAAGGGCGATGTCATCCACATTACAGCGGTTCAGACAATGATCATGGCTTGGCCGGCTGGGTGGCTGGGGGTTTGTTGCCGCCGGGAACCAATCCGCCAAGCCCCTGCTGCAACGCCTGGCCGGGGTTCTTCAAGGCCTCTTCGGGGTTTTTCATCGCCCCGCCCAGCGCCTCGCCCAACTTTCCGGGGAGTTTTTTGGCCAGATCATCGGCCACCTTGGCGATCTGCGTGTTGAATTTCTCCTGCAATTTGGCGGCCAGTTGGTTGACGTTCAGATTCAGCAATTCCTTCAGTTGCGGCGGAATCTGGTCCGAATCGGCCGCCTTGGACGCCATCGTCGTCGCCAGCAGCATGACCACCTCCTTGATGGCCGCGCCATTCTGGTTGCCGTCACCCGATCCGATGTTGGCAAGATTGATCGGAGGCAACGTCAGGTCATATTGATCCTTCAACCCCGGAATCCCCGGCCGAATCGCCACCGTGGCGCCGGTCACTTTCAACTGATCGATGATCAGTCGAAGCGGCTGGCCTTCCTGTCGTTTGCCGTCGCTGGGCGCTTCGGGCTTGTCCTGACTCAACTGGTCCATCACCGCCTGCACGTTGAACTTGCCACCGGACTGTTCCAGCACCAGCTTGGGATTTTCAATGTTGATGCTCTGAATGCGGATGGGATCGGATCGCAACTGGCTGTATTTCACGGCCACATCGATCCCCGACAACGTAAAGAGCTGCGGCGCGGAAAACCCCTTGGGTGATGCGATCTGCATGTTGCTCAAATTCAAATTGCCGCCAACCAGCGACACATTGGCCCCACCCACCGTGGTCAGCAGATTCAGCGACTGCGTGCTCTGGCTGGCGACCGTGGAACGTACGATCCGGTTCAGGTTCAAATACAAAACAACCCCGCCGACGACGATGATTAAAACCAGTACCAGAATGATCCATTTGACGATTTTCATAAGCTAAGGCTCCTTTATTTTGGTATTGTGAGCCATCTCACGTTTCCGCACAATCCCTATTTTTGGCCATTCGATTGTGATTTAAGGTGTTCGCAGGAGGCCAAAAGCTTGCAACAACAGGCCATATCATGGTTTACTAGAGAATCGGCATGCCCATTGGCGGGCGGCCGCACAGGATCAACCGCGGGAGTTCGCAACATGAGCAGACTGGCGTTGGCGGGGATGACAATATTCGCGGGGGCGATGTTTTTGGGCATGGAACTCGGCTGCCGGCCCAAATCGCAGCCGTCCGACGGGTTGCCCCCCAAGGGTGATACCTCACTGGTTCAGGAATTGCGCCAGAGTTATCAGCGCATCCACCCCGGCACGCGCGTTGGGCTGGTGACGGCCGTGGCGGAGGATGTCACATTGGCGGCCGTCGGCGACATCGACCTGAAAAGTTTCAAAAACGGCGACATCCTCACCATTATCGACACCAACGAGAAACCGGTGGCCAATGGCACGGTGGTCAACATCACACCCGATGCCCTGCATGTGAAATACGCCCCCGTCCCCGGCGGCCGCGCCCCGCGACAGGGTGACCTGGCGGTCTCGCTGCAAAATCCGTGATCCATCGCCCCGGCGTGGAGAAATGCAACCGTGCAAGGCCCCCGGCTGATCCTGGCCAGCGCATCGCCGCGACGACAATCCCTGTTGCGCGATGCGGGATTTGTCTTTGACATTCACCCGGCCGACCTCGACGAAGCATCCTTCGCGGCCGATGGAATGGCCCCCTCGGAACTGGCCAAACGACTGGCGCTGGCCAAGGCCGAGGCGGTGGCTTCAAAATTTCCCGATGCGGTTGTGCTGGGGGCCGATACGATCGTAGCCTTCGGAGAACAGATTCTCGGCAAGCCGCGCGACGCCCAACACGCCTATGAGATGTTGAGCCTCTTGTCGGGAACCACCCATCTGGTGATCACCGGCGTGGCGGTGGTGCATCCCTCCGCACGGTTTTCCGCAACGATTCGCAACCTCTCGGCCGTGCGAATGAAACCGCTCACCCTTCACGACATCGAAAACTACATCGCCACCGGCCAATGGCGCGACAAGGCCGGCGGATATGGCATCCAGGACACCGACCCCTTCATCATCCGCATGGCCGGCAGCCACACCAACATCGTCGGCCTCCCCATGACCGCCACCCGCAACCTGCTGGCAACCGCGGGTATCACTACGGATAAAGCATCATCATCTCATTCGTAGCGTTGTGTTGAAGTGATCTGCCATGGCGCGATGAACCGAGAAGGGCGATGAACGCATTATCTGCGTCCTCGTTCATTAACCTTAATGTGTTCTGGCAAACAAAACCTATCGATTCCCGGACGCGATGTCTTGTTCGCTTCAGACCCGGTGTTGCGTGAATTCACCAGAGCAGATAATTTGTAACGCAGACAGCTTGTGGAAAGGAGCTTGGGAGTGGCGACGGAGGAAAAGTTCGATCGAATTGACGCTTCATCCCAAACACGGGTGGCGAAGCTCATTGAAGAATTCCACCAGATTAATATTGTTGAGGCACAGGGTTTGCTTCTTACATTAAATCGCTCGCTTGATGGTTTTCGTAATAAACACAATAAATGGGCTAGGAAAAGATAAACGGGACAGGTCCAATTATTGACGCCCCGCGTTTCTTCCCATTATGCTGTTTCTCATGCCCCGACAAGCCCGTCATGCCCCAGGTGGTTTGATCTATCATGTGCTCAATCGCGGCGTGGGAAGGCAGGATTTATTCCACCATGCCAACGATTATGCCGCGTTTATTCGCGTGTTGAACGATGTACTTGAAATCGAACCGATGCGCGTGTTGGGCTACTGCCTGATGGACAATCACTGGCATCTGGTTGTCTGGCCGCAGCGCGACGGACAACTGGCGCGGTTTATGCAGCGGCTGACAATCACGCACGTTCGACGATGGGTTGAGCACCGCCATCGCGTAGGATGGGGCAGCGTTTATCAGGGCCGGTACAAGTCCTTTGTCGTGCAGGATGACTCGCATCTGTTGACGCTGCTGCGATATGTCGAGCGAAATCCCCTGCGGGCGGGCATTGTCAAGCGTGCCGAGAACTGGCGATGGTCAAGCCTGGGCCAATTGTTTACCCCGCCGGTGGCACAATTGCCGCGAATCGCGATTGCTTCATGGCCTATTGCCCGGCGAAGAGACTGGATCGACTGGGTGAATGCTCCGCAGACGACGGCCGAGGAACAGGCGGTCCAACAGTCATTGGCGCACAATCGACCTTTCGGTTCCGATACCTGGACAAGACAGATGGAAAAGCGATTGGGCTTAGGCCCCCTCCGCCGCCGCGGCAGGCCAAAGGGTATCACTAATGAGGATCAATAATTGGACCTGTCCCGTTTTTTACAGCCGCCGCATCCTCCATCCATTTGATCTTGGCCGTGACATTCACATACTGTTACCCACGATGAATCTGTCCGATTCGCCCGATTTGCTGGACATCGAAAACGAACGCATGTTGCGCGATTATCTGCGCGCCGGCGGCCATTTGTCGGCTAGCGATTCCGTGAGCGTGCGCGTGCTGGCGGGAGGGGTCTCCAACAAAACCGTGCTGATGGAATGGCCCGATGGGCATGGATGGGTATTAAAACAGGCGCTGGCAAAATTGCGGGTGGCGGTGGATTGGTTCAGCGATCCGGCCCGCATCGAACGCGAGGCGATGGGGCTGCGGTGGCTGGAAAAGATCGCCCCGCCGGGGACGATCACACCTTTGGTGTTTGAGGACCCGGCCCATCATCTGCTGGCGATGGAGGCCGTCCCTCGGCCGCACGAAAATTACAAAACATTGCTATTGAGTGGCCAAATTGATGAATCCCACGCCAAACAGTTCGGCCAACTGCTGGCGGCCATTCATCGCGGCGGGTGGGAAAGACAATCGCAACTCGCGACAATTTTCGACGACCGCAGTTTTTACCAATCTCTGCGGCTGGAGCCGTATTATCAATACACCGCCCAACAGGTTCCCGATGCGGCCGACTTTTTAACCCCTCTGATCCAATCCACGCTGGATCGACGAATCACCATCGTTCACGGGGATTACAGCCCCAAGAATGTGCTGGTTCGCGATGGCCGATTGATTCTGCTCGATCACGAGGTGATTCATTTCGGCGATCCGGCATTCGATCTGGGCTTCGCGATGACGCATCTGCTGAGCAAGGCCCACCATCTGCCGCAATTTCGGCCGGCGCTGTTGAACGCGGCCGGTTGTTTCTGGAACAGCTATCTCAATACACTTGGCGATGTCCCCTTCATCACCGATTTGCCATCCCATGCGGCAAGACAGACGCTCGGTTGCCTGCTTGCCCGCGTGGCCGGCCGTTCGCCGCTGGAATATCTGACGGGCGATCAACGGCTGCGGCAACGCCATCGCGTTGTGGAACTGATGAAAAATCCACCGGCCAATCCGCCGGAATTATTCAACCGCTTCATACAGGACCTTTAATCATGCCCACACTGAAAAGCCTCAATGCCATGGAAATCCTCGACAGCCGCGGCCGCCCCACCGTTTGGGCGCAATGCACATTGGACGATGGCGCGATCGCCGATGCCTCCGTCCCATCGGGCGCATCCACCGGATCGGCCGAGGCGTTGGAATTGCGCGATGGGGATCGCAATCGCTACCGCGGGCTGGGTTGCACCAAGGCGGTGGCCAACATCATCGGACCGATCCAGCAACATCTGCGCGGCCGGGATTTTACCGATCAACAGTCGCTGGATCATGCGATGCTGGAGTTGGATGGGACAACCAACAAATCCAACCTGGGCGCCAACGCCCTGCTGGCGGTCTCCATCGCGTTCGCCCGCGCCTGCGCGGCATCACGCACATTGCCTCTATACAAACATCTGGCCGACATCGCCGGCCACAATGGACAAACACTCCCCCGGCTTACCGTGAACCTTTTCAGCGGCGGCAAACACGCCGGCGGTCAAGTGTGCATTCAGGATGTGCTGTTGGTCCCCGTATCGGCCAACACCATCAATCAGGGGCTGGCGATGGTCTGGGCGGTCTATCAATCCGCCGCCGAACTGTGCCTGCGAAAATACAACACCCGCGCCTTAAAGGCGGATGAAGGTGGTTTGGCGCCCCCCTTCGCATCCACCGAAGACATGCTCAAAGATGCGGTGGAAGCAATCACCGCCGCCGGCTTTCGTCCCGGCCAGGATGTCGCATTGGCGGTGGATGTCGCCTCATCCCATTTTTACGAAAACGGCATCTACCAATTCGACGGCCAACGATATTCCAGCAGCCAAATGATCGACCTGATCGCGGGATGGATCAACCGCTATCCGCTGGTCAGTGTCGAAGATGCCTTGTCCGAAGATGACTGGGCAAACTGGCCGGCATTACGACGCGCCATCGGAGAAAAAGCGATGGTCTTGGGGGATGATTTTCTCTGCACCAACCCCGCACGCATCGGACGGGCAATCGAGAGCCAATGCGCCAACGCGCTATTGTTAAAGGTCAACCAGATCGGAACGCTCAGCGAAGCCGCGGAGGCATTGCGGCTGGCCCGTTCGGCCGGCTGGCGCATCACCATCAGCGCCCGCAGCGGCGAAACCGAGGACAACTGGCTGGCCGATTTGTCGGTGGGATGGGGTGGCGATCAGATCAAAGTCGGTTCCATCAACCAATCTGAACGACTGGCCAAATACAACCGCCTTCTGCAAATCGAATCGCAGACGCATTGGCCAGTGATCAATTGGCCGAAATAAAAATACCCGGCGGGTTGAGCGCCGTGCATTTTGAAGAATCTTCACATCGGGATCGAAGACACTCAGCTTCGACGCCCGCCACCCATGATCCTCAGCATGAACAGGAACAGGTTGATGAAATCCAGATACAGCATCAGCGACCCCACGATCGACATCCGCGCCGACAAGGCCGAGTTGCCTTCCACCTGATAGCTGAGCTGCTTGAGCTTCTGCGTGTCATACGCCGTCAGGCCGACGAAAATGAAGACGCCCGCATAGGTCACCAGCCAATAAAGCGCGCTGC
Source organism: Phycisphaerales bacterium (assembly GCA_020847545.1). Taxonomy (GTDB): domain Bacteria; phylum Planctomycetota; class Phycisphaerae; order Tepidisphaerales; family Tepidisphaeraceae; genus JADYZN01. Next base: position 46,408 of record JADLBV010000096.1, read on the forward strand.
TGGCGACGAAGATGTTCACCACACTGGCCAGAATCAACCCGATCAACGCCATGAACATCAAACTGCCCAATCGGCTCAGGTCGCGCTTTGTGACGTATCCATAAAAACTGGTGACGCCGAACATCCCCGCGCTGACGGCAAACGCCCCGCCCAACGCCGGCAGGTTGTACATCAAAAAGACCGAGCAAAGCGTCAGCCCGTTCAATGCCGCGTAGAGCAAAAACAATCCCGTCGCCACCGATGCGTTGATCTTGTTGACAGCGGATGAAATCACCACCACCAGCACCAGCTCGGCGATGATCAGCGCCCAAACCAGTCCGGAGCCAAAGATCATCTTCAGCACCGCCGGCGACTGGCTGGTGCCCCATGCCACCACGGCCGTCAGCGCCAAGCCGACGCACATCCACGCATAGACCGAGTTCATGAACCGCCCCGCCGTGCGATCCGAAGCATCGGATTGCGCCCAGGGAACCGAACGGTTCATCCCCATCGGATTTGGAAATTGACTCATGTTAAAATCTCCTTAGCAAAACGATAAACATTATATCCTATCGGCCGACCATCCTCAGCGTCCAATGATTATAAAATGACCCGCAAGTTCAACCCGATTGTTCGGACGAATGGCCCGCGGCGATCACCTGGCCGTTGCGTTTGCCCAACTTGAAGGTGATGTGCCGTTTGGGTTGTTCCTCGCGCAGCCGCATCCGGTGTGCCCGCAAAACGTCGCTTCGGGTGATCATCCCAACCAGTTTCGACGGCTCCTGTCGGCTGACCACCGGCAACCGCCCCACATCGTGGTTGACCATATGGTCGGCCGCATCCCGCAGCGTGCAATCATCGTAGACCACGCTGGGACGTCGTCGCAACAGGTCTTTGACGGGCACTTGGCCGGGAACTTCCATCTTCAGCAAATCCCGGCGGGTCAAGACACCCAATAAATATCCATTGGCATCAACAACAGGGAATCCCTGATGAGATGAACCCTGCGCACCCGACTGAATCCAATCCCGCACCTCTCCCACCGGGCGGTTTTCCAGCAACGACACGATCGGCCGGCTCATCATCTGACTGACCGACACCGTATCCAGAAAATCCGCCTCAAATTCTTCGGGGACATGAACCCCCTGCCGAGCCATCTTCTCGGTCATGATCGAATGGCGCATCAACAGGCACGAGACCAGATATGCCGCCGAACATCCCGCCAACGCGGGCAGAATCGTCATCGGCGCCATCGTCGTCTCAACCGCGAAGACCACCGAAGTCAGCAGCGCACGCGACGCCCCGGCGAAAATACCGACCATCCCCACCAGCGCCGCCATCGAGATGTCAATGTGGGCCTGTGGAAACAGGTGCCGGCCGGCAATCCCCAATATGGCCCCCAGCGTTCCGCCGATGGTGAAGACCGGCGCCAGCGTTCCACCGGCCGTGCCGCTTCCCAGCGAAATCGTCCACGACAGAAATTTCATGATCCCCAGAAACACAATCGCCCCCAGCGCCAGTTTCTGACTCAGCAGATCATCAATGTTGAAATATCCCGAACCAAATGTTCGCGGCGCCAGATATCCAATCACCCCCACCAGCACCGCGCCAATGGCCGGATGCCACATCCAATGGATCGGTATTTTTTCAAACAGGTGTTCGATCAGATAGACCGTCCGCGTCAGCACCACCGCCCCCACTCCGATGATGCATCCGATCACCAGATACGCCATCATCGCCGCGCGGGTGACCGGGTCCAGCTCACTGGGCGCGAAATGGAAAAACGGCCCCTCCCCTTCAAAAACATAATGCACCACCGTCGCCACCACGCACGCCAGCGCCACCGGTATGATCGAACGCGGCCGAAATTCAAACAGCAGCAGCTCAATCGCCAATAGCACGCTCGCCACCGGCGCTCCAAACGCCGTTGCGATGCCCGCCGCGGCGCCGGCCGCCAGCAATGTTTTGCGCTCGCCGGTGGTTACAGGCAGAAACTGTCCCAACAACGATCCCAGCGCCCCGCCGGTGGCGATGATCGGGCCTTCAGCGCCGTATGGACCTCCGGTGCCGATGGAGATCGCCGCCGACACCGGTTTCAAAAACGTCATTTTGGCCGGAATGTTGCTCTGATTCAGCAGCACCTGTTCCATCGCTTCGGGGATGCCATGACCGGCCACCGCCCGCGATCCATACCGCGCCATCAGCCCGATGATGATGGCACCGATCACCGGCACGCCGATCACCACGGGCGACACGATTTCCATCGGCTGATGAATGATCTCCACCGAAAACCGGTGGTAAAAAAAGAGGTTGGTCAAAAACCAGATCAGATAAATCAATGCCCGCGACGCCAGCGCCGCCGCCAGCCCCACCACCATCGCCGCGATGCTCACATACACCGCGCGCGGCCCAAACGCCGTCCCTTCGTGCGGCACCTCCGCCGCCTCCAATGTCGGCCCAAGCGATGGCGACACCGGCAACCCGCCGGTGGTTGATGACTGTTCGATCTTTCTGGCCGCCTTGCCCTCTTCCATAAACACTTCGCCTTTCAATGATTCTCAAATTTATAAAATCAATTCACCGGAATTTTTCGTGTGGTCGTGCGTCGAATCGTCTTGGCCGGCTCGTGGGTCTCTTCTTCAAAAAACAACCCCGCGTGCTGATCATCGAGGCCGATCAACTGCACCAGCCGGGTCAACAACGCCGCCAATTCACCGCGAGGTTCATCCCCCATGCGATGCAACGCCTGAACAATCTGTTCCTGTGCCGCGTTTGGCGTCTGCCGCAACACCTTTCGGCCGGCCACCGTCAACGCCAGTTCCAACCGCCTTCCATCCGATGCCGACCGGCTTCGCTGAACCAACCCTTTATCGACCAATCGCTGCACCACCACCGAAACCGTACTCTGATGCGTCAACGTCCGCTCGGAAAGCTCATTGACGCTGATCGCCCGCTCACCCGCAAGTTTTTGCAACACAAATACTTGCGCGCCATTCAACCCCACCTCCCGGCGGGTCGTCTGTGATGCCTGCCTCAACGCGCGCACGATCCGTCGAATCGCATCCAATACCTGCCGCGTCTGCGCGCCGGCCGCGCTTTTAATTGTTGACTCCGCTCGATCCATGGGCTCCCATACATTTTGCGCCCCCAAACTTCATTTGTCCATAGCGCGGCCGACCATTGCCATAAACACAGAAAACCCCGGCACTTGCGTACCGGGGTTGGTTAAAAACACAAAATTCTCGCCGACTGAAAGTCGATATCAATCCAGATTCATCGACATCAGGAACTGCCCGTTGCTCGGAACCTTTTCCAAACGGCTCTTGAGCAATTCCACCGATTCCACCGGATTCATGTCCGACAGAACCCGACGCAGGCGATAAACCAGTTCCAGTTCCTTCGGATCCAGCAGCAATTCCTCGCGGCGGGTGCCGGAGGCGTTGATGTCGATCGCCGGATAAGTGCGACGATCCACCAGCCGTCGATCCAGGTGCAACTCGGCGTTGCCGGTTCCCTTGAACTCCTCAAAGATGACTTCATCCATCTTCGAGCCGGTATCGACCAGCGCGGTGCCCAGGATCGTCAATGACCCGCCATTTTCGATGGCACGGGCGGCGCCGAAAAATCGCTTGGGCTTCTGCAAGGCGTTGGCGTCCACACCACCGGTCAGGATTTTGCCCGAATGCGGGACTTCGGTGTTGTACGCGCGGGCCAGGCGGGTGATCGAATCCAGCAGGATGACCACATCCCGCCCGAACTCGACATAGCGCTTGGCCTTCTCGATCACCATCTCGGCGATCTGAATATGCCGGCCGGTCGGCTCATCAAACGTGCTGCTGACCACCTCCGCCTGCGTGTTGCGCTTCATGTCCGTCACTTCTTCGGGACGTTCATCGATCAACAGGACGATCAGCACCACTTCGGGGTGGTTCTTGCTGATCGAATTGGCGATCTTCTGCAACA